>NZ_JAJNSC010000003.1:0-247066 GCF_027497975.1 Streptococcus sp. SM5 | reverse complement strand
GTATTTTTCTTTTGCCATTTGAGTAAAAGCCTCCAATAAAATATATTTTATAGATAGACAGTAGGCAATACAGTCTAACTTTCCTTACTATTTTATCAAATTTCAGCTAAATTGCAAGTGTTTTACATAGAATTTGTGAATTATTCTTATTCTATCCTTAACAAGTCAATCCTATATTTTAAAATAAGTAAGTTTCTATTAAATTTTAAGAAAAAAGAACCAGAAAAATCTGATTCTTTATTCTGATAATTGATTTTGAACTTCCTTTACTTCCTTGTGATTTTCATACAAGCGTACTAAGAATTTCACAATCTCTTTTAAAATCGAATAAGTGGGTACTGCAACAATCATTCCAATAACACCATAAATATTACTAGATAATAGTAACAAAACTAAAATAGTTATTGGGTGAACTTTCATAACCCCACCAACAATCCGTGGATATAATACATTTCCGTCAATCTGCTGAATAATAAGCATGTAAATCACAGCAATTAACATCTTTTGAGGATCTGTAAATAGGTTTGATATGATCATCGGTATAAGACCAATACTAGGTCCAACATAAGGAATTAAATTAGCTAAACCAGAAAAGATTGCAAATACAAGTGCATATTTCAAACCAATAATACTATAGCCGATATAGGCTAAACATCCAATGATAACTGCATCAATTGAAACTCCACTAATATAACGGGAAATAGTGGCATTTAGATTTTTTATTAGACCAGAAATATTCAGTCTATCATGCTTTAAAATAGTTCTTTCTAGCATGGGTAAAAGCTTATGTCCATCTAGCAAGAAATAAATTAAAAAGACTGGCGTCATGATAATAATCAGGACAGTGCTAACTAATGCAGATAAGACACTGCCGACACTATTTGTAACACCATTTAAGATATTTTGTAGGATATCTACATAAGACAGATTCAGCTGTTGAATAGTCTTTTGAACATCTAGATTTTGAAAGGCTGGGTATTTGGATAATTTTATTACCAAATCTTGAATACGACTGTATATATCTTGGCTAGAATTAATCAAACTACTCAACTGATTGATTAAAATAGGCAAGAGATAAACAACGCCTATCACAATCAGCCAGACTAATCCACAGAGAGTCAATAAAATACCAATAATTCGATTTAGTTTAAATTTTTTTTCTAGAAACTGAACTAAAGGGTTTGTAAGATAATACAAGAAACCACCCAATAAGAAAGGAATCATAATTGTATTTATTACACTAGCAAAAGGTGTAATAATAGCACCCATTTCTCTCCAAAGATAGAAAATTAAGGTTATCAGTAGTATTTCAGTAGTCCAGAAGAATAATTTGTTTCTCCGAAACATATGCCACCTCCTCTTCTCCCTATTTTACCATATTTAAAAAAAGATTGATAACCCCCGTCATAAAATCAAGAATATTTTTTTTCTTTATGATAGAATAAAGTTACTATGAAGAAATTAATTTTAACATTGATCACACCCCTGTTATTGGCTACTGCAAGTCCTGTTTACGCGCAGGATTTTGATGTAGCGGCTAAGCACGCTATCGCTATAGAGGCTAACACTGGTAAGATTTTATATGAGAAAGATGCAAGTCAACCCGTCGAAATTGCATCTATCACTAAGTTGATTACTGTTTATCTAGTCTATGAAGCCTTGGAGCAAGGAAAAATTTCTCTAACTACTCCAGTTGAAATTTCTGACTATCCATACCAGCTCACTACTAATTCTGAAGCCAGTAATGTCCCTTTGGAAGCTCGAAATTATACTGTAGAAGAGTTGCTTGAAGCAACTTTAGTTTCTAGTGCTAATAGTGCAGCTATTGCACTCGCAGAGAAGATAGCTGGATCAGAAAAAGAGTTTGTAGACATGATGAAAGCAAAATTGCTGGAATGGGGTATCCAGGATGCTACAATCGTTAATACAACTGGTCTTAACAATGAAACCCTTGGTGATAATATTTATCCAGGTTCAAAAAAAGATGATGAGAACAAATTGAGTGCTTATGATGTGGCTATCGTTGCTCGTAACCTCATTCTAAAATATCCTCAAGTTTTAGAAATTACTAAGAAGCCAACTTCAACCTTTGCCGGAATGACTATCACATCTACGAACTTTATGTTAGAGGATATGCCTGCTCACCGTGGTGGTATCGATGGACTGAAAACTGGTACGACTGATAAAGCTGGTGAATCTTTTGTTGGTACTACGGTTGAAAAAGGAATGAGAATAATTACAGTTGTTCTTAATGCTAATACTCAAGCTGGTAACCCCTACGCTCGTTTCACAGCTACTTCTGCTCTTTTAGACTATATTTCCTCAAACTACGCTCTGCAAACTGTTGTCAAGCAAGGTGAAAGTTATGAAGATAGTAAAGCTCCAGTTATGGATGGAAAAGATGACAATGTGACGGCTGTTGCGAAAGAAGATATTAAAATCGTTCAACGTTTAGGTAGTCGGGCACAATCATCCATCAGTTATACACCAGCTAGCAATCTACCTACGGCACCTCTAGAAGCTGGAACAGTCGTTGGTCATTTGACCTACGATGATAAGGATTTAGTTGGTCAAGGCTATATCACGTCTGATAAACCTAGCTTTGAAATGGTTGCAGAGAAAAATGTAGAAAAAGCTATCTTCCTTAAAGTTTGGTGGAATAGTTTTGTTCGATTCGTAAACGAAAAATTATAAATAAAAAATCGCGATTTACGCGATTTTTTTATTTATCTTCTAAAATAGTGGAATGTTTATATCCATAGGTAAAGTAGATAATAATGCCTATTACAAGAGCAATCCCAAAGGCTATCCATGTTTCAAGTGTATACTGAAGCATGAAAGACAAACAGATTAGAATAGACAAGATTGGCAAAACTGGAACCAGTGGCGTTTTAAATTCTCCCTCTTTTGGCATTCCTTTATCTTTTCTCAGTTTGATAATTCCATATGCTAATAGAATTAGATAAGCCAAGGTACAAATATTTAAAAAGGCTGCAATACTTGCCAAAGGGAAAATTCCTGCAGCTATAGCTGAGACAACTCCTGTTAAAATCGTTGCATTTTTTGGAATACGACTTGTCTTTGTCACTTGTTTAAAACTTTGCGGCAAAAGACCATCACGAGCCAAGCTATAAATCATTCTAGACAAAGCAAAAGTCATGGAGATACATACGGTAATCAAGGTAAAAATAGCAACGAGAGACACATAATTGGCTGCCCAACCAATACCAATATTTCTCAAAGCATAAGCTACCGCGTCGTCAACATTGAGTTTGCTATAATGAACAATACCAGTCAATACTAATGTTACTAGGGCATAAAGAATAGATACAATAGTTAGAGACAAAACAATACCACGAGGAACGTTCTTTTGTGGATTTTGAATTTCATCAACCGCCATAGAAATGGACTCAAAACCTAAGAAACCAAAGAACATAAGTGAAGCACCTGCCATAATACCAGAGCTACCTCCATATATCTGACCAAAACCAAATGGTGCAAAGTCAGACCAATTTTCCGGTTTAATGTACCAAATTCCAACCAAGATGAACAAGGCCAAGGCTGAAAATTTTAATACAACTAATATTGAGTTGAAACGTAAGGCAGCTTTCGAATTTAAAAGCACTAGTCCTGTTACTAATACCAATACTAGTATGGGCAAGAGATCGATATAAGTTCCCTGTTCTGGATTAAAGGTACCATTTAAGGCTTGAGGCATCGATATTCCATAGTTACTTAGTAAACCTTTAAAGTATGCTGCCCAACCTGAAGCAACACCTGAAACAGCTGTCATGAATTCCATAATAGTGAGCCAACCAGCTATCCAAGCTGGAAATTCACCCAAAATTGCGTATAAATAACTATAGGCTCCACCGGTTGCGGGGACTCGTGAAGCAAACTCAGCAAAAAAGAGAGCTGATAATGATACACAGATTGCAGAAATCACGATAGATACCACAAGAGCAGGACCAGCAAGCGTAGCTGCTGCAGTACCAGTGATGGTAAAGATTCCTGTACCAACCATGGCACCAATTCCCAAGAGAATTAAATCCCATAATTTCAAATGACGATGCATTTCAGTCTTACCCAGACTAACATCTTTTGTCCTAAAAATATTCATATTCATCCCCCATTTACTGATTTTTGTAATATTTTACCATATATCGTTTCAAATGTGAATATTTATAAACTAAAATTATTAAAAAAACAGAACAAATGTAACATTCGTTCTGTCTTTGTTCATATAGTCTAGCCAACTGATCCTTCCATTTCGTAGCTAATCAAACGGTTGAGCTCAACAGCGTATTCCATCGGAAGTTCTTTGGTAAAGGGCTCTACAAATCCCATGACAATCATTTCAGTTGCTTCTTGTTCTGATAATCCACGACTCATGAGGTAGTAAAGTTGTTCTTCTGAAATCTTAGAAACCTTAGCTTCGTGCTCCAAAGCAACTTGCGAGTTATGAATTTCATTAAACGGAATTGTGTCAGATGCAGACAAGTCATCCATGATAATAGTATCACACTCAATGTGAGAAACAGATTTCTTAGAGTTCTTGTTAAAGGTTACTTGTCCACGGTAGTCTACCTTACCGCCACCTTTAGCGATAGACTTAGATACAATAGATGAACTAGTATGCGGTGCATTGTGGATCATCTTGGCACCAGTATCCTGGTGTTGCCCTGCATTAGCAAAGGCAATAGAAAGCATGGTACCACGCGCTCCTTCTCCATCTAAGTATACAGATGGATATTTCATAGTTGTTTTGGCACCCAAGTTCCCATCAATCCACTCAACAGTAGCATCTTTTTGAGCCTTAGCGCGTTTTGTTACCAAGTTATAGACATTATCAGACCAGTTTTGAATAGTCGTATAACGCATATATGCTCCGTCCAAAGCAAAGATTTCTACAATAGCAGCATGCAAGCTGTTGCTTGAATATGTTGGCGCTGTACATCCTTCTACGTAGTGGACACTTGCTCCCTCATCAACGATAATCAGAGTACGTTCAAACTGTCCAGTATTTTCATTATTGATACGGAAGTAGGTTTGAAGCGGAATATCTACCTTGACTCCTTTTGGTACGTAGATAAAGGTTCCACCTGACCATACTGCTGAGTTTAAGGCTGCCAACTTATTATCTGTTGGTGGTACTAGCTTAGCGAAGTATTGTTTAAACAAGTCAGGGTATTCCTTGAGGGCGGAATCTGTATCTGTAAAGATAATGCCTAACTTCTCAAATTCTTCCTTCATGTTATGGTAAACTACTTCTGACTCATACTGGGCAGAAGCTCCAGCTAGATAAGCACGTTCAGCTTCTGGGATCCCGATACGTTCAAAGGTTTCTTTAATCTTTTCAGGTACATCATCCCATGAACGAGCTGGTTTATCAGATGGTTTTTGGTAGTAAATCAAGTCATCAAAATCAATCTCTGACAAGTCTGCTCCCCAAGTTTGCATAGGCATTTTTTTAAAGGTTTCGTAAGATTTCAATCGAAATTCTAACATCCACTCAGGCTCACCCTTAGCAGCGGACAATTCACGAATAACCCCTTCGTTCAATCCTTTACCTGTTGATAAGATTGGTTGCACATCATCATGGAAACCAAATTTATATTCACCAAGGTCAATTGGTTTTGGTTCTACTCTTTCTTCAGCCATAATATCCTTTCTTTCATTCTTCATTTCTACTGATTCGTAAGACAAAAGAAACTTGTCTTACTTGTTATCTTGATTTTCAATTGTTTTCTTAAGGGCATTCCAAGCCAGGGTTGCACACTTGATTCGTTGTGGGAATTTGGCAACACCTGACAAGAAGGCACCATCCCCGAGTTGGTCTTGACGGTCATCCTTTTGACCTTGAACCATTTCAGAAAAGATAGTTGCAAGTTCTAGAATTTCTTGTTTGGTCTTGCCCAAAACAGCATCTGTCATCATACTAGCAGAAGCAGTTGAAATCGTGCATCCTGAATTTAGAAAAGCAATATCTTCCAAACGGTCCTCTGCATCAAACTTGACAGAGAGGTTGATAACATCCCCACAGGTTGGATTATTGAGGCTGATTTGCTCAGCATCTTCCAGCTTCCCTTGGTGATGTGGATTTTTCGAATGGTCTGCCACCACTGCCATATAAAGGCTATCTAGTTTAGAAAGTGCCATTGAAAAACTCCTTTGTCTTTTGTAGAGCATCGACTAGCTTGTCACAATCTGCCTTGGTATTGTAGATATAAAAACTTGCACGAGCTGTTGCTGGGACTTCCAAATATTGGAGCAAAGGTTGAGCGCAATGATGACCAGCGCGAACAGCCACTCCTTCATAATCAAGTGCTGTTGCAAGATCGTGAGGATGAAGATCCCCAAGGTTAAAGGCAATGACACCTGAACGTTGAGCCAAGTCCTGCGAACCATAAATAGTCAATCCCTCAATTGCCTGCAATTTTGGAAAGACATATGCAATCAATTCCTGTTCATGAGCTTCAATGGCATCCATACCAATCTTTTCCAGATAATCCACTGCTGCAGCAAGTCCAATAGCACCTGCCATGTTAGGAGTTCCAGCCTCAAATTTCCAAGGCAATTCCTTCCAACTTGCAGATTGTTCATAAACAAAATCAATCATCTCGCCACCAAATTCAACTGGTGACATTTGTTCAAGATGCTTTTCTTTGCCATAGAGAACACCGATACCAGTAGGGCCAGCCATCTTGTGACCTGAAAAGGCAAAGAAGTCCACATCCAACTCCTGGACATCAATCTTCATATGGGGCGTTGATTGTGCTCCATCAACTACCATGATGGCTCCAACTTGGTGAGCCATTTGTGTGATTTCTTTGATAGGATTAACCACTCCAAGAACGTTTGATGCGTGAGCTAGTGAAACAAATTTAACTTTGTCAGTCAATTTAGAATGCAAGTCATCCATATCCAGAGCTCCATCTTTGAGATATACATAAACAAGCTCTGCCCCAGTCTTTCGGCAAGCTTCCTGCCATGGAATAATATTGGAATGGTGTTCCATGACTGAAATCAAGACCTGGTCTCCCTCAGTCAAGATTTCTTCTGCGTAACGTGCAACCCAGTTGAGACTAGTTGTCGTACCTCTGGTAAAGAGCACTTCTTTTGTCGACTCAGCATTGATAAAGTTACGAATGGTTTCACGAGCGGCTTCATAAGATGCTGTCGCCCTTTCAGCCAAGGTATGAACACCACGGTGGACATTGGCATTGTCCTCTTCATAGTAGTGATTAATTGCTTCCAGAACAGCTAGTGGTTTTTGTGTCGTCGCAGCATTGTCCAAATAAACCAGAGGTTCGTCATTGACAATCTGGTCTAAAATCGGAAAATCCTTTCGAATAGCTTCTGCATCTAACATTAAATTCACCTTAGCGTTTTAATAATTTTTCTTCGATGGTTGCAATCATTTCATCACGAACCTCCTTGACTGGAATCTCAACGATCACAGATCCAAGGAAACCACGGACAACCAGGCGTTCCGCAGTCGCTTTATCCAAACCACGACTCATGAGGTAGTACATGTCTTCAGGATCTACTTGTCCAATAGAAGCTGCGTGTCCTGCAGTAACATCATTTTCATCAATTAAAAGGATTGGGTTAGCATCTGAACGAGCCTGGTCTGAGAGCATGAGAACACGGCTCTCTTGTTGGGCGTCTGCTCCCTTAGCACCCTTGATGATGTGTCCGATACCGTTGAAGGTCAAGGTTGCTTTTTCAAGGATAACCCCATGTTGAAGAATATTACCGATAGAGTTACAACCGTAGTTAGTCACTCGAGTATCAATTCCTTGCACCTGACGACCACTTGATAGAGCAACAACCTTAAGGTCTGCATGGCTACCATTTCCAATCAAATCACTATCAAAGTCAGCAACAACATTTCCTTCGTTCATAACACCGATGGCCCAGTCAATACTTGCATCGTTGCCTAATTTACCACGACGGCTAATGTAGGCAGTGACATTCTCACCAAGACGGTCAATCGCCGCAAACTTCACTTGAGCACCAGAACGTGCAATCACTTCAACTGTGATATTGGCAGTTGCCTTAGCACTATCTCCACCACGTGACTCAAGACGTTCGAGATAGTTAATTTTAGAGTTTTTACCAGCAATGATCAGAATATGCTTGTTAAATGGCACATCACTATCACTATCTTGGTAGAAAATTCCTTCGATTGGTTCTGTGATTTCTACATTGTCTGGAATATAGAGAACAGCTCCACTGTTAAAGTATGCTGTGTGGTAGGCTGCCAATTTGTCGTCATCGTATTTGACTGATGACATGAAGAATTCTTCTACGAGTTCTGGAATTTCTTCTAAAGCTGAATGGAAGTCTGTAAAGACCACTCCTTGTTCAGCCAACTCAACTGGAATTTGCTCAAAGACTGTTTGAGTACCTAATTGTACCAATTTCAACTGATTGTCAATAGCTGTAAAATCTGGAACATTTGCTGTTGGTTCATTCTCCGAAATCGTTCCATCACCCAGGTTCCAACGATGAAATTTCACACGTTCAATGACTGGTAATTCCAAACTCTCGATTTTATCAAAAGCTTTTTGACGGAGGTCAGATAACCAGCTTGGTTCGGCGTGCATTTCTGAAAAAAGTTTAATATTCTCTTTAGTCATTTACTTCTCCTAAAAGATACGAGGGAATTACAATTCTTCCTTGTAGTCATAGCCAAGTTCTTCAGCTAATTTTGCGTATCCTTCACGTTCCAAACGCGCTGCCAATTCAGGACCACCAGAAAGCACTACACGACCATCCATCATTACATGCACCACATCAGGTGTAATGTAGTTAAGGAGACGTTGGTAGTGAGTAATAATCATGGCACCGAAGCCTTCACCACGCATAGCATTAACACCTTTAGAAACAACTTTAAGGGCATCAATATCAAGACCAGAGTCAATCTCATCCAAAAGTGCAAATGTTGGTTCCAACATCAACAGTTGAAGAATTTCATTGCGTTTCTTTTCACCTCCAGAAAAACCTTCATTGAGGTAACGCTCTGCCATTTCTTCTTTCATATTAAGCAATTCCATTTTTTCATCCAATTTAGTGATGAAATCACGCACTGAAATTTTTTCGTCATCCTCTTTACCAGCATTCATAGCTGCACGAAGAAATTCAGCATTGGTAATTCCAGGAATTTCTGATGGGTATTGCATAGCTAGGAAAAGTCCCATACGAGCACGCTCGTCAACTTCTAATTCAAGGATGTTCACACCATCAAATAGAACCTCACCTTTAGTGACTTCATAGTTTGGGTTCCCCATAATAGCAGCTGAAAGAGTAGACTTACCGGTTCCATTTGGTCCCATGATAGCTGCAATTTCTCCTGTTTTAAGGGTTAAATTAACCCCCTTCAAAATTTCCTTACCTTCAATTTCAACATGAAGATCTTTAATCTCAATTACTGACATCTTAATTCCTTTCTTAATGTATGTATACTCTTACTAGTATAGCAAAAAAAAGCCTGAAAGGCTTTTATTTTGTCTAGAATGTAAGCGCTACTTTTTCCTTTGAATGTGGTCATCTATGGCATTGATTATTTTTCCCATAATATAAGAGACACGAAAATTTCTCAGGATCAAAATAGCCCAAAGTACGGCCATGATATATCGTTGTTCCATGACTGATTCATTAAAATAATAAGTCTCAGCAGCTGTAAACAGGGCCATAATGATAAATTGTTGTCTATTCATAGTCTTATTCTTAAAATGTCTAGTCTTCTGTTATGGTTACTTTATCTGCTAAAAATTCAAAACCTTGAGGGAGTACTGACTCCTCAACATCTTCCTTGATAGTTTGTCCTTGAGACGATTTAGCCTTAGCTGAAAAGTCTGCTCGAACTTCTTTCCATTCTTCAATAGAAATAGCAAGAATCTCAGGAGAAAATCCTGCTGCTTGACTAAGGATATTGCCAAACATTGTGTTGAGATTATCACGTTTCATTGTCTGTCCAGCATTGAAATTGGATTCAAATGCAAGAATAGCATGATGCTCATTAGCCGCAACAGGTTGGGAACCGGCTAAAAGTGCCTTATCAGGACCAGATAAACTTTCAATAACTTCTCCCCATGCATTTTGAAGACGGACTAGATTTTGGCGAGCTAAATCAGGGCTTTCAACAGCTTCTTGAAGAATAGAGTAAACCTTGTTACGATCCACACGATATACAGACTTACTGCTAGTCGGTCTACTTACTGATGATGCTGTTGGTTTGGGACTTACTCCAGAATTGGCAATAGCTTGTTTCAAACGTGCCACTTCATCCCTAAGAGAAGCTAATTCATCAGCAAATTGACCTGATAAAGCTGGTTCACCCTCAAGATCTGCTAGGCGAATAGTCATCATTTCAGCATAAATCTTAGGTTGGAGACTAGCCTTCATATCAGCTAGACTTTTAGTAGCTATGGTAATCATTTCAAATAGAAAATCCTGGGACAGAGATAAGTTATCCTTGAACACTTGACTATGGTGAGTATTCTCTCCTCCCGTCTGGACAATCAAAATATCTCGTAAGTATTGTAGCAAATCCGTTACAAAACGTGTCATGCTCTTCCCATTCTCAAAAATCACTTGCAGATTTTCTAAAGCACGGGTAACATCTTTTTGAGTCAATGCAGCTACGTAGTCGTCCAAGGCGCTAAGACTAATGGTTCCAGTAATTTCCTCTGAAACGGCTGTTGTCAATTTATCATCATTGGTAAGACTTAAAGCTTGATCTAAAATTGATAAAGCATCACGCATACCACCTTCAGCTCTTCTCGCAATAATTTCAACAGCTTCAGTCTCATAATCAATTCCTTCCTTTTCCAAAATATAGAAGATATGATTTCGTATATCCTGAGTTTTAATGGATTTAAACTCAAAGCGCTGAACTCTTGATAAAATTGTCGCAGGAATCTTATGGAGTTCTGTCGTTGCCAGAATAAAGACTACATTTGGTGTTGGTTCTTCCAGTGTTTTCAAAAGTGCATTAAAAGCACCGGTCGAGAGCATATGAACTTCATCGATGATATAAACTTTATAGTGGGCAACACTCGGAGCATAGGTAGACTTGTCACGGATATCTCTAATCTCGTCAACTCCATTGTTAGATGCAGCATCCATTTCGATAACATCTTCCAAACTACCATCTGTGACAGCCTGACAAATATAGCAGTTATTACAAGGTTCCCCTGCAACTTGATTAGGACAGTTCATAGCCTTAGCAAAAATCTTAGCAACACTAGTCTTACCAGTTCCACGAGGTCCTGAAAATAGATAGGCGTGGCTTATTTTTTCCTGTTCAACAGCTTGTTTAAGAGTTTTTGCGACAATCTCTTGACCCACTAGCTGTGAAAAAGTCTGGCTTCTATATTTTCGATAAAGGGCCTGATACATTACACTTTCTCCTCAAACATTGAAAAGTTCCATTCAGTTTTATCTAGCAGAATAGATACAAACTCTTCTAAATACTTCTGATCAATTTCATCATAATCATCAAGGACAGACGAATCCAAATCCAAGACACCCAGAAGATGACTATTTTTTACCATCGGCAAAACAATTTCACTGAGTGCTTTACTATCGCAAGAAATATAGTTAGGATAGGTCTTTACATCTCCAACAATAACCGTTTGACGGCTAGCTGCTGACTCTCCACAAACACCTTTACCAAGAGCAATTCTCACACAAGAAACACCACCTTGAAAAGGACCTAAAATAAGTTCGTTTCCATCAAACAAATAAAAACCTGCAAAAACAGTATTGGGAAAAGTTATTTTTAGCAGAGCACTGGCATTGGATAAATTAGCCAAAACATTGGTCTCTCCTTCTAAAAGAAAAGAGAGCTGTTCATTAAGTGTTTGATAAAGCACTTCTTTTTCTGAATATAACATAGAACCATTATATCAAAAAATACTAGTAGAAAAAAGAAAAATCCCTTGTTTTAAAAACAAAGGATTTTGTTCATATTCGAATGAATTAAAGTTCGATGTCTCCGAACAAGTCAGCCATTGAGAATCCTGTTTGAGTTTCAGGAAGTTCAAAGTCACGTTTTTCTTGACGTTTTGGACGACGTGGACGTGGAGCGCGTTTTTCTTCTTTTTGTCCTTCTTCTTGAGCTGGACGTTCTTCAAGAGCTTTGATAGAAAGTGATACACGTTCTGCATCTGCGTTAACATCAAGAACTTTAACAGTTACTTCTTGTCCCACAGTAAGAGCTTCTTTTGGATTTTCAATACGTTTGTGTGAAATTTGTGATACGTGAACAAGACCATCGATACCTGGCAATACTTCAACAAATGCACCGAAGTCAGTCAAACGTTTAACTGTTCCTTCTACAACGTCACCTTTAGCCAATTTTTGCTCAACGCCATCCCATGGTCCAGGTGTTGTAGCTTTAAGTGAAAGTGATACGCGTCCTTCTTCTTCGTTAAGATCAAGGATCTTCACTTCAACTTCTTCACCAACAGTTACAACTGATTTTGGTGAAACGTTACGTTCGTGTGACAATTCAGTCAAGTGAACCAATCCGTCAACACCACCAAGGTCGATGAAAGCACCAAAGCTTGTGATACGTGCAACTTTACCAGTTACAACATCACCAACAGCCAATTTACCAAATACTTCAGCACGAGCTGCTGCTGTAGCTGCTTCTACAACTTCACGACGTGAAAGGATGAAGCGGTTTTCTTTAGCGTCAACTTCTTTGATTTTAGCTTCAAATTCTTGACCTACAAAACGCTCAGTGTTACGTACGAAACGAGTATCCAACATAGAAGCTGGGATAAATCCACGTACGCCTTCAAATTCAACTGAAAGTCCGCCTTTAACAGCGCGAGTTCCTTTAACTGTAACAACTTCTTCTTCGCGTCCTACAAGTTTGTCCCATGCTTTGCGAGCTTCAAGGCGTTTTTTAGATACAAGGTATGTTACTGTATCAGTATCTTTACCAACTACTTGACGAAGTACAAGAACATCCAATACTTCACCTACTTTTACAAAGTCATTGATATCTGCATCGCGATCGTTTGTCAATTCGCGAAGAGTCAAGACACCTTCAACACCAGTTCCAGAGATTGCAACGTTAGCTTGAGTAGCATCTACTGTCAATACTTCAGCACTAACAACATCACCAGGTTCAACTTGGCTAACGCTATTTAGCAAATCTTCAAATTCGTTCATCTAAAAAATCCTCCAACAATCAAGCTTTTTCTTTAGCTTGACATACTTATAATTTTTTTCCTAAGCACCCGCAAGGACATGTTCATATCGTTCACGTCTTTCAATTATAAAAATAAAATACCCTAAGATATTTTTACTTTTATCTTGAATTTATTACCTAAGAACTGGGGTAGCTGGATTCGAACCAACGCATGAGGGAGTCAAAGTCCCTTGCCTTACCGCTTGGCTATACCCCAATAGTGATATGGAGAGAGAGGGATTCGAACCCCCGAACCCGAAGGAGCGGATTTACAGTCCGCCGCGTTTAGCCTCTTCGCTATCTCTCCGACAATCAACAAAGTCTATTATATCATGAAAATTTACAAAAAACAAGCACTATTTTGCTAAATTGTAGTTTTCAATCAATACTTCTACAGCTTTTTCAAGTTTCTTGTAAAAACTATCGACATTTCCGTTCTTAATAATGGCAAATTGGTTATCTAATTCGGCAATTTCACCAATAATCTTTTTCCCAATTGTTAAAGTATAACCATCATATTTTTCTTTCCCAACTAATACAGTTGCATCAGTTAATTGGATTTCAATTTTTTTATCTTTTTTACTCATACCCTACCTCTTTTCATGTTTTCTATTGTACAAGAAATTCCTTAATCTAGCAAGAAAAAACTCTATATCAGCTGTTACAACCGCTATAGAGTTTCTTACATATTTAGTCTTTTAGTCGACCTTTACAATCCAACCTTCTGGTGCTTCAATGTCACCAAATTGGATACCTGTCAATTCATCGTATAGTTTACGAGTCACTGGGCCAACCTCTGTTTCACTGTAGAAAACATGGAAGTCGTCACCGTGTTGGATTCCTCCAATTGGAGAGATGACTGCTGCAGTTCCGCAGGCACCTGCTTCTACAAATCGATCCAGACTATCAATTGGTACATCCCCCTCAACAGGTTTCAAGCCCAATCGATGCTCTGCCAAGTAAAGTAATGAGTACTTGGTAATCGATGGCAAAATTGACGGACTCAATGGCGTTACAAACTCATTGTCAGCTGTAATCCCAAAGAAGTTAGCCGAGCCTACTTCTTCAATCTTGGTGTGGGTTGAGGGATCTAGATAAATAACATCTGAGAAATGACGGGATTTAGCCATTTTTCCTGGTAAAAGACTGGCTGCATAGTTACCACCGACCTTGGCAGCCCCTGTTCCATTTGGTGCTGCACGGTCATACTCATCTTGAATCAAGAAGTTTGTTGGAACCAATCCACCCTTAAAGTAATTTCCAACTGGCATAGCAAAGATGGTAAAAATATACTCCTCAGCTGGTTTTACCCCAATGATATCTCCAACACCAATCAAGAGTGGACGGAGGTAGAGGGTTCCACCAGTTCCATAAGGTGGTACATATTCCTCATTAGCACGAACAACTGCTTTACAAGCCTCTACAAACATTTCTGTTGGAACTTGTGGCATCAAGAGACGATCACAAGTACGTTGCAGACGTTTAGCATTTTCATCTGGACGGAAGAGTTGAATACTACCATCCTTGGTACGATAGGCTTTCAATCCTTCAAATGCTTGCTGTCCATAGTGGAGACTTGGAGATGATTCTGAAATATGCAAGGTTGCATCTTCTGTTAATTCTCCTTGTGTCCATTGTCCATCTTTAAAATAAGCGATATAACGATAAGGTAGTTTCAGATAGGAAAAACCGAGATTTTCCCAATCAATCGTAACTGTCATGACAATCTCCTTTATTCTAATCAGGCTTTGTGTTCTATTCTACACTATTCTCCTAAAAATTCAAGTATTATTTGTAATTTTCTGAAAATTTTACTTCTAAAAAATCAGTCACTAGGACTGATTTTTAATTTTCTTTGTCTTCTTTAAGGACTTCTTTGAGATAAGCATCAAACACTTCTTCATCAGAAATAGTGTCTGATATGAAACTTCCATTGCTTGTACGCTCTGATAGATTCAAATCTTGTAGGATTGCTTCATAAATCGTTCCATTATTTGATTGGATGACAAGAGTTTGTTCTCCATCTTCTGCTTCTGTACTAAAGAGATCTCCGATAAATCCTTGTTCTGAGACTGCTCCAGCCAGGAAGACACGATGTGGCTTGTTCTTCAATTCTCTAAGAACTTGAAGACCACGCTTAGCACGACTGGTTGCTGGAATTTCCTCTGTTGAAACACGTTTCAAACTTCCACGTTGCGTTAACAGATAGAAGGATGAAGTATTGCAGATAAAGGCAGATTGAAGCTCATCATCTGCTTTCAAGTTCATGGCTTTGACCCCTGCAGCCTTAGCTCCGACAACTGGAACCTCTTCGATATTAAAGCGAAGAGCATAGCCATTTTTACTGATTAATAGAACATCATCTAGCTTGATTGGTGCTACTGCTACAATCTGGTCACTATCGTCCTTCAACTTAGCGAACTTAACAGATTTAGAACGGTAGGTTCTCCATGGAGAGAATTCTTTACGTTCTACACGTTTGATTTGTCCAAGGCGAGTCGCTGCAAAGTAGGTTGTCGCATCGTCAAACTGATTCACAACTTCAACATAGAGCACTTCTTCATTGGTTTCAAAGTTTGTAATCGTTTGGCTCAAGTGCTCCCCGATATCCTTCCAACGAATATCTGACAATTCATGGATAGGGCGGTAGATGACATTTCCTAGGGTTGTAAATATCAAGAGATGTTGAGTTGTTTTAACTGATTGTACAAATAGTAATCGGTCGTCATCTCGTTTCCCAATCTCCTCTAAGGTCGAAGCTGCGAAAGAACGAGGACTAGTACGCTTGATGTAACCTGCTTTCGTCACGCTGACGTAAGTATCTTCTTCAGCGATTAGACTAGCTGTATCAATCTCGATGACTTTTGCTGTATCTTCTAAAGTACTCAAACGTGGAGTCGCAAATTTCTTCTTGACCTCACGGAGTTCTTTCTTCATGAGATTGTACATGGTTCGTTCGTCACCGATGATAGCCGCAAGCATAGCAATCTTCTCACGAAGTTCTGCTTCTTCTTCTTGCAAGACAACCACGTCTGTATTGGTCAAACGATACAGTTGCAAGGTAACGATAGCTTCTGCCTGTTCTTCCGTAAATTCATAGCTGACCTTAAGGTTTTCCTTGGCATCAGCCTTGTTCTCAGAAGCACGAATAAGGGCAATAACCTCATCCAAAATCGAGATAACGCGAATCAAACCTTCCACGATATGGAGACGTTTTTCAGCCTTTTCCTTGTCAAAGCGAGAACGCGCCAAGATCACTTCACGACGGTGGGCGATATAACTAGACAAGATTGGCACAATTCCAACCTGACGAGGGGTGAAATTGTCAATCGCAACCATGTTAAAGTTGTAGTTGATTTGTAAGTCAGTGTACTTGAAAAGATAGTTTAGAACAAGTTCCGTGTTCGCATCTTTTTTGAGTTCTATAGCGATGCGAAGACCATCACGGTCAGACTCATCACGAACCTCAGCGATACCTGCCACCTTGTTATTGACACGGACTTCATCGATTTTCTTGACCAAGTTAGCCTTATTGATTTCATAAGGAATCTCAGTGATAACGATTTGTTCCTTACCACCTTTAAGCTTCTCAATTTCCGTCTTAGAACGAACAACCACGCGCCCTTTACCAGTTTCATAGGCTTTCTTAATCTCATCACGGCCTTGGATAATGGCACCTGTAGGGAAATCTGGCCCAGGCAAGAATTCCATCAACTTATCGACCTTGGCAGTCGGATGATCAATCATGTAGACTGTAGCATCAATAACTTCAGCCAAATTATGCGGTGGAATATCTGTGGCATAACCAGCTGAAATCCCGGTTGAACCATTGACTAAGAGGTTTGGAAAGGCTGCTGGTAAGACAGTTGGTTCTTTCTCGGTATCGTCAAAGTTCCAAGCAAAAGGAACTGTCTTTTTCTCGATATCCTGAAGAAGGTAGCCTGCAATCTCAGACAAACGGGCCTCAGTATAACGCATAGCCGCAGGCGGATCTCCGTCCATTGAACCGTTGTTACCATGCATTTCAACTAGAATCTCACGGTTTTTCCAGTCCTGAGACATACGAACCATGGCATCATAGATAGAAGAATCTCCGTGTGGGTGGAAATTACCCATGATGTTCCCGACAGACTTGGCGGATTTACGGTAACTCTTGTCAAAAGTATTGCCATCCTTATTCATCGAATAAAGAATACGGCGTTGAACCGGCTTCAATCCATCACGAATGTCTGGCAAAGCCCGGTCTTGAATGATATATTTGGAGTAGCGACCAAAGCGCTCCCCCATGATGTCCTCAAGGGACATATTTTGGATATTACTCATATAGGATACAAAGCCCGTGAAATACAAAGTGAAAATAGGAAATTCTTGCAGTGAGCGATGCTCACAAGAGAATTTATCTTTTTCACACAGTATTTAGGGCGTGTTCAACTCCTTTCAAAGAATGTAGAGTAGTTTTTACAGAGTAAAGGAAATTAGTTACCCTCAGTAACCAAACGTCCCTTTCCGTAGTTTAATCTTTTAAGTTTCGTTCTTTATTTTTTTAATGATTTAGAAGTTTTTCTTTAGCATACTCAATAATCTTCTCAGCTACTTCCCTATCATAGTCAAAGCCCATCTTTTGGGCAAGGATTTGAGATTCTTGGTGGAAAATTTGCATCGTAGCCAATAAAGACTGAATGATTTTGTCTAAACTCGAGAAATCAAGTAGATTTGAGAATTCCTTCTTCTTCTCAGCAGGCAAGTAATTAAAGAGGTACTTGTAGTTTTTACCGATATCGACCTTTCCCCTATCACTTGCCACCTGCCAAGCTAAGATTTTCAAGAGTTCTTGCTGGCAAATACTGTAGAGATGATCCGTCGCATAGATGACTTGCTTACGACAAATCCCTTTGACTACGTAGGCTGACACCCACCAAAATTCATTGCAGGCTTTTTCAAAATCTATCGCACTAGCTGGGCTTGTCCAAAAACGTTGAGGACTTGGAAAGTAGGGTTCAAATAAACCCTTCTTATCTTCTAAAACAGTGAACCCTGCTTCACTATCCACCCACTCTTGAATATACTCCGTAGGACAGAGGGTCAAATCAATCCGATTTCCATCTTCAAATAGCATCAGATAAAGTCGACGGTTGCCTAGGAGATTATGTTGCTCAATGATACGTGTGCCAAATTGGTCTAACCAAGCAAGGTCACTCGTCAAATTATCTAAGTCGTCCACGACATAAACAACATCATAGTCTTGAAACTCGTCTTTTGGAGCTTGTGAATTTGTCCGCGAACCGGACATGGCGACAGCATCAACCTGTAGCACTTTTGCGGTTTGCAAAATCACATCAAACATCTCGGTTTCAGTTCTCATGGGAATACCTGCCTTTTTAGTGGAAACTCTTGATTCTGTATAGGACATGTCTATAAAGCGGACTGTCTGCTGGAACTTTTTCATCATCAAATTCTTTGACAAATTCCATGCTCAGTTTTTGCATGACTTTTTGCGAAAGTTGATTGAGTAAGGATATAAAAGAGTAAACTTTTGACAAGCTAGCTTGCTGAAAAGCAAAGTCTAGACAGGCTTGGGCAGCCTCCGTCGCATAAGCATCTTGGCTAGTTCAAGCGAATCTGTCAGACCCAGTTTGTTGTCAAGCGTCATTGGCTGTCTCCTTTCATTCAGATTTTCTAAATCCTGTACCAACAGGCTTAAAACTTATTGCCCGATAAAAGCCATCTGCTTCAGATATTAATTCAATCCGTGTCAAAGGATATTTTTTGTGGATCTCCTCAATTAGCTGCTGTCCCAGTCCTTTTCTGCGGTGGGATTTATCAATAATTATTTCAGCTAAAAAGGTCGTCAGCACTTCATCCGTCAGATAACGGACAAAGCCGAGGATTTTCTGGTCCTCTTCAAGCACCAAGTAATGAGACAGATTTGTTGAAAATAGAGATGTCACTTTTTCCTCTGTAAAAGAAAGCCATTTTTCACTTTGATAAAGGCTATAAATAGCTTGACAATCTTTTCTGCTTGCAGGTCTGATAATCATCTTCTATTCCTCCAAATCTGTCAGACTTAATTAACACTCCCCACTGCTTCCGTTACCTTCATGGCAGGTTTGCGTTTTTTATAGCGACAACGGATAGCGTTGAGATGGTCAGTCGCATAGATGACTTGCTTATGACAAATTCCTTTGACAACGTAGGCTGACACCCACCAAAATTCATTGCAAGTTTTTTCAAAATCCGTCTTACTAGCTGGGCTTATCCAGAAACGCTGATGACTAGGAGAATAAGACTCAAACAAACCCTTCTCATCTACTAAAACTGTGAATCCTGCCTCACTATCCACCCACTCCTTGATATGCACTTTAGGACATAGAGTCAAATCAATACGGTTACCATCTTCAAAGAGCATGAGATAGAGACGGCGACGTCCCAACCTAACCTCTTGCTTAATCATACGTTTACTAAACTGGTCTATCCAAGATAAATCTGAAATCAGTTCGTCCAGATTCTCTACGAGATAAACAACATCATAGTCTTGAAATTCATCTTTTGGAGCTTGACCATTGGTTCTAGAACCCGATAGAGCCATGGCTTCGACTTTTAAGGTCTTCGCAACTTGCAAGAGCAAATTTAGTATTTCTGTTTCAGTTCTCATCTATGTCACCGTCGTTTGAAATTAAGCCAGGGATAGGAACATCTTCTTGCTTTTGTTGTTGAAGATTCTGCACTCTTTTTCTTTCAAGTTCTCCAAAGATAAATTGAATGATAGAACTGATCCCAAAAAGTGGTAATAGAAATAGAATTCCCATTTCTTCAGTCAGCATTAAAAAGAGAAAGTTAATAATCGAAAATATTGCTAAAAACCAGGCATTTACTCTTAGAAGATTTGAATATGCACTAGGATAATGTATGATATGTTTATTGCTCTTATAAATAGCTGTGAATCCAAAAGCAAGGCTCACTGGTGTAAAAATATAAAAGTCAAAAACA
This sequence comes from Streptococcus sp. SM5, assembly GCF_027497975.1. NCBI lineage: Bacteria > Bacillati > Bacillota > Bacilli > Lactobacillales > Streptococcaceae > Streptococcus > Streptococcus sp. SM5. The sequence continues at coordinate 226,866 of NZ_JAJNSC010000003.1, read as the reverse complement.
TAGAAGAGCAAACCTGCATAAGGATTAGACCTAAAAGGATTATCAAATAAAAAGACACCTGTGGTTACTATAGTTAATAGTAAGAATTCAAGAAAGCGAATTTTTTCAGGTTTTCCTGGTTTAGCAATCATATACGTAACTGCGCCTAGTAACAGGACTATCACAAGAAAAGGAGTATCAAACAATAAACTGATCATGATTTACACATCTTTTAAAGAGCTAAGATTAAGAAATATAGACGATTTTTCAGATTAATCCTTGAGCTTGGCGCCATTTTTCATAGGTTTCAAGATCAGTTTTAACCATTGTCATACAAAGTCCTACAACAGCCATATCATCCAAGTAACCTGCTAGAGGGATAAAATCAGGAAAAATATCAATAGGAGCAAGGAAATAAATAAGTGCACTTAAAATAGCTAAAATAGTCCCATAAGGAACCGTGGTGTATTTCCCTTGAACATAATTTTTCACTAAAGAAATCATGACTGGGATCATCGAAAATTTCTTTCCAACAAATGGCATATCGTTAAATTTTTGCTCCAAACGATACAAAAAATCATCTAATTCATCTTTATCATTTAATAATGCCTCAGATTGCGCATAGCCACTTTCGAGAGCTTCCTTTACTTGCTCTTCACTAAGATTTTCAGACATATTTGGTCCTCCATTTGTATTTCTTTATAGTTTTTAAAACACTGTCGCTTCTTCCAAGGTAAACTTGACATTGTCTTCAATCCACTTACGGCGTGGTTCGACCTTGTCCCCCATGAGGACATTGACGCGACGTTCTGCTCGTGCTAGATCTTCGATTGTGACACGGATGAGGGTGCGCGTTTCTGGATTCATGGTTGTTTCCCAGAGTTGGTCCGCATTCATCTCACCAAGCCCCTTGTAGCGTTGGAGGGTTGCACCTTTACCAAACTGCTTACGTAGTTCTTCTAGCTCACCATCCGTCCAAGCGTAGGCCACTTCTTCTTTCTTACCTTTCCCTTTTGACATCTTGTAAAGAGGTGGAAGGGCGATATAAACATGACCAGCCTCAACTAGTGGACGCATATAGCGGTAAAAGAAGGTTAAGAGAAGTGTTTGAATGTGGGCACCATCGGTATCCGCATCGGTCATGATAATGATCTTGTCATAGTTGGCATCTTCAAGTGAGAAATCTGCTCCAACACCAGCACCGATGGTATAAATCATGGTATTGATTTCTTCATTTTTCAGGATATCTGCCATCTTGGCCTTGGCTGTATTGATAACTTTACCGCGAAGTGGCAAGATAGCCTGGAACTTGCGGTCACGACCTTGTTTGGCAGATCCACCGGCAGAATCACCCTCGACTAGGTAGAGTTCATTCTTAGCTGGATTTTTAGACTGGGCTGGGGTTAATTTACCAGAAAGCAAGCCCTTGTCTTTCTTATTCTTTTTGCCATTTCGGCTCTCATCACGCGCCTTACGTGCTGCTTCACGGGCATCACGAGCCTTGATAGCTTTACGAATCAGATTTGAAGCTAGTTCCCCATTTTCCATGAGGAAGAAAGTCAATTTATCAGCTACAATCCCATCTACAACCGGACGAGCTAGTGGACTTCCTAGTTTATCCTTGGTCTGTCCCTCAAACTGCAAATGTTCTTCAGGAACCAAGATAGAAAGAACGGCCGCTAATCCTTCACGGTAATCGGATCCTTCAAGATTTTTATCCTTTTCCTTGAGAAGACCCGTCTTACGTGCATAGTCGTTCATGACTTTGGTAATGGCAGACTTAAGCCCTGTCTCATGCGTTCCACCGTCCTTGGTACGAACGTTATTGACAAAGGACAAGATGTTATCTGAAAATCCATCGTTATACTGAAGGGCTACTTCCACTTGGAAACCATTGTCTTCCCCTTCAAAGTAGAGAACTGGTGTCAAGGTTTCCTTGTCTTCGTTGAGGTAGGAAACAAAGTCCTGCACCCCATTCTCATAGTGGAACTCGATTGACTCGTCTGTTCGCTTGTCCGTTAATGACAAGGTTACATTTTTCAAGAGAAAGGCTGACTCATTGAGACGCTCTGAAATGGTATTGTACTTGAAGTCTGTCGTAGAAAAGATACTAGCATCCGGCATAAAGGTCACTTTGGTACCTGTTTTAGACTTAGGTGCCGTTCCAACCTTTTCAAGAGTTGTTACTGGCTTCCCACCATTTTCAAAACGCTGCCTATAAACCGTTCCATCACGAGTAATTTCTACTTCCAGCCAACTAGAGAGGGCATTGACGACAGAAGAACCAACTCCGTGGAGACCACCAGAGGTCTTGTAACCACCTTGACCGAATTTTCCTCCAGCGTGGAGAATGGTAAAGATGACCTCAACCGTTGGAATCCCCATAGCGTGCATACCAGTTGGCATCCCACGCCCATGGTCTTGAACCGTTAAACTACCATCTTTATTAATCGTTACATCAATACGATCACCAAATCCAGATAAGGCTTCATCAACTGCATTGTCGACAATTTCCCAGACTAGATGATGGAGACCAGCACCATCGGTCGATCCGATATACATCCCTGGACGTTTACGGACCGCATCCAACCCTTCTAGCACCTGAATGGCGTCATCATTATAATTGTTAATATTGATTTCCTTTTTTGACACAAGGAACCTCCTATTTGTTCATCTTTTCTATTTTACAGGTTTTCTAGGAATTTTGCAAAGCTTTTCTAGTTAAAAAGCCTATTCCCAAGTCCTTTTTAGCAATAAATCGTCCATCTTCACCAAAAAAAGAAACCAAGACAAAATCTTAGTTTTCTTTTCCTTTAATTTGGCTAGTAGCCACATCTTCGCCAAACCATTTCTGGCTGATTTCTTGGAATTTTCCTTCTTGATAGAGCTCGACAAAAGCTTTATTCAAATTTGCTAACAAGGTCTTATCAGCTGGTCTTACTCCAACTGCAAAGGATTCACTCTCAAAACCAGCTGGGAAAATCTCATATTGGTCCAAGATTCCTTCAGTTTTAAGATAATAGTTGGCATAAACACGGTCAATTAGAAGGGCATCAATCCGGTCATTTTGTAAGTCAATCAAGGCTTCATTAAAACTTTGATATTGGTTGGCTTTTTGATCTTTTACGATATTTTTCAAAAGGTCAGGTTGCGCTTCAAAGTCCAGATAACCCGAAGAACCGGCCTGAGCACCTAAAACTTTACCTGCCATATCAGACACTGATTGGATATTTTGTGATTTCTTAGAGACAAGAACTTGCTGATTTTCCATGTAAGGAATAGTAAAGGCTACTTTCTCACGACGTTCATCCGTCGCGGAATATCCATTCCAAATTTCATCAATGGTGCCATTTTGAAGTTCGGTTTCCTTCATATCCCAATCGATGGGTTGAAACTGTACCTTGAACCCAAGTTTTTCAGAAACGGCTTGGGCTAAATCAATATCAAATCCAGCATATTGCCCATTCTTTTCTTCAAAACCCATGGGAACAAAGGTATTGTCAAATCCGATTGTAATTGTACCCTGTTCTTGGTATTTTTCCCAATTATCGACTTTGGGATCACTAGCTTTTTGAGTGCATCCTACTAGGAAAAAAGCAAGGAAGAATACCAAAACAAGGCTGATTTTCTTTCGATTCATAGACACCTCCTACTTAGGCTCTACTTTGAGAATTTGGTCAGCGATATTCTCTGCAAACTGGAGATCGTGGGTTACGACAATTTGAGTCATACCTAATTCTCGATTTTGTAAAATGAGTTTTTCAACTTCGAGACGCAACTCTGGATCAAGGGCAGAAGTTGGTTCATCATACCCAATCACTTCTGGATCTATCATCATTGCACGTGCTAAGGCAACACGTTGCTTTTGACCACCAGATAAGGAGTATGGATAGGCATCTGCGTGCGCTTCAAGACCTAAACGAGTTAGTAATTCTACCGCCTTCTTCTTAGCATCTGCTTCAGACATCCCCATAGTTTTGATTGGCGACAAAATCAAGTTCTCCATAACGGAAAGGTGCGGAAAGAGCTGAAAATCTTGAAAAACAAATCCTAACAAGTGTCGTTTTTCAAGTTCATCCAAAGGTAACGATTCTCCATTATAAAAAATCTCACCTGAATCAATAGTCTCAAGTCCAGCTAACATTCTAAGTAAGGTTGTCTTTCCACCACCAGAAGGTCCAACGATGGCCAAAATCTGCTTTTCAGGAATTGTTAAACTGAAATTGGATAAAATTTCTTTTTTTCCAAATTTTTTGCTGATATTTCTTAACTCTAACATGGATAACCTCCTATCTATAGTAGCTGAACTTTTTCTCAAGTTTCTTAGCTAGGATTGTAACAACGCCAATCATTAGAAGATAGATAGCTCCCGCTAGAAACATCGGAATCAAACTAGCATCACGATTGGCCGCAGTTCGACTGGCTAGGATTAAATCTGAAATACCGAGTGCGTATACCAAAGAAGTATCTTTAACCAAACTCATAACTTCGTTAAATACACTTGGCAAAACAATCTTGGTCACTTGTGGCAAGATAATATAGCGGACGGTATCGATAGGTTTGAATTTTAAAACCTTAGCTGCTTCATATTGCCCCTGAGGAATGGTTGCAATTCCTCCACGGAATATTTCTGCAAAATAAGCTGCATAATTAAGCGTAAAGGCAATAATGGCTGCTGGTACTCGGTCAAGACGAATTCCGATACTTGGTAGGACATAATAAATAAAAATCAACTGCAAAAGTAAGGGTGTTCCACGCATCACCCAAATATAAACATCAATCATGTAATGGAGGGGTTTCCAATGCACCTGTAAGCAAAAGGCAACCAAAATGCCTAAAGGGATTGAAAAAAGTAAGACCAGTGCAAAAACTTGTAAAGTCATTGTCGCACCGCTCAATAAACTTGGTAATATCTCAAATAAGTAAGACATATTCCACCTCCTAAAAATAATTGTTCCTATTATAGCATAAATAAACACAAAATCAAGTTTTTCAGAAACTTTCATGAATTTTTAAAACTTTAGACTTGATTTCCAAATAATCATACTATTCATTTAAAACTTTTTCTACTTATAAAATTATCAGATGTCACAAGTGGTGAAAAGATTCAGTTTCGTTTCTCTCCTATTTCATGGTATAATAGAAACATGATGACAATAGTATTATTAATTTTAGCTTATTTATTAGGTTCAATCCCTTCAGGACTGTGGATTGGACAAATCTTCTTTAACATCAATCTAAGAGAACATGGATCTGGTAATACTGGAACGACCAATACCTTCCGAATCCTAGGCAAGAAAGCTGGAATGGCAACCTTTGTAATTGATTTCTTTAAAGGTACTTTGGCCACTCTACTTCCACTCATCTTCCATGTACAAGGAGTTTCACCAATCGTCTATGGGCTTTTAGCAGTCATTGGCCACACCTTCCCAATCTTTGCCAAATTCAAGGGTGGCAAGGCTGTCGCTACCAGCGCAGGAGTTATTTTTGGATTTGCTCCTCTCTTTTGCCTCTACCTTGCAGTCATTTTCTTTGGAATCCTTTATCTTGGAAGTATGATTTCTCTCTCGAGTATCTCTGCTGCTATTGCTGCGATTATTGGAGTCCTTCTATTTCCTCTCTTTGGATTTATCTTGAGTAGTTATGACCTACTTTTTACTTTAATTATTATTGGTCTTGCAAGTCTAGTAATTGTACGCCACAAGGACAATATCAAACGGATCCAAAATAAAACAGAAAATCTCATTCCTTGGGGACTTAACATAACACACCAAGAACCAAAAAAATAAAACGTCAGTTTCAACTGACGTTTTTTTATGCTATTTAGACTTGATATAGTTGATACCATCTGCCTTCGGCGCAACAGCTTTACCAAAGAAGGCAGCGAGGACGACAATAGTCAAGAGATATGGTGCGATTTGCAAGTAAACGGCTGGAACTCCTTGCAAGAAAGGAAGTTGAGAACCGATAACTGCCAAACTTTGTGATAGTCCAAAGAAGAGACTTGAAAGCATAGCACCAACAGGATTCCATTTACCAAAAATCATAGCTGCAAGAGCGATAAATCCAGGTCCAACGATCGTCGTAACTGAGAAGTTAACGGAAATTGACTGAGCGTAAATAGCTCCACCGATTCCTCCAAGGAAACCTGAAATCACAACTCCAAGATATCTCATCTTGTAAACATTGATCCCCAAAGTATCTGCTGCTTGTGGGTGTTCACCAACTGAACGAAGGCGAAGCCCAAAGCGAGTCTTAAAGAGGATAAACCAAGCTAGGAATGAGAAAGCAATTGCTAGGTAACCTAGTAGACTAGTTGACTTGAAGAAGATATCTCCGATAACAGGAATATTAGCTAATACCGGAAAGTCAAAACGCCCAAAAGTTTGCGTTAAGTTATCGGTTTGTCCCTTATTATAAAGCACCTTTACCAAGAAGACTGCCAAGGCTGGCGCCATCAAGTTAAGTACGGTACCACTGACAACATGGTCTGCGCGGAAATGAACTGTAGCTACTGCGTGAATGAGCGAGAAGATAGCTCCAACTAATCCACCAACCAGGAGAGCCAACCAAGGAGTTAGTGCTCCCAAATCTTGTGCAAATTCAAGGTTAAAAACAACTCCAGAAAAGGCACCCATGACCATGATTCCTTCAAGACCAACGTTAACAACTCCACCACGTTCGGAGAAAACTCCTCCGATACTTGTGAAAATAAGTGGTGCTGCATAAATCAACATTGAAGAAACCATAAGGGTTAACATTGTTGTAATCGACATCCTTATTTACCTCCTTTAAGTTGTTTTCTTGGTTTGACAAAGCGTTCGATAATGTAGTGAACGCTGACAAAGAAGATAATTGAGGCTGTAACGATACTTACAAGCTCAGATGGTACTTGTGCAGCATTCATACCAGGAGCTCCAACTTGAAGAACACTGAAAAGGAAGGCTGCAAATAGAATTCCAACTGGTGAGTTTGAAGCAAGTAGACTTACTGCCATACCGTTAAATCCGATTGCTAATGATGAACCTTGAACATAGACGTTTTGGAAGGTACCAAGTCCTTCTACTGCTCCACCAAGACCTGCAAGGGCACCAGAAATAATCATTGATAGAATAATGGTACGTTTGGCTGAAATACCTGCGTATTCAGAAGCATTTGGATTGAGACCAACTGCACGGATTTCAAAACCGAGAGTTGTCTTCTTAAGCAAGAACCAGATAAGACCTACTGCAATAATAGCAAAGAAAATCCCGATATTCATACGAGAGTTTCCTGTTAACTCAGCAAGCCAAGGTGTTTGGTAAGTTGCATTGGCACTAACACGAATAGAAGAATCCGTACTCTGCATAATTTCTTTAGGGAAGTGGTGGATAAAGGCATTTCCCACATAAAGAACTATGTAGTTCATCATAATGGTTACGATAACCTCAGATGTCCCAAGGTAGGCTCTTAAAATACCAGGAATGGCACCAACAATTCCTCCCGCAACTAAGGCGATTACAATCGTTGCAAGAATCATCAATGGTCGTGGTAAATCCGGGAAAGAAAGAGCGAACCAGCCACTCATAACCCAGCCTGCGAGAGCTTGTCCTGGAAGTCCGACGTTAAAGAAACCAGCACGACTTGCAACTGCAAATCCAAGAGCAATCAAAATCAAAGGTCCCATGGCACGGAAGATTTCACCGATTCCTCGAACGCTACCAAAGGCGGTGTAGAACAGTTCTTCATAACCCCAGATAGCATCGTAACCGAAAATCCACATGACGATGGCTCCGAGTAGAATTCCTAAAATAACAGAAATCAAGGGAACCGAAATTTGTTGTAATTTTTTAGACATCACTCTTCTCCTTTTCCAATTCACCACCAGCCATCAAGACTCCAAGCTCTTGCTTGTTAGTTGTTTCTGGCGTTACAATCCCTTGAATCTTACCATCATGGATAACAGCAATTCTATCAGAGACATTTAGAATCTCATCTAGTTCAAAGCTGACTACGAGGACAGCTTTTCCATTATCACGTTCTTGAATCAAGCGTTTGTGAATGTACTCAATGGCACCGACGTCCAAACCACGAGTTGGTTGGCTGACGATGAGGAGATCAGGATTTCGATCAACTTCACGAGCGATAATTGCTTTTTGTTGATTTCCTCCAGAAAGAGCTGAGGCTGGAACGATCTCACTAGCAGCACGTACATCGAATTCTTGCATTAATTGCTTAGCGTACCCGATGATATTGGTGTAATTTAAGATTCCCTTCTTGCTAAGAGGTTCCTTATAGTAGGTTTGAAGAGCAATGTTCTCAGAAATCATCATTTCCAAGACCAAACCATCACGGTGACGGTCTTCAGGAACGTGGCCCACACTCATTTCTGTAATTTGGCGAGGGTGTAAACCTACGATAGACTGGCCTTTCAACTCCACACTACCAGACTCAATCTTACGGAGTCCAGTGATAGCTTGGATTAATTCTGACTGTCCATTACCATCAATCCCGGCAATACCGACAATCTCACCCGCTCGAACATCGAGAGAAAGATTTTTTACTGCAGGAACTCCACGGTTTTCATTGACTACCAAATCTTGAATTGATAGAACGACTTCTTTAGGTTGAGCTGCTTGCTTCTCTGTCTTAAAGGAAACAGAACGCCCTACCATCATTTCTGCCAAGTCAGCATTGGTTGCTCCTAAAATCTCTACTGTTTCAATAGATTTACCACGACGGATAACTGTAACACGGTCAGATACAGCACGAATCTCATCCAGCTTATGGGTAATCAAGATAATTGATTTACCTTCTTTGACCAAGTTCTTCATGATAGCCATCAATTCATCAATTTCTGATGGCGTTAAAACGGCAGTCGGTTCGTCAAAGATAAGGATATCAGCTCCACGATATAGTGTCTTTAGAATTTCGACACGTTGTTGAGCACCGACAGAGATGTCTGCTACTTTGGCGGTAGGATCCACAGCAAGACCATAACGATCCGATAGTTCGTTAATTTCTCGAGTTGCCCGAGCAATATCTAGGACACCATTTTTGGTTAATTCGCTTCCTAAAATGATATTTTCAGCAACAGTGAAAGCTTCTACCAACATAAAGTGCTGGTGAACCATTCCAATTCCTAGACTAGCTGCTTTTGACGGAGAGTCTAGTTTTACAACTTGATCGTTAACCACAATTTCACCACTAGTTGGTTCTAGAAGCCCTGCTAGCATGTTCATAAGAGTGGATTTCCCAGCTCCATTTTCTCCTAAAAGTGCATGAATTTCACCTTTACGAAGTTCAAGGTTAATCTTGTCGTTAGCAACAAATTCACCAAAAACTTTGGTAATTTCACGCATCTCAATGACATTTTCGTGTGTCATGTGCTCTTCCTTTCAGAGTTTTATTTTGTTTCAATAAAACCTGCTAAAGAAATTTAGCAAGCTCTATTGAGACAAAACCATTTGTCTCAATTCTTAAAGAAGCGGCCACTGGCCGCTTCCTAAGAAATGACTTCCTTCAATTATTTTTCAGGAACTTTGATGCTACCATCAAGGATTTTAGCTTTTGCATCTTCAACAGCTTTTTTACCTTCTTCAGAAAGGTTAGTTACTGCCAAGTCAACACCTTTATCCTTCAATGAGTAAACGATAACTTGACCACCAGGGAATTCACCTTTTTCAGCCTTGTTTGAGATATCTTGAACTGTTGTTCCAACTTGTTTCAATGTAGAAGCAAGTACGAAGTTAGCTTCTTTACCGTCTTTAGAAGTGTATTTACCTTCATCAACTTGGTCACGGTCTACACCGATAACCCAAACTTTTTCGTCTTCATTTTTACTTTCGTTCAATGATTTAGCTTCAGAGAAGACACCTGCTCCAGTACCACCAGCTGCTTGGTAGATAACGTCTGCACCTGCAGCGTATTGAGCCGCAGCGATTGTTTTACCTTTAGCGGCATCACCAAATGAACCAGCGTAGTCTACTTGTACTTTGATAGATGGGTCAACTGACTCAACACCAGCTTTGAAACCAGCTGCGAAACGAGAAATAACTTCAGATTCCATACCACCTACAAAACCAACTTGTTTAGTTTTTGTAGTTTTAGCAGCTGCTACACCAGCAAGGTAAGCTGCTTCGTTGTCAGCGAAAGTAACGCTAACAACGTTCTTTTGATCTTTAATCACATCGTCAATCAAAACATAGTTTTTATCTGCGTGTTCTTTTGCTGCTTCTTCAACAGCGTTATGAAGGGCAAAACCAACACCAAAGATTAAATTGTAGCTTCCAGCCGCTTGGTTCAAGTTGTTAGCGTAGTCAGCTTCACTTGTTGATTGGAAGTAAGTAAAGCCATTATCTTTTGAAAGATTGTGCTCTTTACCCCAAGCTTGAAGACCTTCCCAAGCTGATTGGTTAAATGATTTATCATCAACACCACCTGTATCTGTAACGATAGCTGCTTTAGTCTTCACATCAGAAGAAGATGAAGCTGCGTTACGAGAAGAGCGATTACCACATGCAGCAAGTCCAAATGCTGCTACTGCAACTAGACCAAGGCCTAGCCATTGTTTTTTGTTCATTACTGAACCTCCTAAATAAGATGCGCAACAAAGTTGCAAGTATGGATTGATTGGTCACAAGGACCTTGTCACTCAAGGAGTGACGCAGACTAATGCAAGTCTGTAAAGGAATATGGAAGTAATTCCCCGACCGTCATCTCGACCGTCGTTTTATCTTTGGCGACTAGAGTCACCTTTAGATCTGGTTTAAAAAATTCGACCATGACTTGGCGACAAGCACCGCAAGGCGAAATTGGTTTTTCAGTTTGACCATAGACAATCAATTCTGAAAAGTCTCGTTGTCCTTCAGAAACCGCCTTAAAGATTGCCGTCCTTTCGCCACAGTTGGTCAAGGGATAGCTAGCATTTTCAATGTTAACCCCTGTATAGATACTTCCGTCCTTGGCTACCAATACGGCACCAATTGGAAAATGTGAATAGGGTACATAGGCGTTTTTACTAGTTTCAATCGCTAAATCAATCAACTCAGTAGTCGCCATCAGCTAACTCTCCTTTTAAGATTGCTACACCAGAAGATGTCCCGATACGTGTAGCCCCCGCTTCAACAAAGGCAACAGCGTCTGCATACGAGCGAGCTCCTCCAGCAGCCTTGACACCCATATCAGGTCCGACTGTCTGACACATCAATTTAACATCTGGCAGCGTTGCGCCACCTGTTGAAAAACCTGTAGAAGTCTTAACATAATCTGCTCCTGCTTTTTGGGCTAATTGGCATGCCAAAACTTTTTCATCATCTGTCAATAAACAAGCTTCGATAATCACCTTAACAAGCTTATCTCCACTTGCCTCTACAACTGCTCGAATGTCTGATTCAACCAAGTCAGCATTCCCTGACTTGAGAGCTCCAACATTGATCACCATATCAATTTCATCTGCTCCGTTCAGGATAGCTTCTTTTGTTTCAAAAGCCTTGACTGCAGATGTTGTAGCTCCAAGAGGGAAACCTACAACTGTACAAACTTTGACATCTGTCCCCTGAAGACCAGAATGTGCGTAAGAAACCCAGCAAGGATTCACACAAACACTGGCAAAATCATACTCTTTTGCTTCAGATAACAAAGAATCAATTTGTTCTACTGTCGCATCTTGCTTCAAAAGCGTATGATCAATGTATTTATTTAATTTCATATCGTTTTTTCCTTAAATTAGGAGATAATTTCAATGATTTCACGTAATGTTAACGCTTCATCACTTACCTTAATTTTAACATATTTTTGGAAATCTGTAACTAGTTCCGGAGAAATTTTGCCATTTGCATATACTTTTGCGACAATTTCACCCTTTTTGACTGATTCTCCAACTTTCTTCTCAAAAACAATCCCTGTCTCATAGTCAAGAGCATCGGTTTTGACTGCACGACCAGCACCCAGTCTCATAGCGTATAAACCAAACTCCATAGCTGGTAGTTCTGCAATGACACCTTCCTCATGTGCTGGTATTTCTATAACATGAGCAACATTCACAGGGCGATAGAGATCTTCTAAATCACCACCCTGAGCAAGAACCATCTCTTCAAATTTTTTAAGAGCCTTGCCATTCTCAAGATGCTTTTTCACTTCCTCAACAGTTTTTTCAACATTTGCCAGAGAAAGCATAATCTGAGCTAACTCACAGATAAAGTGACTAATATCTTGACGTCCTTTTCCTTGAAGAATATCTAGTGCTTCTAGAATTTCCAAGCGATTCCCAATGGCACGTCCCAATGGTTGACTCATGTCTGTAATGACTGCTACTGTCTTACGACCTACAGCCTTACCAAGGTTTACCATGGTTTGAGCCAATTCACGCGCCTCATCAACTGTCTTCATAAAGGCACCTTCACCGACTGTAACATCCAGCAAAATAGCATCTGCTCCAGCAGCAATCTTTTTGCTCATGACAGAGCTAGCAATCAAAGGAATGGTATCAACCGTTGCTGTCACATCACGAAGGGCATAAAGAAGTTTATCAGCTTTAACCAGTTGGTCAGATTGGCCAATAACCGAAACCCCGATATCCTGAACCTGTTTGATAAAGTCATCCTGACTGCGTTCGACTTGAAAGCCTTTGATGGACTCTAATTTGTCAATGGTTCCACCTGTATGTCCCAAACCTCGACCACTCATCTTGGCAACTGGTACGTCAAAACTAGCGACTAAAGGAGCTAAAATCAAGGTAACCTTATCACCGACTCCGCCTGTAGAATGTTTATCAACCTTGATACCTTTAATAGCTGATAAATCAAATTCCTGACCTGTCTTCACCATATTCATGGTCAAGTCAGAGATCTCTCTAGTGGTCATACCTTTAAAATAAACAGCCATAGCAAAAGCAGACATCTGGTAGTCAGGAACTGTTCCAGCAACATAACCTTCAATCAACCACTTGATTTCACTCGAAGTTAGTTCTTGTCCGTCTCTTTTTTTCTGGATTAGATCTACTGCTCTCATTCTTTCACACTTCTAAGGATATAATATCCCTTATCTTTCTTTACAACCTCGCAGTTGCCAAATACTTCTTCCATCTTGTTTTTGGCACTTGGAGCTCCTTGTTTTTTCTGGATAACAATGGTCAAATCACCACCGTCTACAAGATAATCAATGCTTTTCTCGATGATTTCATGAACAACTTGCTTTCCTGCACGAATGGGTGGATTCGAAATCACATGATCAAATTGACCTTCAACTTGCTCATAAATATTGGACTGGAAGATGCTTGCTTGAACTTTATTTCTCACAGCATTTTGCTGGGCTAAATCCAAAGCACGACTATTGATATCCACCATGGCTGCCTCAACCCCATAAGCTTTAACTAGAGACAAACCTAGTGGACCATAGCCACAACCAACATCAAGAATTTTTTCACCTTTTTTGACATCAAGACATCTTAACAACAATTGACTTCCAAAATCAATCATTTTTTTGCTAAAGACTCCTGCATCCGTCAGAAAGCTCATATTTTGTCCCAGTAACTCAACCTTTAGTTCATGAATATCATGAGCTGCATCGGGATTTTCTGCATAATACATTTTACTCATAGTATTATTTTACCATAAAAATAAGATAATTTGAATCGTTTACAAGGTCTATACCAACTATGGACCTAAAAAGATATAGCCTATCAACATACTGATAAAAAAAGAAAATAGGCAAGCTAGACCAATCAATATCAGCCACCATTGTCTTTTTAGAAAAGCTAAAATTATATAACAAATACAAAAAGTTGGTAATAAAACAAAGAGTACCAAATAGCCCCAACTATATTGCTGATTTCCAATTGAGATATTAAGGTTAAAGAAGGTTGGAGACAACCATAAAAAGACTACTAAAAGGATTGACCATCCGAGTCTTTTTTCTGTAAAAACCTCTGTCACTTGACCCTCCCTTATATGTAATCTTTACTTATATATTAACAAAGAAAGCGCTTTTTCTCAAATCATTTGTTCCCCTTTTATAAAGGAAATATGATATACTGGGATAGTTAACGAGGAATAAATATGACTAATGAATTTTTACATTTTGAAAAAATAAGCCGAAAAACGTGGCAATCTTTACATCGTAAAACAACTCCACCTTTGACTGAAGACGAATTGGATTCAATCAAGAGTTTTAATGACCAAATTAGCTTAGATGATGTAACAGATATTTATTTACCACTTGCGAATCTGATTCAAATCTACAAGCGTTCAAAAGAAGACCTTGCATTCTCTAAAAGTATTTTCCTTCAAAGAGAAAGTAAAATCCAGCCCTTTATCATTGGTGTATCAGGGAGTGTGGCTGTTGGAAAATCTACTACAAGTCGTCTTTTACAAATATTGCTTTCACGTATTGTTCCTGGAGCTACAGTAGAGTTAGTTACAACTGATGGTTTCCTATTCCCTAATGATACCTTAATCGAACGAGGTATTTTGACTAGGAAAGGTTTCCCAGAAAGTTATGACATGGAAGCTCTCATCAATTTCCTTGATCAACTTAAGAATGGTCAAGATGTTGATATCCCAGTCTACTCTCATGAAATCTACGATATCGTCCCAGAGCAAAAGCAACGAGTAGAAGCCGCTGATTTTGTAATTGTTGAAGGAATTAATGTTTTCCAAAATCCTCAAAATGCTCGTCTCTATATAACTGATTTCTTTGATTTTTCAATTTATGTTGACGCATCTGTAGAGGATATCGAGAGTTGGTATTTAGATAGATTCCTAAAATTATTAAGTTTGGCTCAGGATGATCCTGATAGCTACTACTATAGCTACACTCAGCTACCTTTAGGTGAAGTAAAGGATTTAGCTCACCAAGTTTGGACAAGTATTAATCTGATTAACCTCCAAAACTATATAGAACCGACACGAAATCGGGCTGAAGTTATTCTCCATAAGTCTAAAAATCACGAAATTGATGAAATTTATTTAAAAAAATGATTTCCCCTTGTCAAAATATAAGTTTTCAGATATAATGGTATAGTTAGTAAATATGGAGGTAAGAACATTGGCAAACATTAAATCAGCTATCAAACGTGCTGAATTGAACGTTAAACAAAACGAAAAAAACTCAGCTCAAAAATCAGCTATGCGTACTGCTATCAAAGCTTTTGAAGCAAACCCATCTGAAGAACTTTACCGTGCTGCAAGCTCAGCTATCGATAAAGCAGAAACTAAAGGTTTGATCCACAAAAACAAAGCTAGCCGTGATAAAGCACGTCTTGCTGCTAAACTTGGTTAATCAAGACTAAAAACAAAATGAGCTCTACGGAGCTTTTTTTGTACCAAATTTTAGAGGGAACAACATGAAAATTTCTATAATTGGATACTCTGGGTCAGGAAAATCAACTCTAGCAGACAAACTTGCCACTTACTACTCCATTCCTAAACTCCATATAGATACTCTCCAATTTCAACCAGGATGGCAAGAAAGTAATCGAGATTGGATGCTAAAAGAAATGCAGACTTTTTTAGCGAAAAACGAGAACTGGGTTATTGATGGCAACTATACTTGGTGTTGCTATGAAGAAAGGATGGAAGAGGCTGACCAAATCATCTTTCTTAATTTTTCGTCCTGGTCTTGTCTTTTTAGAGCCTTTAGACGCTATCTCAAATATAGAGGCAAAGTTAGAGAAAGCATGGCAGCTGGCTGCCCTGAACAATTCAACTGGGAGTTTATCCGCTGGATTCTCTGGGATGGTCGTAGCTCTGTACACAAAAATCAGTACAAAAGAATTTTTCTCGATTATACTCGAAAAATTACGATTATTAACAATCAAAGAGAACTAGATCAATTCTTAAATCAAAAATGAGGACTCAAAAATTGAGCCCTCATTTTATATATATTTTTGTATATTTTATTGTCTCAATTTAGAAAAGACTTCTCCAATTTTTCCCTCAATTACTAAATCAGCTCTACTGTCTTGAGGAGTACTTGACTTGTTTATAACAACAAGTTTTGAACCTGAGAAGTAATTAATCAAACTAGCTGCAGGATAAACAACCAAAGAAGTCCCACCAATAATCAATAAATCAGCTTTCTGGATAACCTGAGCCGCTTGACTAAAAACATCCATATCAAGTGGCTCCTCATAAAGGGTCACATCGGGTTTAACAACCTGGCCACAATCTAGGCAGTATGGAACAGGACCTTCGAGAGCCAAAAAACTATTTAAATCATAAAATCGATGACAGCCAAGACAGTAATTTCGGTCCACAGAACCATGTAGCTTCAAAACCTTCTTCGAACCTGCCATCTCGTGAAGACTATCGATATTTTGAGTTACAACAGCCTTCAGCTTACCGGCCTTTTCTAATGAAGCCAGATAATAATGGGCTAAATTTGGCTTAGCTTCTGGATATACGAGATGTTTTTTGTAAAAATCGAAAAATTCCTCTGGATAACGTACAAACATAGTATGAGAAACTAATTGTTCCGCAGAAAAATGCCTACCTAACTTAAGACTATATAAGCCGTCTGAACTACGAAAATCTGGAATATTAGACTCAGTAGAAACTCCTGCTCCACCGAAAAAAACAATGCTTTGACTTTGGTCTATCAGTTCCTGTAATTGTTCAATTTTATCCATCTTACTTCTCCTTCAGTCTTTAGTTCGAAAAAAGTTGAAAACCTTTAGCTATTACAAACTGGGCTTTCAACTTTATTTGATGATTATTGGATATCAAGCTTTCAGCTATTAAAAATCGCAAGCAAGAAGATTAGCTTCAAAGCCAAGAGTCTTATTCAGCAATCAAAGTTTCCAAACCAACCTTCATCATATCAGTGAAGGTGTTTTGGCGTTCTTCAGCTGTAGTGTCTTCTTCTGGGTTAACCAAGCTGTCAGAAATCGTCATAATGGCAAGAGCATCAACATGGTGTTGAGCAGCCAAATAGTAAAGAGCTGCTGCTTCCATTTCCACAGCCTTGACTCCCCATTTACCAAGTTCGATATTTTTTTCAAAGTAGTTTGAGTAAAAGACATCAGATGACAAAACATTACCTACGTGTGTAGTCATGCCAAGGTCTTTGGCAATGTGGTAGGCTTTATCTAGCAAATCAAAGCTAGCGATTTGCGGGAAATCGTATTGAGGCCAGTCATTACGGATGATGTTTGAGTTGGTTGCAGCTGCTTGAGCCAAGACCAATTCACGAACGTGTACATCCTCATTCAAAGAACCAGCAGTTCCCACACGGATCAATTTCTTCACACCGTAGTCAACAATCAACTCGCGTGCATAAATCGAAATGGATGGCATCCCCATCCCAGTTCCCATAACAGATACACGGTGACCCTTGTAAGTACCAGTGTAGCCAAACATGTTACGGACTTCGTTAAAACAAACAGCATCTTCAAGGAAATTCTCAGCGATAAATTTCGCACGAAGAGGATCCCCAGGAAGAAGAATTTTATCAGCAATTTCACCTTGCTTAGCAGCAATATGGATAGACATAATATAAGATACCAAACCCGTCAAAAAGCAAAGGGAAAATAGGAGTTGGGCGCAGTGAGCGATGCTCGCTAGACCAACTATCTTTTTCCCACTGCTTTTAGGGTGGGTTCAATTCCTTTCTTTCTTAATTTTTATGATTTAGAGAAGAGTAAACAGTATTCAGTTCAGCTAATACAGTTTACCCATCCTTTCATTTTTTGTTTGTAGAAAAGATTTCCGCTCGTGTTCAAATCTGAACACACGCCCTACCTTTCTTTTATTAATGTTTATTACAATTCAGCAAGAATAGCTTTAAGCAAGCCTTTGAAGTCGCCCTTAACTCGTTCTGTCACTTCTACGACTTCTTCGTGGTTGAGTTCTTCTTGGAAACCTGCAGCAAAGTTAGTAATGCATGAGATACCAAGGACTTTTAGGCCAGAGTGAGCTGCAATGATGACTTCAGGAACTGTTGACATCCCGACAGCATCTGCCCCAAGTGTCTTATACGCACGAATTTCAGCTGGAGTTTCGTAAGTTGGACCAGTTACACCGATATAAACACCATCATCAAGTTTAACACCTAGTTTTTCAGCAACTGCATGCGCTGTAGCACGATATTCTGGGGTATATGCTTTTGACATATCAGGGAAACGTGGACCGAAGTCATCCAAGTTTTCACCAATCAATGGGTTTTGACCCGTCATGTTGATGTGGTCAGTGATTGCCATCAAGGTACCTGGACCAAAGCCGATACCACCAGCAGCGTTGGTTACAATCACCCCTTCACAGCCCAAAACCTTCATGACACGAACTGGGAAAGTCACAATCTCGAGAGGATTTCCTTCATAGAAATGGAAGCGTCCTTGAAGGGCCAAAACCTTACGTCCTGCGAGCTCACCGTACACCAATTTACCAGCGTGTCCAACAACTGTTGAACGACCCCAGTTAGGAATTTCAGCGTAGTCTACAACAACTGGATTGTCGATTTCTTCTGCCAGTTCTCCAAGTCCTGATCCAAGGATTAGACCAAACTCAGGTGCTTCTACTCCCTTACTTTTCAAAAAAGCAGCTGTTTCATTGATTTTTGCTAATAATGTCATTATCTATCTCCTTTTTTATGTTTTAAAAATTGACCAATTTTATCAAAGGTATTAGCGTTACGAATGGTAATATTGCAATAGAAAGGCAACTTCAGTAGTTGTTTGTGATAGACTGTTTTAGCGTAGGTCTCTTCTGACAATTTGCCCCAAAAGATTCCTAGTTTCCCAAAATGAAGAACTTCTTCTCCTAGCTTCAACGCGAGCAACTTCTCTTCTACAAATTTCCTATCCAAGCCCTCAGTGTAAAAGAGTACATCCTTTCGAGCCATCTCATGGTTCCACCAATCGGGAAGATTTCTAAGCTCCTCTTCATAGTCTTCAAGACTCAACAAGGAAAAACTCTGAATAAATGGATAGTGTCTTTCAAAGAATCCCTTTAAATCCTCAACTAACTGAGTTCTAGTCATATTTGTGTCAAAGAAAATATTGCCACTATTAATGTAGCTTTCAACACTCTCTAATCCCAACTCCGTCAATTCTTGACGCAACTGACCCATGCCTACCCTGTTCTTTCCACCTACATTAATGCCCCGAACAAGTAAAGCATATCGTGTCATCTTATACCAATTTATCTAAGAAACTTTCACCAATCATGGCAGTTTCAACGCCAAAGTTATCCGCAATCGTTGCTGAGATGTCGGCAAAGTGCCCAACTGGGATCAAGCCACTACCTTTGAAGGCTGGACTGTATGCCAAGAGTGGGATATATTCACGAGTATGGTCTGTACCAGCATAGGTTGGGTCGTTACCATGGTCAGCAGTAATCAAAAGAAGGTCATCTTCTCTCATTGCTGCCATAATTTCTGGCAAGCGCTCATCAAACTCATGCAAGCAATCACGATAGCCGTGTGGATCACGACGGTGTCCATATAGGGCATCGAAGTCAACCAAGTTTGTAAATGAGAAGCCATGTTTGAAGTCTTCTGATTTCATAGCCTTGATCAAGTTGTCAATACCGTGGCTGTTTGATTTGTTGTGGCCCATATCGTGGTTGATACCTGCACCGTTGAAGATATCGTTAATCTTACCAACTGCATATGTATCGATACCTGCTTCATTCAATTTGTCCAAAACAGTTGGGGCAAATGGAGATACAGCCAAGTCACGACGATTTGCAGTACGTGTGAAGTTTCCAGGCTCACCAACATAAGGACGAGCAATAATACGTCCAAGAAGAGCTGGACGCTCTAAAGTAATCGAACGAGCGTATTCACAGATACGGTAGAGTTCATCCAAAGGAATAATGTCTTCGTGGGCTGCGATTTGAAGAACTGGGTCAGCTGATGTATAGATAATCAACTCGCCAGTTTCCATTTGGCGTGGTCCAAAGTCATCGATGACAGCTGTTCCTGAGTAAGGTTTGTTAGCTTCACGTATAACCTTGCGTCCTGAAAATTCTTCGATTTTAGTCAATATTTCTTCTGGGAAACCGTTCCAGAAAGTATCGAAAGGTTCAGTGATATTGAGTCCCATGATTTCCCAGTGACCAGTCATGGTATCTTTACCTAGAGATACCTCTTCAAGTTTAGTCGCATAACCTGTTGGATTGCTCTCAACTGGAACTGTCTTTAATGGTGTTTCGCGAGGAATGTTCCCAAGACCAAGTTTTGCCATATTTGGAACATTCAAACCTACTGATTTTGAAATATGTCCAAGCGTGTCCGATGCACCATCAGGAACACCAGCGTTGACAAAGTTATGAGCATCTGGTGCTGCACCGATTCCTACAGAATCTAATACTACCAAGTGAATACGATTAAATTTTGTCATAGTATGTCTCCTTATTATTTTGATTATTTCGCTTTTGTTGAAGTTAAAACCTGAACGCCCTTTTGTCCAGCAACGATGACCTTATCCACCATTTGATTAAACAAGCCGTGCTCAACGACACCAACGACGTGATCTAATTCTTGTCCCAGAGCAATTGGATCTTCAATCACTTCCAAGGCGAGGTCAATGATAAAGTTCTGCATATCCGTCACAAAACGTTGGCCATCCTTTTCTCGGAAGCTTGGTTTATAACCAGCTCTCTCAAATCGACGGAAGACCTGTTCGGCACCGTACTGAACAACCTCTACTGGAAGTTTAAAGGCTCCCAGTTTATCGACTAATTTACTTTCATCAACGACCCAGATATATTCTTTGGATGGAGTTGCGACGACCTTTTCCATGAGAAGGGCACCTCCACCACCTTTGATGCCATTAAACTGACTGTCCACTTCATCTGCACCATCGACTGTCAGGTCAACAAAGTCCACTTGGTCAATTGACTTAAGAGGAATATTGAGTCCTTCTGCTTGCTTGCTGGTTACACTAGAAGTCGTTACCGCTGTAATCTGCAAGCCTTCTTCCTTGATACGACGACCTATCTCTTCTACGAAATAGTAGGCAGTTGAGCCTGTTCCAAGTCCGACAACCATACCATCCTTGACGAACTCAGCAGCCTTAATTCCTGCCATTTTTTTCAGATTTTCCACTTTTACACCTCCAAAGTAGAGCTATTTCTATTATAGCATGAATACGCTTTAAATTCATCCTTGCACTAGAAAAACCCGAACAATTTATGTCGGGTTTTGTGATCTTTATTTAACCATATCAGGATCGTAATCGTAAAATCCAGTATCAAGGAAACGATTTTTAGGATGAAGCTTGCGAACTTCTTCATCGAGCAAGAAGGCTTGGTCATGTGTAAACTTGCCTTCTTGAATCAAGTTACGCGCTTGGATAAAGAGTTTTGCAATTTCTACAAAATTTTGGCCTGGAGTGTAGAGACCTTCAAGTTTCCAATGAGTGAATCCATGCTCAACTAATTCTGTTAACTTGGTCATCAAATCAAGGTCATTGTTAGCAAAGATATGAGTCCCATGATTGTCTTCAAAAATAGAATAATGGCTCTCTGGGTCACTTGGCTCAGCCAAGAACAAGTCACGTTGACGAGATTTTTCATCATCAATCTGTGTGAAATTATAGTAGTTTTGCAAGAGTGGACGCTTCGAATGGTGGATAACACTAGCACCGTATACCAAGACCTCAGCAGGAATTTCTAAAATCTCAGGCATCTTGAAGAGTTCTGCAGATGGGATTTCACGCGCCAAAACAGCTTCTGATGCTCCTGCTTTTTGTCCCCAGAAATTAATCTGACGACTGCTAGTGACCATGGTTGATGCATCGTAGATCGTTTTGAAAGAATAGCCATCACGGTTGACAACGTAAAAGACACCTGCATCCCCAACAGTAATGTAGTCCGTCTTGATTTCCTCTAAAAAGTCCAAGAATGGCTTGATACGGTCCATCATATCCTGGTGCATAAGAGCATTGACCGCAACGATTAATTCCTTACCGGCATCATGAACAATTTTTGCGATTTCATGCAATTCTTCATGACTGAAGGTAGTTGGCAAACGAAGACCAAAATTTTTCTCACCGACATAAATGCGGTCGACACCAGCTTCAAGTAGCTGTTTTACTTGTTCAATACTTTCAGCAGTTGCTGTAATGATAATCTTTTCCATAGAGAAAATTATACCACATTTCCAAAAAATCAGCTATACAGAAAAGTGGGACTTGTTAGTCCAAATTTTTTAAAAAAAGTGAACCGTATCAATAACAGTTCACTTTTTAGATTTATGCCTGTGTCTTTTCAACAAGTCGTCCGTCATTCATCACATAAATACGGTCAATCTTATCTAGCAAGCGAGTATCATGCGTAATCATGACAACTCCCCTGCCTTGCTCATGAGCAATTGAAGCCAACATATCCGTCACTTGATAAGCACGTTGTGTATCCAAGCTAGCTGTCGGCTCATCTGCAAGCACGATACTCGGATTATTGTATAGGGCTCTAGCAATTGCAGCTCGTTGACGTTCTCCACCAGAGAGAGCTTTGGGATAGTGGTTTTGAACCTTTTCCAAGTCCAACAAACTGAACAACTCTTGTCGGTCACTTTTTATAGATTTCTTTTTATCCAAACGGTCAATTAAATCTAATTGCTCCTTAACCGTTAAAAAGGGAATCAGATTTGAAGCCTGGAGGATAAAACCAAATTCACTAAAGCGCAAATCCGTTTTTTCTTTTTCAGATAAATGCCCAGTCTCTTTTCCCTTTACTAGAATCTTTCCACTTGAAGCTTCCTGAAGTTGGCCCAGAGTCGTTAAAAAGGTTGTTTTCCCTGATCCAGAAGGTCCTACAATCGCTACAAACTCCCCAGCTTTTAGCTGAAAATCGGTCTCATGGAGAGCTGTAACTTTCATATTGCCTTCGCCATATGTTTTTGTCACTTGAATCATCTCAATAAATGTCGTCATATCATTCTCCTTATCATTCTGCAATCGCTGTAATTGGATCTACTTTAAGTAGACGCGGAAGCGAAATGACGCCACCTAGAAGTGCCATCAAGCAAATGACTAGACTTAACACAAAGTATGCCAGCCAACTAGGATAGAAAAAGAAGGTTGCAGGTAAGACTAAAATGACAGCCCCAATGGCTACTAAGGCCAATCCGATACCCAAACCAGATAAGAGAAAGATTTGACAGAAAAGGGACCATACGATGGATTTTATCTGAATCCCTTGCGCTCGCATAATTCCATAGAGGCCTAATTTTTGAATAGTAATGATGTAGATAAAAATTCCTACAATTAAACCTGTAATGACGATCATAGCTAGAATCATTCCTGAGAATACATTGACCTGAGGGGTATAGCCAGGAATTTTCGAAATCATTTTTTGAATAGAAATCTGCTTCAAACCATCGCCAGTCACTTCTACATCATTTTGCAATACCAATGCAGAGATTGAACGATTGGCTTTTGTTGTTCCTTGTAAATTCCAATACGTTGTTAAGCTTGTAAAGACAACAGGTTCCGTGAAAAATTTATTTCCTTTGGTCAAACCTACAATCTTAAAACTTGTCTCACTCCCGTTGAGTTGAATTGCGTCCCCAAGTTTGATGCCATAATTTTCAAAAGACTGATCCACTACAACTTCTTGGTCATTTTCTGGGTAATGTCCTTCAATCAAGGTCGGAGAGATAAAACTGTCCCACTCTTGGCCAAAAATGGAGACATTAATTTTATCACTACTATTAACCAAGTTTGTTACAGCAAACATATAGCTTAAGGGAACAGCATCCTCAGACACCTTATCCTTGTAGTCTTTTTCTGGTATAAAGGATGCAGTCAAATTATCATTTGCATAATCGGATAGCACAACTCCTGTTGCTTGCCAATTATCAATAGCAGCCCTGTTATTCCGAACAAGCCCGAGAGCCAAACTGGTCATAAAAAAGACCATAAAAGCAATGAGAAAAATGGTTGTTAGAATTAAACTGTAACGCAGTTTATTCTGTAAAATTTCTTTGATAGCAAGATACATGCCAATCTCCTTTAAGTATTCTGTTGTCGAGGGAACATATCTCCCCTCTATCATAGCACTAAAGATAGAAAACTATCTCGACATGAACAACTAGAATCAATTTAAAAGAATCCTGTCCTTACTTCAAAATTGAATTTATTTGCATCTGTGTATGATTTTTATTCGTTTTAACCATCAAATTTCCCCTCGTTGAAATGAGAGAAAAATGATAAATTTTAAACGGTTTACTCATCCTATCATTTTCCGGCAGGGGTGTCAAGAAGAGAGATTTGAGACAAAAAATAGCATTTATGCAATTTGTAACAATCCTGTAATAATTTTCAATATAAAAAATGATAAAATAGAAGGTGTAGTGTAAGGAGAGAGAAATGCCCGCAAGAAAATTACAATCGTATGAGTTTGAACAAGAAAGAACAAAAACAACCCAGTATCAAGATTACATTCCAGAGAATACTTCTGTCACTAGTATAAAAGAAGTTCTTTTCTTTGTAAATATTGCTTGTTTCTGTGTCTTTTTAGCAATCTTTAGTTTTGTATTCCTATCATTAAAATTAAATACCATTCTATCCTTGGTATTGGCCGTAGGACTTAGTCTCGGAACCTTGAAAATTCAACGTACTTTTATCAAGAAAAGATTCAAATAAAAACCTTCGATTCATCGAAGGTTTTTTTATTTATTTTTACGTTTGGGTGGTGTTTGAATAGCGATTTTCACCTCAAAAATAGTTCCATGAGGTTTGTTATCTTTAACACTGATAGAGCCTTTAAGAGCATCAACGATTTGTTTAGCTAGGGATAAACCAAGACCAAATCCACCTTTTTGTCTAGTTCTAGCCTTATCAACTCTGTAAAAGCGGTCAAAAATTTTCTTTTTATCTGCTTGTGATATACCAATGCCGTCATCCGATACAGTCAAATACAAGTTGCGATCTGTTGCAGTAATCACAAAATTTATTTCTCCGTCCTCTTCTGTATATTTCACAGCATTGTCAAACAGAATCGTCATTAATTGTTTAAGGAGAAGCTTGTCTGTAATTATGGTACGCTTGATTCTATTTTCAAAACGAAAGACTTTATGATTCTCAGTAGCAATCATTTCATAGTTTGCAAAGATTGTGTTAAAGAATTCTGGTTGAACCTCACCTAAATCTGGTTTAATACCATCGTCACGACGGGCTAGATTAAGAAGATTGGTTGTTAAAAAGCGCATATTACGAACTTCTTCTAGACTTGAAGCTATACTCTCACTAGACTCCATAATGGTAGCCTCAGGTTTGCGAAAAAGTGTCTCCAAACGATTTTGCAAAACTGCTAAAGGTGTACGAAGCTCATGACTGGCATTTTCGACAAAAGCCTGTTGTTTTTGCATGCTTTCAAGCAAGGGTTTGACACTAACTCTAGCCAGATATAGACTAGCTAGGAGGGATAAAATCCAAAAACTCGCCATTACAACTACAATCAGCTGTTCGTGATTCTGACTGATTTGCTCTAGCTGACTGGTATTGATTAATATTGCAGCGTATTTAATATTTGTCGTGGTAGTCTCGATATGCATTTCTGTTAGGAGAACTCGATAAATCTCATCCTGTCCAAAGCTATTCTGAACATGAAGCTGGCGGATATGATTTAAATCCTTTTTATTAAAGGTAACCTTGTCTAAGCCTAAAAAGCGATTCCCCGCTAACAATTGATTCAGATTTTCATCGAACAGGATTACTTCTGTATTAGAACTAACAGTTGGTTTCTTATCACTCGATTTTGCAACAGATTCATTGTTCAGATCTTTTATATCCTCTGACGCTCTATTTAAAGCCAACTGAATCACATCTTGAGGATTGCTACTCAGAACTTGCAACTTTTCATCTACAGAAGTATAGAGGCTCGAGTGCATAACTTGCAAGATGATCAAGGTCATAGCAGAGAAGATGAGTGTAAAGACACCAAAGTTACGGACGAAGTAACTAAAATCTTCTGTGTACCAATTCTTTCTTATTTTACTAAACATGTTTTAAAATATACCCAACACTACGTAAAGTTTGAAGGTTTTCAGCAAAGGCTGAGCCTTTTAATTTCTTACGAACTTTTGATACATATACTTCTACTACAGAGATGGTTGTATCACTGTCAAATCCCCATAAACGGTCAAAAATTTGAGTTTTCGGTAAGATGACATTTTGGTTTTGGAGGAAATAAACCAAGAGTTCAAACTCTTTACCTAACAGTTCAACAACAGTATCATTGACTTTAATCTCATTAGTAGATAAATTAACTGTCAAATCACCATAAGCAAGCGTATTTTCGTTAAATTTCCCAGAACGTTTGAGAAGGGCTTGTATACGCATCTTGAGTTCTTCTAGGTAGAATGGTTTGGTCAGATAATCATCTGCGCCCAGCTCAAAACCATGTCCCTTATCATCCAAGCTTTCCTTAGCCGTCATGATCAGAACAGGAGTCGAAATACCTTTTTCACGCAATTCTTTTAAAACCTGGAACCCATTTTTCTCAGGCAACATCAAGTCCAATAAAATCAAATCATAAACGCCACTCTCAGCCTCATAGAGACCTTCTTCACCATCAAATACCTGCATGACATCTGCAAAATCATCCAAAAAATCAAAGACTGAATTTGACAGGCCTAGGTCATCTTCCACTAATAGAATTTTGATCATCAAAAATTCCTCCTTATTATATCCATTATAGCAAAATTATCTTAAAAAAAACTCAACTTCCCTTGTTTTTCCAAGAGAAAGTTGAGTTTTTGTAATCTAGTTAGACTAGAATCTTTTAAGCTTTGCTATATTGAGCAACAGCTACTTCAACTGCTGCTTTTTCACGCTTGATCAATTCAACGCGTGCTGCGATTTCCTTGATTCCCATACCGATGTTACGGCTAAGGGCAAGGTCAGAAAGTTGTGGCTCAAAGAAGGCCTTGTATTCTGTCAAGCGTTGCTCTGTCTTAAATACATGGGCAGGCAGAATAACAAAGCTATCAAAGCTCATATCTCCACCAAGAGCAGCCTTAATCCAATCCCAGTTTTCACGCGCCCAAGCCCAAACTGGTTCCTGAGTTTCCTTATGACCTAAGAACTGATAATACCATGCAGACAAGTCTTGTGGTTTCACCACAAATTTATCCTTCCATGAATTAATCAAGGTTTGGATATTTTCTGCATCTGTAGAATAAGCAAGCGCAGCTGCTAATTGACGTTTGAAAACTGCATCTGTTGCATGAGTGTATAGGTCTAGATAAGTCGCTACCAAGTCCTTAGTCTCATTGTGTTTAATCTCATTGATAAGGACTTGAGCACGAATGGCTGCTGGAAGTCCTGCAATTTTTTCTTTATGGGCTTCAAAGATTTGACTTGCTACCTGACTAGCTTCATCATCAATTGAACGAATCATCATAGAAATAGTTAATTGACGAACCAATTCATCTTCATCAGATTCACCCTCTTTAGCTTCAAAACCAAGTCGTTCATAGTTGTGACGAGCCAATTTAGCAATGAGGTTATTAAAGTCTTTCTCAACTTCTGTTCCTTCATCGATAAAGCGCTCAAGGGCACTAATAATTTGAGAAACTGCAGCAACAACCAGGTAAGATTCTTCCTTGGCAAGTTTATCAAAGACTGGAAGTAAGTCTGCAAATGAAATGTGTCCTGCCTCAGCAAGCAAGCGACGTTCTTGGACGATTTGTAGTTTGCTTGTATTATCAAGTTCAACTAATTCTGAAAGAATAGCATCCAATAATTCACCTTGATAGTCAGTAATGTAGTGGGCTGTGTTTTCAGTATTTAGACGAAGAGCTGTTTTGTTTTCAGCAAGAAGCGCTGCATAGCCAGGAATTTCGATACTTTCAGTTTCCAGAGTATCTGGTAGTCCTTTCCAGTTACTGTTCAGTGGCACTACCCAGAGACGATTCTTATCTTCGTGCTCACCGATAAAGAATTGTTTTTGTGAAATCTTCAACACATCATTTTCAACTGTAGCAGTTAAAACTGGATAGCCAGGTTGTTCCAACCAAGAATCCATGAAGGCTGCTACATCACGACCAGATGCTTGTCCGAGTGCATTCCAAAGGTCACGGCCAATAGTATTTCCGTATTGGTGTTTTTCAAAGTAAGCATGCAAGCCTTTAGCAAAATTAGCATCTCCTAACCAACGACGAAGCATGTGCATGAGACGGCTACCCTTCGCATAAACGATAGCACCATCAAAGAGCGTATTGATTTCATCTGGGTGGCTAACTTCAACGTGAACAGACTGAACACCATCAGTCGCATCACGTTTCAAAGCAGATGGAACACCACTTGTTTGGAAGTCTTCAAAGATATTCCAGCTTGGCTCGATAGCATCCACACAGACGTATTCCATCATGTTCGCGAAGCTTTCATTGAGCCAAAGGTCATCCCACCACTTCATAGTCACAAGGTTACCAAACCATTGATGAGCAAGTTCGTGGGCAATAACGAGGGCTACTTGTTGACGGCTAGCAAAGGTTGAGTTCTCATCCACAACCAAGTAAACTTCACGGTAAGTCACAAGCCCCCAGTTTTCCATAGCACCAGCTGAGAAGTCAGGAAGGGCGATGTGAAGAGATTGAGGGATTGGATATTTAACTCCATAGTAATCTTCGTAAAACTCGATTGAGCGAACGGCAATATCTAGTGAAAACTCAAGATTTGAAAGTGGGTGTGCCTTAGTTGAGTAAACACCAACGAGAGTACCGTTTTTAGTTGTAGCAGTAATTCCTTGCAAATCACCAGCCACAAAAGCTAACAAGTAAGAAGACATGCGAGGTGTTGTCTCAAACTTCCAGATACCTGTTTCTTTGCGGTTTTCAACGTCAATCTCAGGCATGTTTGACAAAGCAAGTTCACCTTCTGCTTGATCAAAACGAAGTGCTAGGTCAAAGGTTGCTTTAGCTTCTGGCTCATCCACACATGGGAAGGCTTCACGGGCAAAGTGGCTCTCAAACTGAGTAGACAAGACTTCCTTCTTAACTCCATCAACTGTGTAGTATGATGGATAGATTCCTGTCATGTTGTCTGTGATTTCACCTGAAAAAGCCATAACCAATTCAACTGAACCTGCTTCTTCAAGTTCGATATGAAGGGCTTCATTTTCGTTATCAACTGTAAATGGACGAGCTTGTCCTCCTACTTCAACTGAAGAAATCTCCAAATCCTTTTGGTGAAGGGAAATACGGTCACTTTTAGCTTGACCGGTAATGGTTACTTTTCCTGAAAAAGTCTTGGTCTCACGACTCAAGTCTAAAAATAAATCATAATGTTCAGGAACAAATTTTTCGATATAATGTTCTACTGCTTGCATCATATTCTCCTATTCTATATTTCTGAGCATATGCTCTAGTTCAAACATACCTATTTTATCATATTTTAAGTCAGAAAAACGCTTTGGACAGTGATTTCCAAAACTTTCTTCCTTCTAGTAGTCTACAGAGGGTAGACCTTGCGAAATTCTTCTAAAACCACCTTGCTGTCAGGTGTAAACGTCAGACCTGCTTCCTCCAGCCACTCCGTGAAAAACTCCTCATGAACCTGACGCCAGTAGGCTAAGGATTTATCGCCTTCACCTTCCTTGTAGGCATGGTCGGCTGACACTTGATGGAAGGGCTGAACAGAAACCTTTGTAATTTCGACAATGCAGACAGCCTGATTTTGACTGTCTAAAATGACATCGAAGGTCCCTTCTTGGGGAAGGGGTTCGTCCTCTAATTCGTAGAGGTCGTAAGCTGAGGCTGTTGCTGTTTTTTCGCCTGTAAAGACCAGATCCGCTAAAAGATCTGGGGCCACTCCAAAGGCCCAGGCGTCTATTTCATCTCCAATAGAGGGGTTGATTTGCTTGTAGGCATTCCACATTTCTTGAGGTGTCATGGGTTGCTCCTTTGTCTTTTTTTACTTTCTTCTTTTACACGTTTGAGATGATATGGATGGTCAATCTCTAAATTAAAAATCTCTGGAATAGAACTATAATGGAGAATACACTTGATATCCATTTGATTCATTTTTTGTATGAAAGAAGCATTCAGATATCCTGCTACGGCGAAATCTATCTTTTTCGTCCTTGCTTTATCCTGCATATTTCTCAGCATATCTAACATTATTGGACTTTCTATATCATGCCATTGACTATTTCTCACAGTCGCAAAAACAAAAGAAGTCAAATCATTCATTCCCACTACAATCTTTGAAATACCCGTTTCTATTATTCTGTCCAAGCCAAAATAAGCTGACGGTAATTCAATCATCGTGCCGACTTTCCCGGTAAAACCATACTGACGCAATACTGTAATAGCTTGTTTTAATTGTTCGGCATCATTGACAAAAGGAAAAATAACAGACAGATTGGGATTGG
The DNA here is from genome assembly GCF_027497975.1 of Streptococcus sp. SM5. NCBI lineage: Bacteria > Bacillati > Bacillota > Bacilli > Lactobacillales > Streptococcaceae > Streptococcus > Streptococcus sp. SM5. The sequence goes on along the minus strand of NZ_JAJNSC010000003.1, from coordinate 196,591 downwards.
TTTGAAAAACTTCTGTAACAACATTTGTCTCAGCCTGAAATTCATCTGGACACGCCAACAAACGCCTGATACCTCTGTATCCAAATAAGGGGTGGCGTTCGTCAAAATACTCTTTAGTCCCGTCTAGGATATTTGCTTCTGCATTTGTTAACTCTGAAAAGCGATACCAGACTTCTTCATCTGAGTACAAATGACAAATAGTGTCTAGATAATCTTTCACACATTGTTGACAATTTGGTAATAGTATGTTTTGGTTTAGTTCTCTCAACAAGTATTCCCCACGAATCAAGCCGACGTGGTGCAATAAATGGGGATAAACTTTTTCAACAATTTTTTCGCCACTAAGAGCTAGTTGATTTTGCATGTTCATTCACCTCGTCTTAAAAGATACAATATCAGATATCATTATACGACACTTTCCTCTAGTTCAAAAGCTTCATAAGGTTCAACTAACTCATATCCTAAAAATTCTGCTACTTTTTTGGAAGCCTCGTTATGAGCATCCCAAAGTGGAAACATATCTCTATTTAAACTCTCTAAAATCATTGCAGCACCAAGCTTTTTAGCAAATCCATTTCCTTGTTCGTTTGGTCTAGTTGCAACTTCCACTTCAACTGCTCCTTGGTAAACTAACCCTGAGGAAATCCCAGCAATCACTTCATTATTTTTAAGAATCACAAAGCCAAATCCACCTTTTAAAGCAAAATCCTGGTAGGACTCAAAATCCCCCTGTAAATCTTGTGACCATTCTTCCTCAGAAAGGCAGTTATAAATACGATTATCAATAGGCACAATATTGTAACCTTCCTCTAACTGAGTAACTAGATCATTTAGAAGTTCAACTTGAAAATTTGCCTTATCCTTAAAAGAATAGCGAGTAAAAGAAATTAACCCACCTTGCCGATGCAGAAAATCTTGCCACTTAGTGTCTTCTGAAATAATAATCTTATAATCTAAACCATATTGCCTAACAAAATCTTCCCAAAATCTGGAATCCAACTCCCCTGCTAGGTATAGAAAATTTCCAATATCAAAAAAGCTCGTTGTCCTATCACTGTTTCGATAAACAGTACCGATTTGAGATTTAAGACCATAGAGAACCATATATTTCTTCCATGTTTTAAATAGTTCCATTATCCCTCTATTTCACTTTCCAATTCCTATAACTTGTTAGTTCTAATTCTGGAAATCCTCGTAACTCCGCCTTCACCTTCAATACTAAAGGAGAAGCATTGTCTTCAGTAATTTCTTCCACATTCAACCAAACTGCATTTGCTGAATCATTGCTTCCATCAAGAACCTCCTGAGGAAGGGATTGTTGAGAGCTCTCTAAATCGAGTACGATATCATAAAAGGCCATGATATGGTGTACTGCAAAATCTTTGCCCTCTTCTTGAACCATCACGTCATACATCCTAGGATTTGAATAACGGCTAAGCGTATAGCCTGTCTCCTCCAGAACCTCTCTCTTGAGGGTTTCTGTCAGCCCTTCCCCTACTTCCTGGCTACCACCCGGTAAATCAAAACGATGCTGATAAGGTCCTCTCGTTTTTTCAATGCAAAGCAATTTCCCGTCTTGAAGACAGACCCCGTATACACCAAAGTGATTTTTGATTTCCATATTCCACTCTTTCTAAAAATCAAAGATTGTCAGCTCACCTTATCCCTTAAAAGGAAAGAGGCTATAGATTTCATGCTCTTTGATATACTTCTTCAGTATCTCCATATTCTCTTCAATTTTTGCCAGAATATCTGTCTCTTCACAAGTTGACTCAGTAATAAAGAGGTGAATTTTCAATAAATCTGTCAAGTATAACAGACGGCGTTCCATTTCTGATTCAGAACTTGAAGCTTGCTTGATTTTTGCAATCTTTTGCTCCAAGCTCTCACCATTCAAAAATCTCTGATGAACTCTCCTTCTTATTTTTTGAGTGGATTCCTCCCCTTGTTCTAATGGGGATAAAAGGAGTTTCTTATAGACGAATACCTGATTTTCTGTCTCTCTTTCCAGATAGGCCAATAAAACCAGAGAGCTAGCAACAAAGGTCCAAGTGTTATAATTCCCTTCAAATGGAACTTGTATGATCTTATCTAATAATTTCTTAGCCATTTCTTCTTGACCATCCAGATAAAGTAAATAGGCCAGATGATTTAGCGATTCGAGATAGCTAGCTTGGGTTTTCTTATTCTTTTTGGGAACTAGGTTTAAATAAGATACTAACTCAAGATTATTTTCAACCTCTTCGATTAGTTCTTTCACATTCATTTCTTTTCTCCTATCCAATTCACTTTTTGTTACTGAGAAAAGCTTTTCTCAGGTCAATCTTACCGAAATAGATATTCTTTCGCTGTTGTTTGGACACTTGGGGAAAGGTAGCGCTCTATCAAATCACCTGTCCCTGCAATATATCCCTCCAGAGGGACATCTTCTCTTTGACCCCAGAAATTTGAAAAAGCGAAATAGAACTCAAAAAACTCCGTCAAACTTTCACTGAGTTTATAGAAATTAGGATTTCCAGGACTGCCCGCGTAAACAGGGGATTTTTCATCTTTCATATCGCAAAAAAGAATATCGTCTGTATCTGTAGTAGCGAATATCTGGTATTGCCCTTCACTAAATTGAAGGACATCTTGTAAGGCCCAAGATTCGACTGTCCTTGCAGGAGAGTCTAATGGCAACAAAACAATATTAAAATTTTGATTGGCAAAAAACAAATCCTTATCGAACTCTATGTGTTGATAATAATCAAGTAATTCTCCTGTCAAATCTGAGGACTGGATCCTCAATTTTTCATCTGAAAAACTCACTGATTGGGGAATAAACGTTGTTTCCTCATAGAGTCTAATGATCTTTTTTAATACAGTCACTACTGCCATTTTTCTCTCCTTGGTCATTCCTCTTCCGTCTCCTTTAAGAATTCCAGCCACATCTTCACATCTGGATTTATCTCATGCGCTACCTCAGCATGCTCCCTATAATCCATATCCAAGTAGCCTTGTTCATTCCTGAAAATAACACCTTGTTCATAACATACTTTAAAGGTTGTGAGCATGGATTTCAATGACCGGTATTCGACCTGAGGTTCCTCTTCATACACGTAAACACCATGTATTTGACCCTGAGATTCTGGAGCCAAGTTCATGGCATAAAAATCTCCCCCTCCACTGGCAAAAATTGGGAACCAAAATTTGTTCCAAACATCTCTTGCTCTTAGTTCCATGTAGGTCTGGATACTTTCTTCCAGAGACATCAAATAGAAGCCAGGAAAAAATGCCAGCTCACCGAGTGTGATTCCCTCACTATCTTTTGATCCGTTTCTCCATGTATAAAGAGCATGCAAGTCCTGGTTTGGCTGTAATGGGATTTCCTCAAACAATTCTTGAATTTTTAAAGAAGTTATTCCCGGATTTAGATGGTCTACACAAGGATGATTTAGCTGTCGGAGACTTTTTTCAATCTCATTTAATAATTGGGTGATCATTTCCATTTTGTTCTCCTTACCTTGTAGATCATTAGGGACGAGTTCCTTCGTCCCTAGAAAAGAGCTTGTGATTATTCAATCCCATCCTCTTTGTTGTACTCTATCATGCATTTTACCGCATATTCTACCCATTCCCAAAAATCGTTAAACTCTTTCCGTTGCTCCCATCCTTCGGCAGCAAAATCATGAATGAGTTGGACCTTATTGTCCTTTCCTATTTCAAAACAAGCTGTATCATCACAATCTCCTCTTTTAGCAAATGGAATCAACTTTCTGCTTGGGTATCTTTCCTGCAATCCCTCATACAAAGATAGGGCCCATTCTGAATCCAACAGATACCAACAATCAAAATCAACTAAATTGAGTTCAATCAATTTTTTAAACGATTCAGGATACTGAAATAGCCTTTCATCAAGTAAATAGTTTTTCATTTCTTATTTCCTTTTGGTACAAGATTGATATAGGATGCTAAGTCAACATTATTTTCAACCTCTTCGATGAGTTCATTAAAATTCATTTCTTTTCTCCTACCGGTTCCTTTCGTCAGGATGTTGATCAGTAAATCAGCACTTTCATTCCGACCTAATAAGTAGTTTTGATTATTTCTCCCAAACGAATATAGGTTTTAAAGAAGTTTTTAGGTACAGAGGCAATCTTAGGTGTAATGGATAAGCCATAGTTTGCAAAATCTAAAGCCAACTTCTTAGAATCGATTGAATCATAATACTCAACATACAATCTGCATAAGTTCACTTTGGTGATAGAGAATTGTTTTAGCAACCAATCCTTCTCAAGATCCTTCTCGGGATCTATGCTCGAAAATACGGTAGGATACGACGCATACTGAGCAGTAAAATCAATGGCCTCTTGGACAGCCTTTTCCAATTCAGCTTGATCCACGCCATTTCTAAGATCGATAGAACCTAATCGCGTCCGTAAAGCACAATCCACTTCTTCTAACAGTCCCGCGTCCAGAAAGAGGGGGTGAAGGCCAACATTCACAAAATAGGCACTACCATCTGATTTTCGTTGAAAATAGATGACCGTGTAAAAATCATGATTGATTTTATAATAGTTATTGGTTCGCCTTAGTCGTGAAAAGCCATTTTTTAGGAAGAGTTCTTTGGCCTCTTTCATTTCATTACCTCTATTTCTAACAGGATGTGGAGAGTTCCTCATTGCATTTTCCTAGGAATCTAAATGGATATAGGTTATCCCTACAACTTTCCCGTTCTCAATCGCATATTGCTTAACAGAATGAATGGAACTGATCAAACCTTCCTTACTGATTTCCTCTAGGGTTGCTGGCACTATTTGACCCTTTAATTTAAAATCCCGAGCCTTGTCTATCTCCCCCACATCATCAATGGACGTCCAAAAGAGCATATATTCATCGCAATAAAAATAGATCTGATCATCATAGAACTCAGGTATTTTACAGAACTCAACCCCATCACTTTGTCTTTCTGTAGCATTACTATCTCGATAAATAAAATAAGTTGTCTTCATCTCTTATATTTTATAACTGCATCATTAATCATAACCTTCATCCATATACTATCTTCACTTGAAGATTAAAACTTACTTTTAATCTTATTAAATTCAATTTTAAAATCATCAAGACTAAATAAATACTCTCTATCAAAATCAGGTGTATCATAGCCTTCAATATATTGCAAGAAAGAAAAAACATCAGGTTCAACTTTAAGATCATTGGCCTCTATATTTTCAATTAAACTAGAGGCCCTTTGAGAAACTTTTTCTCTAGATTCTTTATTATTTAATACTAATTCAACTAATTTCATTATTTCTTCAGTTACATTTATCATATAAACTCCTATTTAGGTTTTACATCTCTTCTGGTTATACCTTCTTTGGTACCAATATAGTTTCCGTCTTTATCAAATCGATAATGTATTTTTTGTCCATTAGTAATACTTTCTTGAGGTCTTACCTGACGAACATTACCATTATGGTCAATTGTTTCCATCCATGTTCGTTTTTGTCCAGTTTCTGGATTCCATTCTCGCACTGGGCGCATACCTGCCATTTGACCTGGAGTTCTCGCCTCTCTCAATTCACCATAATATCTAATTCTTCCATCTGGCAATTCTTTCATTCCTCCTTGACCATACTTCTCCTGTTGTCTCAGATGTTCACGTAATTTTGCACCATTAGCAGCACTTTCAGCATTTGAATTTCTATCATTATTATGTGGACACCCCGCCAACCCCAACGGATCTACAAACGCCGTCGGTATTCCCACATACCCATACGGATTAAGTCCCCCCAACAACCCTATCGGGTCATGGCTGAGATATTGTCCGGTCTCCGGTGAATAATAACGGAAGCGGTTGTAATGCAACTCGCTTTCCTCATCATAATATTGCCCTACAAAACGATGGTTACATTTTAGAGGATTTGAATCATTTGCAGCATAATGGCGGTGACCGTCAATCTCTGCTTCGCCCCATAGGTTCAATTTCTGCCTGTAGTCGATATACCCGTCTTCGGTTAAAAGTTCGGTAATCGTCCCTACCTGGTCGGCAACAGTGTAATGTAACTGGCCTTTTTCATAACGTGCCGTCGGGGTGAAATCATCTTCCTGATACAGCCAGTTAATCGCATCTTCCCAGTTGGCTTGGGTTAGTGCTAGATTAACTTCCACACCATTAATTTGCAATGGTACTTCAGCAACTAACTGATTTTGCTTATACAGATAGCGATAGCCTTGAATTAGTTGGCTTACGCTCGTTTCGTTGGATGAAAGGCTATCAGTTTTGCCGGTATTTTTTCAGTTTGGTCTTGGCTTTCTATAACCGGTTCTTGTGAGGGATTTTCTTGTAGCTCCTAGGATTACCACAACATATTAAAACTGGTCGGTGTGATTCGATTGATAATTATTGACTGGTTCTTCGGTCAGTTCATTACGCCGACCACCGCCTTGGGCCTGTAAAAGGTCTAATGGGCTGAAAACCCGTTTTGATTCTGCTTGTGTGTCTGCCTAGATTGTCGTAGGGGTGTTGACATAGAATCTTGTCATACCACAGATTATATTACCTTCAGTACAACGCGTTTCTAGCTCTCTCTTATTAGCTTATAAAGATTTTAGGCACGCACCAGGAAACGCGCACCATCGAGAGGAGCGCTATATTCACAATAAAGTAACTGCATTACTAAGCCTGTTCTAGTCATTAAGTTTTAACTTCAAATACGAACATAATAACCGTCAGTGCATGCTATTTTACTTTTCCTGACAAATGTTTAAAAGAGTTATAAAGCGGAATATTGCCATTTGTCCTGTACTGATTTTCTTGTTGCTTCATGATTTACCGGTAAGTCATAAAGTTTTTCAATTGTTGCATCTAAAGCAAGAATATCCCGAAAGGATACTAAACGAAGTTTATCCATAGAATAATCACCATTTCCACAATGAAATTGCCAAGAAATTCCACTACCATCATCTTCATATATCACATGTAAAATGGGTTGTTTATCAACCAAAATATATGTAGATGTTAGAACGACAGAATCCAAATCAATATCAAATTTATTCATAATAAAGTACCCTTAAAAAAAGTTAATACGCTTTCCATCTTTTCCTTTTTTAACATCTGAAATAATATCTCTCACTAATTGAACGTCAAATTGTTCCGAAAAGATCAAAATTTTCTCTCGACTGCTCTCAGAAAACAAATAAGATGCTGCTAAGATAAATAAAAATGGATTTGTGACTTTGCCAATATGCTCAAGGTATTTAGGCTGAGTTACATAAGACATAATTCTATTAAAATCATCATCTTTAAGTACTAACTTTTTCATATAAATAGCAGCGCAAGCACCTGCAGCTTTCGAGAAGCTATTCGATTCCAAGGACTCATAAACAAATGATAAATTCTCTATTTTTGAATTCTCTAGATAGACAATGGCTAATGCTAGAGAGCGGTAGGTTACAGGTGTTGGAATGTCTCTTAGAATCAATGACTTCAGATAGGGAATTTCTTCTGCGCAATCGGTTGCGGCCATGGCGTAGAGCAAGTACATTTGCGTTTCCCAAGCTCTGTTTTTCTCTATCTCCGTCTCTAATGCACTATGTAGGTATGGCCCATATCCTTTTAGTCTGTCCTTTAAAATTTTCTTAGCTGCTTTCTTAACTAAAGGTGAACGCTTTGATGTTAATTCTTCTATGAGTGGCATATAGTCTCCTTTCTAAAATCATCATTGAATTGATCAAAAGAAAAATCCCTTCTTGCAAATTTTCAAAGTAAGAAAATTAGTTTTATCTTAAGTTAGAAAAATTTGTACTTGAATAACCTGATATTCGTTTATCTTAAACCAGTAATCCCGACTTGATTCAATTGTCATAGCGATAAATTGGGTATGTATATTTTCCATATTTTATAAACAACTAGTCTAAAATCGTTCCTAGAATCATCTTATTTTGCTCGGATAGCTGAAAGTTATCCATGAAATAGGGCAAAAGTCATCAAGCAAGGGATGACTAATTCCATCTATTGAGAGACCTTTTTTCTGACGTTCTTTTAATAAAACCAAGATTTCAATTGGGAAATATTGCCAGAGTAAGGTATTGAAATCTACTAAATGACTATCTCTGGTATTCGCTAAATGATAATCACACATGGATATAATTGTTTCTCTAAAAACATCAACATCCTCTGAAAAAATAGTTTCCATAACCTGTTTATAGGCATCATTCACATTCTGATAAGGATTCGTGTCAAAGGGTTGATATTTGGCATCACAAGCATTCTCCAGTAGGTTAGCAAGCCGATCACCCTCCCCATTTCCATAAAGAAAAACGACTAAAGGCAATAAACTCTTGGCTGAAAAGAAAATAATTTTTTTCCCTTTTTCAACTTGGGCTTCTTTAAAATAGGCTAATTTATCAATTAAAAACTCTACATAAGTATCATCTAAATAGGCAAGGGCAAATAAGATATTTAAACAAATATCTGTATCAAAGTTTGAGCCCCCTTTAGCCAAGTATTTAGCAGAAGCCATATCTGCCATTACAGAACAAAAACAGCCATTTAATAATAACTGGTAGTTTTCAGATGTTTTACTTTCTATAAAATTAGAGACTAGAGGATACGGACTTATAGAATCAATCATATCTATATGATCATACAGATATGATCTCATCTCACCATTTTCTTCATAGTTAACTTTAACGCTTTTCTTATCAGATTTTAGAGCTGTTAAAATGGCTTCAGTATTAGATAGGTTTTCTGCCTCTAAGTGAAAATCTCTTGCCTTCAGTATTTTATTTTTTATAGCAGTTAATTTTCTTTTTTGATTTGAAAGTGTTTTATTCATATTGACCTCTAAAATTTCATTTCTTACACTTAACTACCACTGTTTTTTGAAGTACATCTCTTCCTGCATTCCTATACTATCCAGTATTTCACAAGGAAGAATTGATCCACTTCCCATCATCGAGCCATTCTTTCTTATCAATCCACCATTTCCCCTTTTGAAACACCATTTGAAAACGATAGAGAGTTTCTATACCAGAACGATTCTCCTTGATATAGAAATAAGCTTGATTCCCGTCATGCTCTTCATCAACGATAGGATGCGTCTCAAATTTGTATTCAAATGGAAAGCGGACTGATAAGGCCTCTTCCCTTGCTCTGAGTGTTTTTTTAGATGTACAAAACTGATCAAAAATCGTAGCTAATTCATCCTTCAACATCTCTTTATAAGCTTTGTTTCTTAGGCTCCTAGTGGCTTTTCTTTCCCAAGTATACATAGCCTGCATAAACTGGAGTAAGGTTTCTTTTGCTAGATTCGTATGGCTCATAATTCCTCCTACTTAAACAACGGGACTAAAGGTTCGTTTATTATGAAGACATCGGTCATAAAAAGCTGTATTAAAGGCATTTTTTACTCCTCACGCATGCAAACATGTGGCAACTCTCTTCTAAGAAGTTCCCTTTGCTTTTGATTTGTTCTTCCCGTTGTTAAAAATCGGAGATGTTTCAGACTCTTCAGGTAGCTAACTGTTGATGCGTAGTTAAAAATAGACGTGTCAACAAAATCTAAAAAACGAAGTTCACTAGAGGGCTGGATAAAATCCAATTCTGGTAAATTTTTATTTGCTGTAAATGAAAGATAGAGCAACTGATTTAAATCCCTTATAAAATCAAAGTCCGGCAACTTTACACCATAATCAAAGTGCAGATAACGCATGCCTTTATGAAAAGAAATGTTCTCTATCGTTTCCAAATTTGTCATGGAAGATATCCCTAGAGCTTTCACACAATCATTCTGGGGTAAGATGATCTTTCTTACTTTTCTAGCCCCAACTATTAAAATCTTTTCTACTTGTTCATATTTTGAAAAGTCTAGCACATCAGATTTACTTCCCATCAAGTAAATCACCCTCGTATTGCTAGGTAAAGAAAGCTGGTTAAAATCTACATCTTTTAGCATATCCTCTGGGTTTTCGACAATGTACTTTTGTCTTAATAAGCGATTGATATCGATGAATTCTTTATAAGTCAATGTTTCATCCAATAATGGTGCAATCTCTTCAATAGAATGCAGAGGCTCCATTGCCATTAGATTCTCTCTTTCGGAAAATCCTTTTTTAATGATCTCTAAATATTTATCTAAACTGGTCATTATTCACCTCTTTTCATGAATTAAATGCTTCGTTTTCTATTTTCAACCTAAATCATTTTACAATGACACCCTGACTAGAAGACTAAATCATCGCTTGTCGCCAAAAGGTTAAAATCACGAATCTTCAGAGTATTTTTTCTAAATAAACTATATCCTGCTTGCTCAATCTCGATCAAAAATGACCTTGACTCTAGCTCTACCCGAAGCGTCTAGATATTGCTCTAGTTTCGTAATCGACTCCTCTGAATCAGACAATTGAACAAACAAATCCCCATTGATGGTCATGACATCCTTTGTCGGTAAAAGCATGAGATTTTCAACACTTGGATCATTCACTATCATTAAGGAAGGGGAATAAATACAGCTTCTGGAGAGGTCTAGATTTCCAAATCGTTCCCTAGCAGAAACAAAAATAGATTCCATCCCACCTTGGGCTTTCAGAACAAATTCCCTCTCGAAAAATGCTTCAAAACTGTCGTAGATCTCGATGACATCCATAGTAATCCCATCTAAATAATAAACTTGATGACTTTGAATGTTCCCATCCTTCATTCTATAAGCGAATTGATCTCCAATAGCAGACATACCAAAAAAATAGTAGTCTGATACATAATCCCTCCAGACATCTTTCCATAGCCTATCCGAATTCCAAGAGTCCAGCGTGATGGCTTGAGCAGAATCCGTCCCAAACAAGCGATAATAGCCACCATAAAACTCCAAGCCATTGGTCATGGAGAGCAAATCCAGGTGAGCTTGAGGAAACTGTCTGGCTTTGAGTTTTTCTAGTTCAAGAGCTGAAGCCCCACTTTCTTGTATGACCAGATCCTCACAACATTTTAAAAAATTCTTCATTTTCATTTGCTTCTCATCTCTTCATCTTTGGCTTTAGCCAAGCATAAATTCAATAAAGTCTTTTCGATAGGCTTCAGGAAGTTGCTTTTCGATAATAGTCATGATTCCTGTTAGAAAACCTTCTTTATAATCCGACAAGTCCTCATCAATGTAGATGTCATTCTCAAACTTGGTGATTTCTAGCTTTTTCATCTGACTATAGGTAGACAAGAAAGTAGATAAAGAGGGGCTTAAGCAATAGAGCTTGGAATTCCCAGGAATCTTGCCAAATACAGGACTAAGCTCGCTAGTTAGATCACAAAAGATTGGCTCATCGCCCATCATGTGGGCAAAAATCACATAACTCTCTTTCCAGCTAGGATCCTGCCATCCTTCTGATGCAGCTTCACATAGAGGGAGAGGAATTAGAGCAAGATCATAGGGAGCTCCTCTAAAATAAGCTTCTTCCTCAAAGCTCAAATGTTGGTAGAACTCTTTCAATTGACCAGACAAATCTGGCTTTTCGACATGGAGACAGTCACTAGTAAATACAAGCTCTCCTAAGCCCTTGTTTCTATGATAGACTTCTACGAATTCCTTTAACAAATTGAGCATCATTATTGGGCTCCTCTCACATTTTTTGGTTTATATTTGGCTATTTTCAACTGACGATTATGTATCATTCTGACCGCTAGCGACAGCCTGAGCCCATATTCGTTCAAATTCTTCTTGACTAATCTTGATGGAGTCTGATAGATCCAACTCATCTTTTCGACCATCATAGAGTAGAAACCCTACTTCTGGAACATAATCCTGTAGGCAAGAGGAAGCATAAGAGTGCCCATTCAAAACGTTAATTTGTCGACTTGCACGCTGACCAGTAAACTCTGTATAAATAACTCCTAGGCCTGTCATAAACTCACTATTGCCATAATAATATTATTTTTCACACATTAGAACCACCTTTACCATCTATCTCTCCAAGAATGGCGTTCTTTCCTCTTTGCCTCTTTCATCGACTAATTCTATATTCATTTTCAATTTATAGAACCTACGGGTTCTTAGCCTTATTCTCCAAGACTCTCACTTCTACTTTATCCTCCGCTAAATGGAGATCCAGTACTTTTTCCTGGTCTTGAAAGAAAAGTGTCAAGTCTCTGGTAGAAAATTCACTAAAATAAGAGGGCAAAAAGTCATCCAAAGACTCCATTTGAAACAAGACATAAATCGGTGAAAATTCCCAAAAAACTAGGATAAACTGACTACTATTGCCAACTAGACTTTGAATTAACCTACTTAAATCTTGAGTAGTGTGGGCAACAGGAAACTCATAAAGGCAAGGATGTGGAGAGTCTATAGGATTCAACTCCCCAGCATACCAAGCAATTTCTTTAGGTTTATCGGTCAGAAAATGGATATCCTTTATTCCCTTCAAACCCTTGATTCGTCTTTTCACTTTTAACAAGGATAATTTCTTTTTTAAGTCACTCATTGTTCTTGCTCCACCATTCTGAAACAGAAATTTTGCTCACAACCTCATTCTCTTTATCCAACAGATATAGGAAGTTACCTTTCGCTTCCAGTCTACCAAGTTTGCCCCCATAGTCTATCTCATGAGCAGGGCAGGATTGAATCAACTGACGGATGCTCTTATCCTTGTGCTCTATCTTCCAAAACAAATCCACCTTATCCAGCTGATGCTCCACTTGAATGGAATAGGTCGTGGATTGGATCTTCTTCCTTTTCCACTCCCAGCTATTTTCGTAATCGTTTTTCTCTATTTCATTGACTACATCCTCTATCAAGGAGCATGGAATAGAGAGTTCCTGAAACACGTGCTTTACTCCTTTTAACAAGGCCTCTAAGAGCAACTTTTTCTGTTCCAATGGACTCAAACTTTCATAGCTAGAAAAATCAAATAAGACCTGAACAGTACAGACACCAAGTAGGTTCATGATAGCTGGATTGCTAATCGTATCTACACATTCTACGATGATTTTCCAACAATCCTTGGTCACAACTGGTTTAAAGAGGCGCTCTACCATAGAGGTCATACATTTGGATTCATATACGAATGCTCTTCGCAGGTCTTTCCAATTCTGTCGATAGTCTTCAACTCTAGCTTCCTCGTAGGTTAGCGCAGCTGAGTCCATCAGCTCCTCAATCCTCTGTTGATTTTCTACATAGGGCTTATCTAATTCAAAATACTGTAACTTCATATTCGTGGTCTCGTAGTTTTTTTCTTGTAGAAAGGTTTAGCCTTAGGTCAAGGTCTAATGTTTGTGCTCTTCCTTCACTATTTTCCCATAGTCGTGGTGTCCCTCCTAGCAATGGAGGATTGTTTGATCATCCAGAATCTCCGCAAATAAGCTAGAAATTCAACTTTAAGTATCAATCTTCACTGGCCCAATCTCAGCAATTCTAATAAGGTCAGAAGATCCTGATAACATCACATCATTTTGGTTTATAAAATTGAATTCAATCTTATTCTCTAAAAAAAGCAGTTCCAGTTGACCATTCACCTTATGAATCCCCTTAGAATAAAAATGGATTTCATCTAAATTAAAAAACTCTAAATTAATTTTTATGGCATTGAATGCACTTTTCTGCCACTTTTCAGGGAAATTAGTTGGCAAATCAAATAAATAAAAGACAAGATCTAATTTGTAATCGTAACATAATACAGTGTCAAGAAATACATTATTCAAGTCCAAATCACCATCAAACAAATGAATAATCTTTTCCTTCCCCACTGCTTTTTCAAACCATTTCACAATATGAACTCCTTTTTTAAAAATGAATAAAAGTCTTGTTTTTAAGAGTTATTGTTTCGCTCTTTAAGGAGATTTTAGAATAGACTGACCCTCCTGCCGTCCTTTCCTTTTGTAACGTCATTGATTAAGTCCTTGACGATAGATATATCGAACTGACGAGAAAAGTCAACAATTTTCTGGCGATTCTGTTCTGGATATAGATAAGATGCTGCTAAGATAAATAAAAATGGATTTATGACTTGACCAATATGCTCAAGGTATTTAGATTGAGTCACATGATACATAATTCTGTTAAAATCGTCATCTTTCAGCACTATCTTTCTCTGATATATCGCTGCACAAGCACCTGCAGCTTGAGATGAGTTATTCGATTCCAAAGACTCATAGACAAAAGACAAGTTCTCTGTTTCTAAATTTTCTAGATAAGCAATCGCTACTGCTAAAGAGCGGTAGGTTACAGGGGTTGGGATGTCTCTCAGCAGTAATGACTTGAGATAGGGGACCTCTTCTGTACAATCCGTTGCGGCCATGGCGTAGAGCAAGTACATTTGTGATTCCCACGATCTAGGTTTTTCCATCTCCCCTTCCAAGGCCTGATGCAAAAATGGTCCATATCCTTTTAGTTTACCCTTTAAAATTTTTTTCGCAGCTTTTTTTACCAAGGGCGTACGTCCTGAAGTTAACTCATCTACATAGTTCATCTCAAACTCCTTTATTTCATTTGCTTGTCCAGTTCTTCTTCCAATATTCTGTTATAAACTATACTTCCGACACAGACTTCCCAGTCCAGGTCCTCAACTTCTTCCCTAGAAAAAATCTTAGGTTCTGTCCTACCATCTAGCCAGTCCTTCCCAAAGTGAGGACCATTTGGATCTCCCCATTTAAAGGCTAAATCATTATAAGGGCTTGGATCAAAATCCGCTTGGTGACGAATTATCTGCCAAGACTTACTGACCTCTATTCGCCAGATGAAAGAGATCGTCTCTTAGAACGATTCCATCGTCTTCTATCAAATACACCATGTGCTCCCAGAAGGGCAATTGTTGTTCAAGAGGCTTTTCCAAGGCAAGTACTTGATCCTTCAAGTTTGCTGCAATTCCTTCGACTTCATCTTGCTCAATCTCATAAAACTTTGCTTTCAAAAGAAAGATGCTTGATAGAAAGATCGAATAAGAGGAAACAAAAGCTTGCAAGGAAGAATTGACAAAAACTCTATCTTCTTGAAAAACTTCCCTTCCTTCTCGATTGCAAAGCAAGAAGATCTGCTTCTCTTCTCCAATTACAAAGGCACCTAAAAAACACTGACCAAAAAGCCTATAGCTCTCCTGATTTTTCCTTAGTTCGACTAGTTCTTCGCCTGCTTTGACAAAAGAAAATCCCATTTTAGAATAATCCTCTAAATAAGCCAAAAGGTTGAAACGGACCTCATCCAGACTAAATGGTTTCTCCTTTGTAGGCACCACACAAAAACCGTGCTCCTTCACTAATTCATTGATATCGACTATCATTTTTCTCCTCATCACTATCAGTCATTGGATATCATTTCTCTAATCGGCCTAGCTAATCTTCAAATTTCATAAAGTTATCATGCTGCTGATAATAATTTAAAGCCTCGACCAAGTCTTGGGGACTTGCATTTGGTTTTTCTTCAAGTGCGACTACAAGGACATCAATCAACTGGTCTCCATAGTAGACTAGCTGGAGATCTTGCTCCGCTACATCCGTCGGGTAGACATCAGAGTCTTCCACGACATCCGGATAATCGGATACCCAATAGAGGCTATCCAGTGTCAGTTCTCTATTCTCCTTGCCATAGAGGCAAAAATCATCTGAAGATAATTGATCCGCTTGCACCTGCTCGATTATCTGCTCGAGAGAAAGTTCTTGGTGTTTTCGCATCCCGTCTCCTTTTTAATCTCACTCTTCAACAAAAGAGTTCAAAAATTCCTCAAAAGAAGCCCATTGACCGTAGATCTCAGCTGTTTCTTCTAAGACATAGAAATAAACCTTGCCATAATCCTCTGCCCTTAGAGAAAGAGCATAGTTGCCAGAACCAGGATCATAGGCGAAATGAAGAAGGTCTGTAGCCTTAAATCCCGCAGGCACCACCTCATCGTCAAACCAGGTAAGAGACTTCCTCATCTCCTCCAGTGAATCAAAGGAATTAAAAGGAAAGAGGTGACGGTCATCGTGGACACTCCTTACTTGGGGCTGACCACCGTTGTGCTTGAGATAAAAGTCCATCATAGCCTCCGGTAATTTCTTTCCAAGAATCTCCTCAAATTGAAAAAGGTCATTTTTTGAAATCGGTGAATCTGCATCTAGCATCCTAAACATGATTACTCCCTTCAGTTTTCTACGATTCTTCTTTTAGTACCTTGTCAATAAAGTCATAGACATTTGTAGCAACTTTTTTCATTTCTAAGGAGCCTAAAGCACCCAGGTCATTTTCATAAATGCAATCATCAGAATTTTTCTTGATAAAGTAAGCCAAATCTCCTTCCTGTCCAATCATAAAGTAATCTGGCTCTACTTCCTCAATCTGATAAGTCTTATTTCGCTCCTCTAGATCCTCCTTGGCATACAAACAGATACCTGTATCTCCAATTTCATAGGGGTCAATCTCTTTCCAGTCCGTTAAAAACTGATAGTAGAGATTGGGCAAGACAAATCCAAACTCATCTCTTTTCATAGTTCACCTCCACATATTCATTAAGTATCAACTATATTACTTCAAAGACCAACCACCATCAATAGTCAAGATTTGTCCTTGCATGGCGCTTGCCTTTCCGCTTGCTAAAAAGAGACTGACTTCAGCCACTTCTTCTGGCTCAATCCAGCGTTTGATGGGTGTTTCACTGGCTACCCAGTCAGCCAGACCACCTGTCTCAAAGTCAGCTGCGGTCATACCTGTTTTGACAGCCCCCGGTGCAATGCCAAAAACTTGAATACCAGCTTCTGCATAATCCAGGGCCAACTGCTTGGTAAATCCCGCCAAGGCATGTTTAGACGAGGTATAGGCGTGACCACCACCACCAGCTAGATTTGAAGCAATGGAACACATATTGATGATGATTCCTTTTTTATTCCCTAGCATTTGCGTTAAATAATGGCGGGTTAACTCCACTGGAGTCACATAGTTGATTTCAAAAATCTCTTGAATTTCCTGGGCAGATTGTTCCAGTAAAGGTTTGTAATCATCCAAAACACCAGCCGTATTACATAAAATATCCACCTGAGGGCACCAGTCAAAAATTGGTTCTAAGTCAAGTGTTAAATCACGTTGTAAAAAGTGAAAGTCGCCTTGTAAATCAGGATTTTCACCCTGATCCACTCCGAAAACCTGATAACCTTTTTCTAAAAAGAGTCGAGCCTGTGCTAGGCCAATCCCTGAGCTAACACCCGTAATGAGTACACGTTTAGTCATGGACTTCCACCCAATCCGTCGCTAGGACATCACAAGGAGTCGGACTCCACATGGAAAAACCTTCCCCTTCACCAGACACGTTGATGAGGAAATAAGGTGTCACTTCAAGGGCGATACCATTTTGTTCAATGGTATCAAAGAGCTGGACATAGTTCTCAGCTCCACCCCAGCCAGTTCGTACATATTTCTTTTTTGCCTTAAGTCCAGGCAGAATTTCTTCGAATGTCATGTTTTTCTCCCTTATTTTCTAAATACCTTAATTTAATTATAACAAAAAACCGCTTTCCAACGGCTTTTTGACTGTGATTTCTGAATTGCAAATTCCACTTACGGCAAATCATTCCCTGCTGCGAGGTAAATCTCATACCATTCTTTTCGAGTTAGGTTAACATTACTTGCTTGGCTTGCTTCTATCAAATGTTTAGGGTTAGTTGTTCCTACTACTGCCTGCATCTTAGCTGGATAGCGTAACACCCAAGCGATAGCAATAGCCGATGGGCTTACACCGTATTTTAAGGCTAATCGATTTAGAACTTCATTTAGATCATGAAATTGCTCTTTTCCAACAAAATTACCCTTAAAATAGCCAAACTGCAAGACTGACCAAGCCTGAATGACCATGTCATTCAGTTTGCAGTATTCAAAGACGCTACCATCACGCAAAGCTGACTTGTCACCTTCCATATTGACATGGAAACCTGATTCAAATCCTGGTGTGAAAGCTGCGCTTAGCTGTAGCTGA
This sequence comes from Streptococcus sp. SM5, assembly GCF_027497975.1. Classification (NCBI taxonomy): domain Bacteria; kingdom Bacillati; phylum Bacillota; class Bacilli; order Lactobacillales; family Streptococcaceae; genus Streptococcus; species Streptococcus sp. SM5. Next base: position 178,687 of record NZ_JAJNSC010000003.1, on the reverse strand, counting down.
TTAATAGTTAGAGGTTGCTTAACTTCTTTCTTCAGCAATTCCATCATCATTGGATTTTGGTTGGATACACCAAAGTCACGAACTTTACCTGATTTATGAAGAATTTCAAAAGCTTCTGCCACTTGGTCAGCTTCCATCAAAGCATCTGGTCGATGGAGAAGCAAACTATCTAAATAATCAACCTGCAATCGTTGTAGAATCCCATCAACTGACTCTAAAATATAATCTCTTGAAAAATCAAAATAGGTAAATTCTTCAATGCGAATGCCACACTTGGACTGAATCCACATCTTTTCTCTCAGGTCAGGATGATTGTTTAACACTTGACCCAGTAATTCTTCGCAACGTCCACGACCATAGATATCTGCCAAGTCAAAAGCATTGATTCCTACAGATAGGGCTGTTTCAACCAGCTCCTCAACTTCTTTGACCGACTTATCACTGATTCGCATCATGCCTAGGACAATTTCTGATAATTCTCTTTTCTCTTGACCAAATGGAATGTATTTCATGGCAACTTCCTCCGTTTTTCTTCATTATAAAGCAGAATGACACTTTTATCAACTGATACCTTACAATAGAAAAGAACCAGCTCAAACTGGTTCTTTTAATCTTAGCCAATCACACTTCCGTTTGGTACAGCTGGATCAACTGTGAGAAGGGTTAATTTGCCATCATGTTCAGCTGAGAGGATCATACCTTGGCTGACATATTTTTTCATCATTTTACGTGGTTTAAGGTTGGCAACGATTTGGACTTTCTTGCCGACCAATTCTTGTTCGTTTGGATAGTATTTTGCAATACCAGAAAGGATTTGACGGTCTTCACCGTCACCAGCATCAAGGCGGAATTGGAGCAACTTATCAGAACCTTCCACTTTAGACACTTCTTTGACTTCTGCGACACGAATCTCGACCTTATCAAAGTCTTCAAACTTGATTTCATCCTTGTTGAGTTTGAGTTCAACTTCATCTGGATTCCATTCTTTTTCGACGGCTGGTTTGTTGCTTTCCATTTGTTCTTTGATATAGGCAATCTCTTCTTCCATGTCGAGACGTGGGAAGATTGGTGTTCCTTTAGCAACTACTGTTACACCTGCAGGGAAAGCAGCCAAGCTCAAATTCTCAAGGCTAGAAACTTCTACTAGACCAAGTTGAGTCAAGACTGCACGACTGGTTTCCATCATAAATGGCTCAATCAAGTGAGCAACGACACGAAGGCTAGCCGCCAAGTGGCTCATCACACTTGCCAATTGGTCACGATGAGCTTCATCCTTAGCCAAGACCCATGGAGCTGTCTCATCGATATACTTGTTGGTACGTGAGATAAGAGTCCAGACTGCCTCAAGCGCACGTGGATAGTCAACTGCTTCCATGTAGGTGTGGTAGTCAGCGATTGATTGTTCTGCTACTTGAGCAAGAGCATTGTCAAAGTCTGTCACACCTTCTACATAGGCAGGGATTTGACCATCAAAGTACTTGTTAATCATAGAAACCGTACGGTTGAGGAGGTTTCCGAGGTCATTTGCCAATTCATAGTTGATACGACCTACATAATCCTCTGGAGTGAAGGTTCCGTCTGAACCAACTGGAAGGCTACGCATGAGGTAGTAACGAAGTGGATCGAGACCATAACGCTCTACTAACATTTCAGGGTAAACGACATTCCCTTTAGACTTAGACATCTTGCCGTCTTTCATGACAAACCAACCATGGGCAATCAAGCGATCAGGCAATTTCATATCCAACATCATGAGAAGGATTGGCCAGTAGATTGAGTGGAAACGAAGGATATCTTTTCCGACCATGTGAAAGACTGTCCCATTCCAGAATTTATCGTAGTTAGCATGATCCTCTTGACCATAACCAAGAGCTGTCGCATAGTTAAGAAGGGCATCAATCCAAACGTAGACTACGTGTTTAGGATTTGATGGGACTGGTACACCCCAGGTAAAGGTTGTACGAGATACCGCCAAGTCTTCCAAACCAGGCTCAATAAAGTTTTTCAACATTTCATTGAGACGGCCATCTGGAGTGATGAAGTCAGGATGAGATTTGAAAAATTCGACCAAACGGTCTTGGTATTTACTTAGGCGAAGGAAATAAGACTCTTCAGATACCCACTCCACTTCGTGTCCTGATGGAGCGATACCACCTGTTACATTGCCAGTCTCATCACGGAAAACTTCCGCAAGTTGACTTTCTGTAAAGAATTCCTCATCTGAAACTGAATACCAACCAGAGTATTCACCAAGGTAGATGTCATCTTGAGCAATCAAGCGTTCAAAGACTTGAGCCACTACTTTTTCATGGTAGTCATCTGTGGTACGGATAAATTTATCGTATGAGATATCCAATAATTGCCAGAGTTCTTTAACTCCAACTGCCATACCGTCAACATAGGCTTGAGGTGTGATCCCAGCTTCTTCAGCTTTCTGTTGGATCTTTTGACCATGTTCATCAAGACCTGTCAGATAAAAGACATCGTAGCCCATCAGGCGTTTGTAGCGAGCTAGGACATCACAGGCGATGGTTGTATAGGCAGAACCGATATGAAGTTTACCAGATGGATAGTAAATCGGTGTTGTAATATAAAAATTCTTTTCAGACATAATATTTCCTTTCCAGGCTAATGAAACCTGTTTTTCTAACACTTCATTATATCACATTTTTAGTGATTTTCGATAGGGAAATCCATACAAAAAACAAGATAGACAAGCGCCCATCTCGTTTTTCCTGTTGATTGTCTTATTCATAGCGAAGTGCTTCAATTGGATCGAGCTTAGAAGCTTTATTGGCTGGTAAGACACCAAAGATTATTCCGATTCCGGCTGAAACAGCTAAGCTGAATAGAGAGATTGGAATAGAAACGCCAACTTCTAATTCTTGAACCATGTTTTGCAAGAGAACTCCAGCAACTGCTGTCATCCCCACTGCACTAACTAGACCAATAAGTCCACCTAACAAGGTTAAAATCATGGATTCAATCAAGAACTGAACTAGGATATTACCCCGAGTTGCTCCTAGTGCTTTCCGTAAACCAATCTCACGGGTACGCTCTGTCACAGAAACAAGCATAATGTTCATAACACCAGTACCGCCGACAAAGAGAGAAATTCCCGCAATGGCGCTAATAACAGTCGTCATAAAACCAAAGATTTGCTGAACTTCTTGGAAGGCCTCGGATGCATCAGCTACTTGGTATTCTCCTTGTTGCAGTCCTGCAATTTCAGTCAGCTTACTAGCCAGTTCAGGACCCAAGGTCGGTGTTAAGCTAGTATCATTGACACGGAAGACAATATCAGTAATTTCATCAGTATGAAAGTTAGCTGCAAGGGAAATATTGGTCGTAATTGGCATACCACCAATTCCAAAAGTTTTAGCAGCCTTAGCCTCAGTACTACTATAAACACCAATGACACGGTAACTGAGTTCATTCACTTCAACGATTTGATTAAGGGCTTCTTGAGCTGAACCAAAGAGACTATTAGCAAGCTCTTCATCCAAAATAATCACACTAGCAAAATCTTTAAAATCTTGCGGTCTTAAGCTACGTCCTGCAACAATTTTATTCTCAACCGCATCCATATAAGTAATATTTCCACCAGTCAAGTTTGCACGTTCAACTGTCTTATCCTTATAAGTCAAGGTAACATTAGTTGTATTTGTCACATAATAACTATCCACACCCTTGAGCTTAGCAGCTTCTCTAACCCAAGCTTCTTGCGGTTTTGGTGGTTCAACCACGACTTCTTCTTCTGCACCTGATAAGGTAAGTGCTGATTGCTTCTGAGTGAAGGAACCATCCTTACTCTTTGTGGGTGAGAAAAAGACATGGATGTTTTTCTGGGACTTTGTCATGTTTTTATTGACCTGACGAGACATGGAATCTCCTAGGGCCATGATTACAACGACTGATGATACACCGATAATAATCCCAATCATGGTTAAGAAAGAACGCATCTTGTGAGCCATAATGGATGAAAAGGCAAATTTCAGATTTTGCATCTTAGTTTTCCTCCTTTTCTTCTTGGGCACTATCTGACGAAATGATACCATCACGGATGACAATTTGTCGCTTAGCATAGGCAGCAATTTCAGGCTCATGCGTAACCATGATAATGGTTTTTCCTTCTTTGTTTAATTCAACCAAGAGTTGCATGATCTGGTTTCCTGTTTTGGTATCAAGAGCTCCGGTAGGCTCATCTGCCAAGATGATAGAAGGATTGTTAACGAGTGCACGCGCTATGGCCACTCTTTGCTTTTGACCACCAGATAGTTCTGATGGTAAGTGATGACTTCTGTCGGTTAATTCTACTTTTTCTAGATATTCCTCAGCTAACTTACGCCGTTTTGAAGCAGGAACTCCAGCATAAATCAAGGGCAACTCCACATTTTGCAATGCATTCATCTTAGATAAGAGAAAGAACTGTTGGAAGACAAAACCAATCTCTTGATTTCTTACTTTGGCTAACTGTTTTTCACCCAAACCAGCCACTTCTTTGCCTTCTAAGTAGTACTCACCGCTTGTAGGGGTATCCAACATACCAATGGTATTCATGAGGGTAGACTTACCAGAACCTGACGGTCCCATAATCGCTACGAATTCCCCCTCATGAACTTCTAAGTTAATATTTTTAAGAACTTGAAGCTCTTGATCACCATTTCGATAGCTACGGCAGATATTTTTGAGGCTAATTAGTTGCTTCATCAGTCTTCACCTCTTTTCCTTCTTCTAAGGAAGCTGTCGGATTACTGATGACTTTTGTTCCATCTGTCAAACCAGATGTGATTTCTTGGTTTTCTGCGTCCGCATTACCCAACCCAACTTCAACTTTTTTAGCCTTCTTGTTTTCATCAAGAATCCAAACATAGTTTTTATCTTCTTCCATGACCACACTAGTAATCGGAACAATCAAGGCCTTGCTACTATTCTTAACTTCAATGCTAACAGTAAAACCTTGTTTCAAATCTCCAACTTCACTTGTAACATCAATAGTGAAAGGGTATTTAGATCCTGAATTAGAACCACTTTGACTTGAATTTGATTCACTGTTGTTTTTTGGATAGTTTGAGATATATGAAATCTTTCCAGTCCATGTCTTATCAGGATAAACCTTTGTAGTAAATGTAACTTCTTGACCAACTGAAAGGTTAGCGAGATTATACTCTGATAGTTCTCCCTTAACCTGCAAATTATCGTTACTTACGATATGGACCAAAACTTGACTATTTCCCGTCGGATTTTTAGAAACATTACGGTTTACCTCAACAACAGTACCCTCAACTGTACTTAATACCGTCGTCGCATTCAACTGAGCTAATGCTTTTTCTTGTTGAGCTACTGCATCTGCACGAGTGTCACGTGCATCACTAATTTGTGAATCAATAGAAGATACAGATGAACCAGACGTTTGAGCTTGGGCTCCATCTACACTACCTTCGAGTCCTGCTTGAGGAATAGCTGGCGTTGCCTCTGCATTATTACGCGCTTGGTACAGTTCATTGACATGACGGTCAGCCTTAGCAATAGCACGAGTAGCAGCATCATAAGCAGCTTGCGCTTCAGAACTACTATACTTTACTAAAGCTTGCCCTTCACTAACCTGATCTCCAACCGAAACCAAGACCTCATCTAGTTCGCCCTTACTTCCATCAAAATAAACATATTGCTCATTTTGAGCAGTTACACTACCAGATAAGAGAACCGAGGAAGCAACCGTTCCTTCTTTTGCAATCACGATGTGACTCGGTTCATCGCTAGCTACTGTTTCACTCGGTTGTCTGAAAAGCAAGATAGTTCCTGCCCCTAACACCAGGGCTGTCGCAACACCGATAGCAGTATATAAAGGCCATTTTTTAGCTTTTGACTTCTTCTTCATTTTAATACCTCTTTTTAAAACATATATTAAGATTATAGCACAAGTCCTAAAAATGGACAATTTATTTCCGACCATCCAAAAATTATTGCCGAATCTTTTATTGTTGTGTTAGTTATATAATACAACTTCTTTTTTATTTTTGCAAGCATTTTCTTAAAAATTTTAAGCGTAGCAGATTTTTGCATTCAGTATTAAAAAAAGATAGAATATGTCTTAGAAAATTACCAAAGGAGATCCTATGAGAGAATACGACATCATTGCTATCGGAGGAGGTAGCGGAGGTATTGCTACTATGAATCGTGCTGGTGAGCACGGTGCTAAGGCTGCAGTAATCGAAGAAAATAAATTAGGTGGAACTTGTGTTAATTTAGGTTGTGTTCCTAAGAAAATTATGTGGTACGGAGCTCAAATTGCAGAAAGTATCCACCAGTATGGACCTGACTATGGTTTTACAAATACTGGTGTCAATTTTGATTTTTCTACCCTTCGTAAAAATCGTGAAGCCTATATTGATCGTGCTCGTTCTTCTTATGATGGAAGCTTCAAACGTAACGGAGTTGATTTGATTGAAGGACGTGCAGAGTTCGTAGATGCTCATACAGTCAGTGTTAATGGTGAATTGATCCTTGCCAAGCACATTGTCATTGCAACTGGAGCTCAGCCACATATTCCAGCTATTCCTGGTGCTGAGTTAGGGGGTAGCTCAGATGATGTCTTTGCTTGGGAAGAGTTGCCAGATTCTGTAGCCATTCTTGGTGCAGGTTACATTGCTGTTGAATTGGCTGGCGTGCTCCATACCCTTGGTGTGCAGACAGATTTATTCGTCCGTCGCGAGCGTCCGCTCCGTGGATTTGATAGCTATATTGTTGAGAGTCTAGTTCAAGAAATGGCCAATACTGGACTAAACCTCCACACTCACAAGGTTCCTGCTAAACTTGAAAAAACAGTTCAAGGTATTACTATTCATTTCGAAGATGGCAGCACTCATACTGCCAGTCAAGTTATCTGGGCAACTGGTCGCCGTCCAAACGTTGAAGGACTTCAACTCGAAAAAGCTGGTGTTACCCTCAATGAACGTGGCTTTATCCAGGTTGATGAATACCAGAACACAGTCGTTGACGGAATCTACGCTCTTGGGGATGTTACAGGTGAAAAGGAACTAACGCCTGTAGCAATCAAGGCTGGTCGTACCCTATCCGAGAGACTTTTCAACGGTAAAACCAATGCCAAAATGGACTACACTACTATTCCAACTGTAGTCTTTTCACACCCAGCAATCGGAACAGTCGGTCTGACTGAGGAAGAAGCAATCAAAGAGTACGGTCAAGAAAACGTCAAAGTCTATACTTCAAAATTTGCATCTATGTATTCTGCCGTTACTAGTCATCGTCAAGAAGCTCGCTTCAAGCTCGTTACAGCTGGTGCAGACGAAAAGGTAGTTGGCCTTCATGGAATCGGCTACGGAGTTGACGAAATGATCCAAGGTTTTGCAGTTGCTATCAAGATGGGAGCTACAAAAGCTGACTTTGATGCTACTGTCGCTATCCATCCAACAGGTTCAGAAGAATTTGTAACTATGCGTTAATTTTAAAAGAGACCATTTAGTCTCTTTTTTATTATTAATCGGCTGTTACAAAATCAGTTAACTATTTATAAATAGATGGTTGACTTTATGTAATGGAATTATATAATAGTTACTATAAAAACAAAAAGAGGTTAACTATTTTGAAAAAAGCACATATCTATGCCATCCCTGCTATAGGAGCTGCCCTTATTGCAGTATTAGCCAAAATCAGCATTCCAATCGGTCCAGTACCCTTCACTCTGCAAAACTTTGCTATTGGATTAATTGCTACTGTTTTTAGACCTAGAGAAGCTGTCCTCTCAGTAGGACTTTATCTATTACTGGGTGCCATTGGTCTTCCTGTTTTCGCTAGCGGTGGAGCTGGTTTTCACGTTTTAGTAGGACCAAGTGCTGGTTACCTTTGGTTTGATCTTGTCTATGCTGGACTTACGTCCTATCTAATTCACACGAATAGTGGTTTCTTACGTATTTTCTTTGCAAATCTCTTGGGAGATTCTCTTGTCTTTGTAGGTGGTATTCTCAGCCTCCACTTCCTAGCTGGGATGCCTTTTGATAAAGCATTGGCTGTAGGAGTCATTCCTTTTATCATTCCTGATCTAGCTAAAATTGTTGCAATTAGCTTCATCAGCCGACCACTACTTCATCGTCTCAAAAATCAACCTTACTTTGCAGGTTAATAAAAAGGATAGTGAATACTGTTCACTATCCTTTTCAACATATTTCATGCAGATCTATTGGTTCTTAAAGGCATCTACCATCACTTGAAACTCTTCATTTGATAATGTTATTCCTTTTCCCATCTTGGTATGGTCCGGGCTCCAACTACGAATATCAAACTTTGCTGGGGCTCCATTAAAGCTGACACGATTGATTTCTTTGGTCCATCCTTTTTCATTTTCTGATAGAGTTAGTAAATGCTCTTCGATTTCAAAAGTAAATTCTGCCATTGTTTTCTCCTTTTTTTGTATTCTACTGATTATTCGTAAAATCTTGTAGATTTTCTATAATTTTTATATAATAATGATAGATTAGAAAGGAGGCTCTTATGAAACTTTTATTCAAACAAGCGCTAGAAAAAGTCCAAAGCTTCCTTTATGGACAAGATGAGCCTACTCCAATCCAAAATACTTCATTAGCAACAACTATTCAACAAGCCATTCAGAAAAAAACAGCTGTTCATATTATTTTTTCTGAGACTAGCTTTACTGGTGATATTATCAAGTACGATACGGATCGCCAACAACTAATTGTTAAAAATTTTGCTAAAAATATTACTCGGATTATCCGAATATCGGATATTCGGAGAGTTAGTTTTGTCCCTTCAACCGTTCAAACTGCTCAAAAAAACAGATTTAAGAAAGAGTGAGATGCTTCTATCATCTCACTCTTTTTATCTTAGCGAATTTGTTCAAAATGTAAGTGAACTGCAATGTGGTCACCATAACCACTTCTCTCCAAGTCACGTTGCAAACGGTAAGAGATATAGTGTTCAGCAATAGTGATGTAGCCTGCACCTAACAAACGATGCTCAACCATTGACTGGATCATACTGATAGTTGCACGTTCCACTTTGGCTTCTTCAAGATCCAACACAACTTTCTTAGTGACTTGGGCTAGATTTTGGCGCAAATCATCTGTCAAGACATAGACTGTCTGCGCGGCTTTTAAAATAGCCTGATAGATCTTATCTGGGTTAAAGTCTGCGACTTGTCCATCACGTTTAATTACTTGCATAGGTTTCTCCTTTTAATCGTTTTTTTCTTTAATTTCAGCCAACATTTTTTCTTCTTCTGCTGTCAATTCATAATGTTCCAGCAAGTCAGGTCTACGTTGGTAGGTTTTCTTAAGACTTTCATAGAGTCGCCATTGTCGAATCTTCTCATGGTGACCACTCATAAGCACCTCTGGAACCACCATACCACGATAATCATATGGACGTGTATACTGAGGATACTCTAGTAAACCTGAAGAAAAGCTATCATCTTGGTGACTAGATTCTTTACCAATCACCTCTGGTATCAAGCGAACTGTAGCATCAATCATGGTCATTGCTGCCAGCTCTCCTCCAGTCAGAACATAATCTCCAAGAGATATTTCATCTGTAACTAAAGTCTTAATACGCTCATCATAGCCCTCATAGTGCCCACAGATAAAGATGAGTTCCTCTTCTTGAGCCAAATCTTCAGCATAGGCTTGGTTAAACTGTTTTCCAGCCGGATCTAAAAGAATCACGCGCGGCTTCTTTTTTTCAATGGCATCAAAGGCATCAAAGATCGGTTGTGCTCGAAGTAGCATACCTTGGCCACCACCATAGGGTTCGTCATCCACATGACGGGCTTTTTCTGCGTAATCTCTAAAATTATGGTATTGGATATCTAAAAGTCCCTTTTCACGAGCTTTCCCAACAATCGAATGCTCTAGCGGTGAAAACATTTCAGGAAAGAGGGTTAAAATATCAATCTTCATCGTCCAACCCTTCTAAGAGTTCTACATCGACACGGTTATTAGGAATATCAACATTGAGAATAACTGGCGGAATATAAGGTAAGAGAAGGTCTCGTTTACCTTTTCTCTTAACCACCCAAACATCATTAGCTCCTGGTTGAAGGATTTCCTTAATGGTGCCGATTAGCTGATCGTTTTCATATACCTCTAATCCAATAATCTCATGGTAGTAAAACTCACCATCATCGAGGTCATTGAGTTTTTCCTCTGCAACCTTCAGACTGTAACCCTTGTATTTTTCAATATCATTGATATGGTACATATCCTTGAACTTGATGATATCAAAGTTTTTTTGCTTTCGGTGACTAGCTATAACCACTGTTCGAACAAACTGATCGTTTTCATCAAATAAGGCTAACTCTGCACCTTTTTTAAAGCGTTCTTCAGAAAAATCTGTCACCGATAAGACCCGCATTTCACCTTGCAAACCTTGCGTATTAACAATCTTTCCAACGTTAAAGTAGTTCATCTGATCTCCTGTATCTAATTCTCCCTTTATTTTATCATGTTACAAGGATTTTCACAAGCTGAAGCAGAGTGGCATTGAAGCCACCTATTTACTTCTGATTAGATTCATCCCTAATATCCCTCCAATTATGAGACTAGCTCCGATTAAGTGATAAGTATAAATTGGCTCATGTAAAAAAACTGATCCTGCTATAATCGTAAGTACTGTCCCTAGATTTCCGAAAACACTAACTGTTGACGCACCAAGTCTAACTATCGCATAAATAGATAAACTTGCTGTTACAATAGAGGCTAAAATCCCTAAGTATAAAATAGAAAAAAGATAGCTAAGATGTCCCAGTGGTTCAAAATAAGCCATCAGATTACCACTTAGGAAATGTGTTACAAGATTAAGACTATTAAAGACCAAAAAACCAACCAAAATAACTACAACTGTTAAGTCAATGGCGCGGTATTGTCCACCTTTATATTTACTGAGGATATTGTTAATAGCATTCGAGAAAACTGATCCAAGCATCAAGATAAAACCTAAGATACCTGTTTCTACTCCAAAATTCGCTCCCTTATTTAGAAAGATATAGACAACACCTGCCACTGATAGAAAAAGGAAAAACTTTTGAATCAAAGTCGTCTTTTCTTTTAAAAATAGGGACGCTAAAATCAACGTAATAATGGGTACAAGAGCTTGCAAAATTCCAGCTTCAGAGGATGAGATATACTGGAGGGCAAAAGATTGAAACATAAAAAAGAGGAGGGGGTAAAAGAAACTCATTGGTAGGATTGATAAAATATCCTCTTTTGTGAGCTTTACCTGTATCACCTTTGTTTGTTGAAGAATGAATAGGACCAGTGCCGCTACAGTATAACGATGGGCTAAGTTGGTTAAAGGACTAGCAAATCCTAAGGCAACCTTGGTAAATAGAAAAGAAAACCCAATAATAGTTGAAAAAGCTAAGGCTGCCAAATAGGCTTTTGTTTTTTCGTTCATTGATTATAACTCCCTTTGAATCTAGATGCTTTCAAGTAATAATGTATCAGATTGAAAACTGGTACTTAATGATGACTGCTTTCGTTAGTCTCATCAAGATACTGTTCTAGATTTCGTTCATGATTGTATTTAATAGATGCTTTCTTGTCTTTCTCAAAAATTGTCTTCGTTAAATCAATATTATTTATAGCTGCAATCGCAATTGTATAGTGAATAATATCAGCTAGTTCGATTGCTAATTCAATATTTGAGTCTTGAACCCCTGTTTTTCGCCCAGAACGTCCATTCAAAACTTCAGCTACTTCTCCGACCTCTTCAACTAATTTTATAAAAAGACCTTCCTCTGTTCGTGATTTCTTGTAATGTTCTAACAAATAGGCCTCTAATTGTCTAATAGTTACATCTTTCATGCCATTCTCCTTGCAAAAAAAGCGAGACCTAAGTCCCGCTCTTTTTATTTTTCATCAATAACGATTCTTACTTTTTTGTCTTCAGTTGGGACAGAGTAGACAATCGTTCTTATCGCTGAGATAGTGCGACCTTTACGTCCAATCACACGACCTACATCACTCTGGTCAAGATTCAAATGGTATTCCATAAACTCTGGAGTGTCTTGAATTTTGATAGTTAAGGCATCTGGTTGTGAAATCAAAGGTTTCACAATTGCAATAATGAGATTTTCAATCGTATCCATCTGTCAACCTACTTTAAACTTATTTAGAGAATTTAGAATCGTGGAATTTTTTCAATACGCCTTCTTTTGAAAGGATGTTACGTACTGTATCTGAAGGTTGAGCTCCATCAGCCAACCATGCAAGAACGCGGTCTTCTTTCAAAGTTACTTGGTTTTCAGCAACAAGTGGGTTGTATGTTCCAACAGTTTCGATGAAACGTCCATCACGTGGTGAACGTGAATCTGCTACGTTAATACGGTAGAAAGGTTTTTTCTTAGAACCCATACGAGTCAAACGGATTTTTACTGCCATTTTTAATATCTCTTTTCTTTTATTTTTTAGTTCGGTGAAATAGCTAAGCTATTTAGCACATGTTCTATTATAGCAGATTTCTAACAGGTGTCAAGAAAAAAACTTGACAGAACTTAAAATTTTTTATTTTTTAGAAATATGTAGACTAATTGGGAGAAGTTAGAAAGAGAAAATTAACTTCTACACCTACAAAGCTTATTCTGACAGAATTTATAACAGACTAAGAAAAAAAGTAGAGATTCATACAGTATCTAGATTTCCAAAAATTCTTTATCATCAAATTTTATTAACAAAACTATCCAAACCAAATCCGATGCATTGCTTCAAATAATTCTTTAGTTGTTTGACTAGAGAGGTCTTTAATTAAAAAATTTTTTCAAATAATTACCACATTGACACATAAAATTCTTGCTTTCTAAATTTAAGTGTGATATATTTATAACATAACATTTAAATGTTATATATTTATAACACAAAAAAGGAGTCTATCATGAAAAAAAGTCAAAAAATGCGTGGCCTCATTGCAATGATTGCCGTAGCTCTCTTTATTGATTTTATTGTTTTATTTGGTTCTAATCTTAGTTGGGGACCCAAGTTAGTTATTACTGGTATTTCAGTGCAATGTCAAATTGTAGCTATTTGGAGCTGGCTACATATGAAACTATGGTCTCATAAAAGTCAGAAAGGTAAGGGAAAGATTAATTTTGACTTGTCTGCTAAGCTTTACACGATACTTTTGTTTGCAGCAAGTATTTTTTATACATTAGGAATTTGGGTTGCGACCCCAAGCGAAAGTTCTGGTATTAAAGAATGGATTTTGGGAATTGGCCTCGTTATTGAAGTGATTTTATTTGCTTTTTTCTGTTTGAAAAATGTCAAGGAAACTCCGGACGAACGCTTTTATGCTAATTTAGCCAAGGCAGCTAGCTTGATGTTTGTTTTTATACTAGGCGCACTGATGATCCTAGCAGTTATCATTGGCTATATGGGATCTCTCACTCTTTACATGGGACAGATATTTTTTAGCATAGCTGCCTTGATTTGCATCTTTGCGGTTGTCTATCTTATCTTGGAACGGAGAGGATAAGTATGGTCAAAGAAAGCAATATTATTACTAATCTCAAATCTGTTCGTGAGTCCACAGGCATGACCCAGCAGGAGTTAGCCGACCTCATCGGCATGCGACGCGAGACAATTCTGCACTTGGAAAATAACCGTTACAATCCTTCACTGGAAATGGCTCTTAAAATTGCTCAAGTTTTTAATTTGAAAGTAGAAGACCTCTTTGAACTCAGACAGAAAGAGGAATCATAATTCTTTTCGAGACCTGGCATTAAGTTCATTGATTAATGTTGAAGATTTTCAAGATGATGATGAAATCCCAACTATTATCTAATCCAGTTCTGTAAACTACTAATATTTGAAATCCTTTGTCAATTAAGGTACAATAGTATAAATGATTCTTGAAAGGATTACTATGAAAAAAATAGCTACACTTCTCTTAGTTTCCACTTTTGTCCTTGCTGGATGTACTAGTCTCCAACGTACACTTCGTGGGGATGATTACGTTGATACAAAAATTGCAGAGGAAGAACGTTCAAAAGCTGCAAACAAAGAAGCTGCTGACTTAAAAGATGCCTTGACAAATGAAAATGCTAACTTCCCTCAACTTTCTAAGGAAGTTTCTGAAAACGAGGCCGAAGCTATCCTCCACACAAGCCTAGGCGATATCCGCATCAAGCTTTTTCCAAAGTTAGCTCCACTTGCCGTTGAAAACTTCCTTACTCACGCTAAAGAAGGATATTACAATGGTGTTACCTTCCATCGTGTAATAGATGGATTTATGATTCAAGGCGGAGATCCAAAAGGAAATGGTACCGGTGGTGAATCTATCTGGCATGGCAAGGATAATACCAAGGATACTGGAACTGGTTTTAAAAATGAAATCTCTCCTTATCTATACAATATCCGTGGTTCCCTTTCAATGGCAAATACTGGACAGCCAAATACCAATGGTAGCCAATTTTTCATCAATCAAAGTACAACAGACTATTCTGCTAAACTTCCTACAAGTAGCTATCCTAAGAAAATTATCGAAGCCTACAAAGAAGGTGGAAATCCTAGTCTTGATGGCAAGCACCCTGTCTTTGGACAAGTCATAGAAGGTATGGACGTTGTAGATAAGATTGCTAAGGCTGAAAAAGATGAAAAAGATAAACCAACTACTGCTATCACTATCGACAGTATCGAAATTGTTAAAGACTACGATTTTAGTAAAAAATAACATCATTAATTTTAAGGAGATTATAAAATGATTCTATTTTGGGGGTCAAAAGGTTATCAAAAAGTGTTGGGAAATACACAAACTGCTATCGAGTGTGGCCATTGTAACAATGTTGGTACTTGGGAAATTACGGAATACGGACGTAAGTTTACTCTTTACTGGATTCCACTCTTTCCTTACGGAAAAACTTATTTCGTTTCTTGCCCGATTTGTCACTATGGAAAAGAAATTCAAAAGTCTGAGATTGAACAATATCTCAACTATTAATAAAAGATAGGTCATGTGCCTATCTTTTTCTTTAACTTGCATCGATTATGGAAGCGTTCTCTTACGTATGAATCTATGATATAATAGAGTTAATAATTGATGGAGGCTCTCTATGAAACCATATAAAATAAGCTTGATACGACTTTGCTTGGTCTTATTAGGATATTTAATCTATAATCTCGTTTATTTTGCCCTCTTCTATTCAGCAGGTTATGCATTTTTCATTCTATGGCCTGTATTCTTTTTAGCATTAGGCTTGATTCTTTTAGGTAATTTTTTTGCCTTTAGGGATCCTCTGAAATTAAAATCAACCTTTAAAGATAATCCCTTAGTTCGAAAGACTAGTAGTATACAAGTAATTTTAGCGACTATCGGAGTCTGCTTACAATTATCAAATGTAGTTTACCTACGTTGGTGGCCGATCAATTATATTGATAATTTTCCAACATTATTTTGTATTAGTCTTCTCTACTCTGCTATTTTCTTTATCGGGAATTTTCAAAAAACGAAGCTCGAACAAGACGACAAGTCTTCAAACAAATCAAGTCTTGTTTTTGGAGCTATAGTCGTTTTCTTATGCAACCTCTTGTTAATCACTAATAGCAAAGTTTCAGTATGGGGCTCTACGGATCAATATGTACAGGATTTTAAAGACTTTGGACTAAAAGGAAAAGTCGAAGTATATGAGAAAAAACATTTAATTGAACCATACAATGGAACACTTACAACTTTATTCTATAATGAAACTTTATCGAATGGAGAAAGTTTTATCGATTTTATTTATGTTTCTGATGTGCAAAATGGGACACATGTGACAGCATTAGATAAAAAGGACAAAGAAGAAATTCGTTCCTATCTTGAAAATGATAAGGAAAAAGATTTATTTGATAAAGTTACACTAGAGCAATTCGAATTTGTCTTAAAAGTCTATGAAGAAAGAATAAAGGATCTAAAATTAAAAGATGATATAGCGACTAAACTAAATGAGGCAGTTGGTTTCAAATTATTAGAGAATTATTCTGTCGAGATTACACCAGCTGACAGAAGAAAATTTTATAGTAATCTAATTAAAGAAGCTGTAAAAAACAGAGAAAATGGAGACACAGATATTGCAGGATTTTACAATATCGATATTAACAAACATATCAACAATAAATCTTTAATCGTTTCTATCAAACACTTAAATTTTAGTGAAATCGACGATAGTCAAAATCATAAAAATGATAATCGTGTAGAGTACTTAAAAGATAAATTAATATCACTTCCAGTCGGAACTCTATCAGATGGTATCTATAAATTCACTGTTAGCACTTTATCTGACGGCAAATATACCGACGTCACCATCACGATGGTTGTTGAAAATGGCAAGAGTTACTTTGAAAAAGATAGTCTTAAGCAACTAAATTAGTCAAAAAACCAAGTCAAATAGACTTGGTTTTTATGTTAATTCATTGAAATCCCAAATTTGGTCCATCCAGCCTTCATAGAAGTCTGGTTCGTGGCAAACCATAAGGATTGACCCTTTATATTCTTTCAGAGCACGTTTGAGTTCGTCCTTGGCATCCACATCCAAGTGGTTAGTAGGTTCGTCAAGAACAAGGACATTGTTCTCACGGTTCATCAAAAGACAGAAACGAACCTTGGCTTGTTCACCACCAGATAGAACTTGAATCTGACTTTCGATGTGCTTCGTTGTCAAACCACAGCGGGCAAGGGCTGCACGCACTTCTGCTTGATTGAGGGCTGGAAAGGCATTCCAAACCGCTTCTAGAGGCGTCTGGCGATTGCCACCTTCCACTTCTTGTTCAAAGTAGCCGAGTTCTAGATAATCCCCACGTTCAACTTCACCAGCGATTGGTGGGATAATTCCCAAAAGACTCTTCAAGAGGGTTGTTTTCCCAATACCGTTGGCACCAATGATGGCCACCTTTTGATTGCGTTCAAAGGTAAGATTCAAAGGTTTGGTAAGCGGACGGTCGTAACCAATCTGTAAATCCTTGGCTTGGAAGATAAAGCGTCCAGGTGTACGAGCTGGTTTAAAATCAAAGGACGGCTTTGGTTTCTCACTTTGGAGCTCGATAATGTCCATCTTATCCAATTTCTTCTGGCGAGACATGGCCATGTTTCGAGTAGCAACACGCGCCTTATTACGGGCTACGAAATCCTTGAGATCAGCAATTTCTTTCTGTTGACGCTCATAGGCTGCTTCTAGTTGCGATTTTTTCATAGCATAGACTTCTTGGAACTGGTAGTAATCGCCAGAGTAGCGTGTCAACTGTTGATTTTCAACGTGATATACGATATTGATCACATCATTGAGGAATGGAATATCGTGCGAAATAAGGACAAAGGCATTCTCATAGTTCTGCAGATAACGCTTGAGCCAGTCAATATGCTCAGCATCCAGATAGTTGGTTGGCTCGTCCAAAAGCAAGATATCTGGCTTTTCAAGAAGGAGTTTGGCTAAAAGGACCTTGGTACGTTGTCCACCTGACAAGGCGGTTACGTCCGTATCCATACCATAATCCATGACACCAAGAGCACGCGCGACTTCGTCAATCTTAGCATCCAAGGTATAAAAGTCACGGCTCTCTAAACGATCTTGGAGTTCTCCAACTTCTTCCATCAGAGCTTCAATATCTGCACCTTCTTCTGCCATTTCCATGTAAAGGTCATTGATACGAGCTTCGGCTTTGAATAATTCGTCAAAAGCAGTACGAAGGACATCACGCACGGTTTGACCTTCTTTGAGCACAGCGTGCTGGTCCAGGTAGCCTGCTGTCACATATTTTGACCATTCCACCTTACCTTCATCAGGTAACATTTTACCAGTTACAATGCTCATGAAGGTTGACTTTCCTTCACCGTTAGCACCAACTAGTCCGATGTGTTCACCCTTGAGGAGACGGAAGGACACGTCTTCAAAAATCGCACGGTCACCAAAACCGTGACTCAAATTTTTAACTTCTAAGATACTCATTTTAATTCCTTATCTAGTTTCTATTTAGTAGTTTATAGAGGACCCAAGCCAAGTAGCCACCTAAAGTATTGGTCCATAAATCATCAATCTCAAAGACCCGATTGAAATCAAAGAAAAAATCCAAAACTAATTGTGTACACTCGATTCCCAAGCTCAGTAAAAAACTGAGAAGAAGAACCTTTTTAGTTTTTCTTAGATAGGGCGTGAGATAGAGTAGTTGGAAAATCAGAGGGAAGAGCAAGAGGACATTTAAAGCATTTTGCAAAAAGATCCAAAATAGCTGTGTGATACTTGTTACTTCTCCCAGTTTCCAAAGGGAGTTAAAAGGCGTCAAAAGAAAAACCAGGCGTCCAATAGTTTGAATACCTGGAGTTTCCACTCCTATCGGAAGTTTTGGCTGAGGAGTAAAACAAAAACAGATAATACAGATACTGTATAGCACGACTCCCAAGCTAAGTATTTTTTTTCGTTTCATCTTATGGATTTACTTCTGCTACTGCTTTTTGGCGATCACGCTTCATGGTATTTGAACGCAATTGTCCACAAGCTGCATCGATGTCAGTACCGTGTTCTTGACGAACAACACAGTTGATTCCTTTTTTCTTAAGTGTATCATAGAAGGCCATGACACGCTCTTTTGGGCTTCGACTATACTGGTCGTGCTCACTAACTGGGTTGTAAGGAATCAAGTTGACATATGACAATTTCTTGATATTTTTGAGCAACTCTGCCAACTCAAGCGCCTGTTCTACTCCATCATTAACTTCATTGAGCATGATATACTCAAAAGTAACACGACGGTTGGTTGTTTCGATGTAGTATTCGATAGCTGCAAAGAGTTTTTCAATTGGGAAGGCACGGTTAATCTTCATGATGCTTGAACGAAGTTCATTGTTTGGCGCATGAAGTGAGACAGCAAGGTTGACCTGAACACCTTCATTGGCAAAATCGCGAATCTTGTGAGCCAAGCCTGAAGTGGATACTGTGATATGACGCGCACCGATAGCCATTCCCTTGTCATCATTGATGGTACGAATGAAGTTTAAAACGTTATTGTAGTTATCAAATGGTTCTCCAATACCCATAACAACGATATGACTGACACGCTCATCTTGACCACGTTCGTCAAAATATTTTTGAACAAGCATAATTTGAGCCACAATTTCCCCGTTATTGAGGTCACGTTGCTTCTTAATCAAACCTGATGCACAGAAGGTACAACCGATATTACATCCTACCTGAGTCGTTACACAGACTGATAAACCGTAGTGCTGACGCATCAGGACAGTCTCAATCAACATACCATCTGGCAACTCAAAGAGGTACTTGACTGTTCCATCAGCTGACTCTTGAACGATGCGTTGCTTCAAGGGATTAACTACAAACTGGTCATTAAGCTTAGCAATTAAATCCTTTGATAGGTTAGTCATTTCTTCAAATGTCTGAACACGTTTACGGTAGAGCCACTCCCAAATCTGATCAGCTCGGAATTTCTTTTCTCCTTGCTCTAAGACCCATTCTTGCATTCCTTGACGAGTTAAACTATAAATCGACGATTTCATCTCTTCTCCTTATTCTTTGGTCATTTCTGACGAATAACAAAATGACGGTCTTCCTTAACCTCTGTTTGAGGTTTTTGCTCTTTTCGACGACGTCTATTTCTCTTGTCTGTATGATTTTTTTTCTTGTTTTGGGAAGGTTTCTTACCTCTTCGAGAGTCTTTTTCTTCCTCTTTTTTGCGAATCTTCTGGTCGAAAGATGCTCGTTTCGGCGCCTGATTTTCTAAAACGAAATAGGCACAACCATAACTACAGTATTCCAGTAGATAATCCTGTAAACGACTGATTTTTTCTAAAGATTCTTCAGCTCGTTCATTTTTATAAAATCCACGCAAGCGTAACTGTTCATTACTCCAGTCACCAACTATATAATCATACTTGTTTAAAACTTCGGAGAAACGTTGAGTAAAAGCCGTTGCATCAAAAGCATCCTTGCTATTTTCAACCAAGATAAAAGAAAAACCTTCAGCTTCAACCTTAGTATCATTCATATGAAATTCCGGACCAGGGAATTTATTGTAATTGTATAATTCAGGTGCAATTTCTTTACGCATAATCTTCCTTTTTCAACGATTTCTTAATACTCTATTTTACCATATTTTCGAGATATTTTCACATTTGATAGAAAAAGAAAAAAATCTGACTATTTCAATATTCAATTCTAAAAGAGACAACTGTACTAAAAAGAAAAAAACTGGGAAAACCCAGTTTTTAAATCTTATAGGTAAAGGAATTTGAAGAGCGCTACTGCTGCAATAGCCGCTGCAATCGGTGCAACTACTGGTACCCAAGCATACCACCATTTTGAATCACCCTTGTGTTGACCAAGGATTGATTTTGGAAGGAAGGCGTGAAGAAGACGTGGTCCAAAGTCACGAGCTGGGTTCAAACCTGGTCCTGAAGGTCCACCAAGTGAAGTAACCAAGGCCATTACCAAGAAACCAAGTGCCATGTGACCTACCGCAACACCTGCTGTTGTATGTGGTGCTGTTTGAGCTTTAATGGCCAAATCAGAGAAGTCAACAGTTTGACCTGCTTGAGTTGCCATTTGCTTCATGTATTGAAGAACTTCAGCTCCGAAGAAGTTCTTTGTCAATCCAAGAGCTGCAAAGAAAAGAACGAATGAACCAACAAACTCATTGATAAAACCGTTAACTGTTGCTGCAAAGCGTGATTCTTTTGTACCGTGGTCCAAACTTGAAATAGTTGAGAAAGATCCCAAGATGTTATTTGGGTTTTCTGTCTTCAAGTAGTAGGGACGGTGTGTTGCAACAACTAATGCTTGTCCGAAGATTGCTCCCAAAACTTGCATAATGATGTAAGGTGCAACTTGAGCCCATGGGAATAGACCGCTAACTGCAAGACCTAGGGTGAAGGCTGGGTTGATGTGGTTTCCAGAAACGTTACCAAACATCAAGGCAGGAATCATAACCCCCATACCATAACCAACTGCGATAACGAGCCAGCCACTTTGGTGACCTTTCGTACCTTTAAGTTCAACGTTAGCAACAGCACCATTTCCCAAAACGATTAAGATAGCTGTTCCCAAAAATTCTGTGGCATATTTAATTGCCCATGTGAAATCCATTGATAGATTCTCCTTATTATTTTTTAGACAATCCCTATTCTATCAATTTTTATTTTTTTTATCAACAGATATTCTAAAGATTCACTTAGAAAACGCTTTTATTTAGGGCTTTTTAAAAAGAGAGTGGGACAGAAATCGGTAATTCGTTAGAATTCGATTTCGTCGTCCCACCTCCGCACAGTTGAGTAGGACTGTAAAAGCTGATGAAATCAGCGAAGTAGAGCCCACTCAACCACTGCGTCTTGCTCGACAATCCAAATAAAATTGAGAGACTAGGACTTTTGTCCCAGCCTCTTCATATCCTATTATTGACGTTGCCCAAAGTCCTGAATCATCTGCTCCATTTCCTCACGACTTGGTGTCGTTAGCATATAGAGATAATCTCCTTGCAATTCAGCAAAGGCTGCTGGCATGACCTTCTTGACCTTAAACTGCTGACCGTATTTAGCAAGTAAGTCTTCTTCTGAATAAACATAGTTGGCATTGGCGCGACGAGATGTTGCCAAGCAATACTGGGTTTCAAATGGAGACTCTGGGAATGCTTCACCTGCAACGATAGCTGCATAGCCCTTGTACAAATCTAAAGAATGCGCATAGTTATAGACATCAATAGTGAAACCACCCGCTGGACGGTTATTGTACTCAATGGCAATATAATCATCACCCTCACGGAAGAACTCGATATGGAAGAAACGTTCTTTCATACCAAATTCTTTGACAATTGCCTCACCATATTTACGCAATTTTGGATCCATCTCTTTAAGAACGTAATAAGAATTATCCATCTTGTAGATCATGAGATCGAGGGGTGTGTGGGCGTAGTCAAAGGTCGTAGAAAAGACAATATTTCCATCTCTATCTACCAAACCATCGAAGGTACAGATCTCACTAGAGGTGACAAATTTTTCAAAGAAATAGATGGTTGAGTGGTCCCATTCAGCCTTAAAGTGATTGACATCATCTTCCGTTTCAAGTTTAAAGGTTGCTGCTGCACCTACTCCATTGTCAGGTTTGGCAATCATTGGAAGGCCGATTTCTTTCACAGCTTTGTCAACATCTGCTTCTGTTTCAATGACAGCTCCTGGCACAACAGGAACTCCTGCTCTTTTGAAGAGTTTTTTCATTTCAGACTTAAACTTGGTTTTTTTGAGGTCTTCTGGTTTAGCACCAAAAACATTGAACTGTTCACGAAGGGCCGCATCCAACTCTAGCCAGTATTCATTGTGTGATTCGATGCGATCGATTGGACCATGCTTATAGAAAAGAAAGGCTACTGCACGTTTAACTTCATCAAGATTTTCGAGATTATCAACTCGGAAGTACTCCGTTAAGCTATTGCGCAATGGTTCATCTAGTTGTTCGTAGGGTTCTTGCCCAATCCCTAGAACTGTAATTCCTTTATTGGCTAGTTCAATACTAAATTGTTGGAAATTTTGTGGGTAATAGGGTGAAATTACAAGATAATTCATAAGCAACTCCTTTTATAGACTCATATGACCGAGGAAATATGGCATTTGTTTGCGCCACCAATCCCAATCATGGGCAACATCGTGTCCCCACTCTGCAAACCAGGCAGGAATTTGTTTTTGGTCAAAGGCCTCTTTGAGTTTGTAGAAAGAAGGTAGGCCATCGTGTTCCCATGCACCAAGACCTGTACAGACCACAATTTCAGCTTGACGATAACGGTCGATAAACCAGCCATCATTTTGATTCCAGATATAATCTACTGGTGAATTTTGATAGATGGCATCGTCATTGTAGTAATCTCCAACGAAGAAACGTGCATCATAAACACCGCTAAGAGCAATTACTTTCGTGAAAACATCCGGGTGTTGTAGGAAGAAGTTGAGGGCATGGTAAGCGCCCATGGAGCAACCTGTCGCCATCATACCGTCGAACCAACCTGTCTTATGCTTGATAAAAGGAATAGCCTCTTCAATGACATATCGTTCATAGGCGCGGTGCATTTCAGCTTGGTCGTGACCATTTTTCCAAGTTGCAAGCCAGCTCTCGCTGTCGACACTTGAAAGTGTAAAGAACTGAACACGGCCCTCCTCGATAAAGGACGCACAAGCATCAATCATGCCAAAATCATAGTATTCATTGTGGCTACCACCTGAGGATGCAAAGACAACAACTGGGATACCTGCGTGTCCGTATCGGTTGACATACATTTCACGATTTAGATTTCCACTCCAATGACTAAGATGTTCGATATTCATATAACGTCTCCTTTATAGTGATTACCAATTTTCTGCAAAAAAACGTAGGCAAGCTGGTAGATTTTCTGACCATGGCACTTCATGGTGAATGGCTCCAGCCTGAACCTTGAGAGAGAGATTTTCCAACTCAACTCCTCCTGCTATTAAATCATGATAATAGCGAAGAGAAGAGTCAATATAGGCCTGCTTGATATTGCCAGCCATGAGGGTCTTATCTGTATCATCTGCCTCTTCCGTTCCAACATAGATAAAAACTCGCTGATCAGGTAATAGTTTTTTACGCTCGATATAGCGATCAAAAGCCTCTTGGTGAAGCCAGTTAGCTGATGAGAAAACTCCCAAACATCCAATCTGATCTTGATACTCCAAGCCAATAAACTGGGTAATATTTCCACCCAGAGAAGATCCTATCATGGCAGTGTGTTTACGGTCTGATTTTGTCCGATAGTTTTCATCGATAAAGGGTTTAACCACTTCCATGACAAATTCTGCATACTCGACTCCCTTCCCACCAAACTGCTGACCGGGAATATTAGACTCTTGGAATTTCCAAGCGGCATACTCGTTCATACGTCCTAGGCCATCATTGTCAATAGCTACCACAATCATACGGCTGATATCCGGATTACGCTTGATAGCCGGGATAATCTTCCAGGAATGACCAACATAGGATTCTTTACTATAAAAGACATTTTGTCCATCATGGAAATAGACAACTGGATAAGTTCGATCTGTGTCTTTCTCATAGTTTTTCGGGAGGAGAACACGTACACGGCGTTCCTTGCCTGTGTATGGAACCTTCAGCTTATGCTCTCGCATTTTCAAATAAAAATAGGATTGATTCATTGTCAGAAAACTCTCTATATTCAAAATTTTATCTTATTATAGCACAAAAATAGAAAAAAGTCGGTTTTCGTCCAAATTTAAGACAATAAACTAACTTTTTTTACTTATTTTATCTTTTCCTCTGGTTTTTCTGATTAAAGGAGATCATCGATTAACTCATCGACTGCATCCTTCTCAGCCTGAGGTGTAATTTCAGTAATCATAATTCCCGCTACTGCTCTCTCAACCAAGCCTTCGACATCCATACGTGCTTCATATTGCTCCGCATTCTTAATCTTCGGATTTGTTTTGGGACGATCTGGCGCAAAAATGGTACAGCAGTCCTCAAATGGCTGGATAGAGATTTCAAAGGTATCAATTTCTTGTGCAATGTCAATGATTTCCAACTTGTCCATGGTCACGACTGGACGGATAATTGGTGTATTGGTCACGGCATTGATAGCCTGCATACTTTCTAGGGTTTGGCTTGCCACCTGACCAAGACTTTCACCATTAATAATGACCAAACCTTTTCTCACTTCACGGATACGGTCTGTAATGCGCATCATAAAGCGACGAGTCAGGGTCATCAGATAAGCTTCTGGAGCCTTAGCCTTGATTTCTTCTTGAATCTCAGTAAAAGGTACTTCGATAAACTGGATATTTCCTCCGAACTTAGTCAATTTACGGGTTAAATCTTGGGCTTTCTTGAGGGCACCTGGACTTGTGTATGGAGGGCTAGCAAAGTGAACAGCCTCGATATCTACACCACGTTTCAGTGCAAGATACCCTGCTACAGGCGAGTCAATCCCTCCTGATAACATGAGCATGCCTTTACCAGAAGTTCCAACTGGCAGACCACCCGCACCACGAATAGTTTCATAAGAAAGGTAAGCTGCTTCCTCACGAATCTCCACTTGCAGATTGATATCAGGATTTTTCATTTGGACTTGAACGTTTGGAATAGCTTCAAAAACTGCTCCACCAAGCGTTTGATTGAGTTCACGACTATCCAGTTCAAAGTTGTGATCACTACGTTTGCTAGAGATCTTAAAGGTCATGCCTTCCTTGTAGATATCTTTCATAATATCTTGGACAGCAGACTTCAGAAGCTCGACAGATTTTTCAACCTTATATACTGGAGAAAAGTTTTGAATTCCAAAAACTTGCTTGAGGGATTCAGCTACTGCTGCATAATCGGCTCCATTGAGATAAACATGGGCACGGTCGCGATCAGCAGTTACCTTGACTTGAGGATAGATGGACAAGACATCTGAAATGTTATTACGTAGTTTATTGATGAAACGCATCCGGTTTTTACCTTTGGTTGAAAGTTCCCCGTAGCGAATCATAATTTCTGAATATTGCATGAATACTCCTATCTTACTTTTCTAGTTTGATTGTAAATTAATTTTAGTTTGGTCAAGAACTGCTCCACTTGACTCATGTCATTTTCTAGGTCTAGGCTGAGGCGTACTGCTGACTGGGCCTTATCTTTTTCAATCCCCATAGCAATCAAGGTTCCAGCAGGTTTTCCAGCCTTGGACGAACAAGCTGATGTTGTGGAAATGAAAATATCATAGTCTTCAAAGGCATGAACAATGACTTCACCGCGAACACCCTTAATCCCAAAGGTCAAAATATGAGGCGCAAAGTCTTCCTCACCTGAAAAGACAAAAATATCTGGATATTCAAGAAGAGCTTGACGAATGATCTCTTTCATCTGACTTGTTTTGCTAGCAAACAAGTCCAGTCGCTCCATAGCCAAACGTAGAGCCTTGGCAGTCGCTGCAATACCAGCTACATTCTCAGTCGTTGAACGATAGTTACGCTCTTGACCACCACCAGTTAAAAGCGGTGTAATCTTCTTACCAGACTTGATATAGACAAAGCCAACACCACGAACGCCGTGGAATTTATGACTAGAGAAGGTCGCAAAATCCACTCGGCCTGTCAAATACTTTTCTGTCGGAATCTTAGCCAAGGCCTGAACAGCATCAACGTGGAAAGAGACAGTTGGCTTATCCGCTAATAGTTCTGAGATAGCTTGAATAGGCTGGATAGAGCCGATTTCATTGTTGACTGCCATGACGGAAACCAAGGTCGTATCAGGACGAAGTAGATTTGCCAAAGCGGCTACATCTGCAAATCCCTTTTCATCTACAGGTGCAAAATCCACTTCAAACCCTTGAGTTTTGAGCCAGAGAGCTGACTCCTTGACTGCTGGGTGCTCAATGTCTGACACGATGATGTGTCTACCAAATTGCGCTTTTTCAAATGCAACTCCTTTGATAACCCAGTTATCCCCTTCAGTACCACCAGAGGTAAAGAAGACTTCTTCACTATTTTTGCCAATCAAATCTGCAATCTGCTGTCGAGAAGCTTCTAAAATTCTGGTAGACTGGTCACCCAATCGATGGAGACTGGAAGGATTTCCTATAATTTTTGAAGCAACTTGCATATAGGTCTCTAATGCTTCTGGGTAAGGCTTTGTCGTAGCCGAATTATCAAAGTAAATCATGGTTTCTCACGCTTTCTAAAATCACTTCTTCTATTGTAACATGAAAGGAAGGCTGGAACAAGAAAGAAAAAGCCCTAAATTCTGATAGAACTTAGAGCAAGTTTTAACAGTCGTAAAACTCATGTAGCAAATCAAAAAGTTCTTGCTGCTGGGCAAGTAGCATTTGACCAATACTCGTTGATTTAATCAGAGTTCGTTGCGCAACATTTTCAATGACTCTCTTCAAAGATGTTTGAGCAAAAGGATCTTCAACAACCTTTTGTGAGCCTTCAAAAGGCTGATGGGTTACCAATTGAAAACCGTAAGAATTGTTTAGTAAGGAATAGCCTGCTGTACCTGTCTTCTTTTGATAAGCTTTACAAAGCCCACCGTCAATGACGAAGAGCAAACCACCCCCACGAATAGGAGATTCTCCCTTCACAGTCTTAACTGGAGTATGGCCGTTGACCATTCTAGAATCTTTAGAGGAAAGTCCAAATTCTTCCAAAATCAACTGGCAGACTTTCTCTGAAGTCCGATAAGAAAAATATGAATTTTCCACTTCTTTGTGAGTATCCTTATCTTCAATAAAATAGCGCTCTAGAGTTGTCATCTTATCTTTACCAAATAGAGGTGAGACTGCCCCTCGCCAACAATACCAGATTAAATCTGTTGAAAAATCATCTCCGATTTCCTTATTCTTTGCTGCTTGACGAATATGGTATTCAAAGAAATCCAACAATTCTCTTCCAGCATAACGAGACTGGTTAATAATTAGAGGTTTCAATTCTCCAGACGGTTCAAGTGGTATACAACCATGAAAGAGTAAATGCTGGTTATAAATTTTATACATGGATCCTTTTTTCATTAACAGTTCTATATGCTCAGCCAGTTTAAGTGACCCTTGAAAGGAGGCTAGGAGACTGTCAACTGCTTGAGACTCTTCTAAGCTTAATTCTGCTGGATTGGCCGGATCAATCGTTTGAAAACAGGTATTTGTCAACTCATGGTTTTTTCCATCAATTGTCACAAACTCTTTCGAATAATCAATATTATCCAGTTTAACCTGATCCTCCATTTGAAATTCTGGCCTTCTTTTTATCAGTTGAGTTTCCAGTTTAAACTGGATAATGGAAAGAGCCTGGTGAACTTTTTCCAACTGTAAAATTTCTTCGCTAGTGAAATCATCTTCTCTATTTCCTAGGATAGGCCTAAACTGAGGGTTGGCCTTATAGGTCCTATCAGAAAATAACGTTAAGGGCCGAAGATTTAAGCCGTAAGCTTTCTCAATATCCCATAAATATCCATAGCGGGCAGCAATACGTAGTGCATTTAACATACAGGCTTTTGAACCGAAAAAGCCCCCCATCCAGATAATGTCGTGATTCCCCCACTGAATATCCAAAGAATGAAATTGTAAAAGTTCATCCATAACTTGCGGACTACCAGCTCCTCTGTCATAAATATCACCAACCACATGCAAATGGTCAATCAATAAGCGACGGATACTGCTAGAAATACCAAGAATAAAGGGAATAGCTTCTCCTAACTCGATAACATAGGAGAGGATGTTATCAAAATATGACTTTTTATCTGCTAAAGCTATATCACTGTATACTAATTCTTCGATGATATAAGCATACTGGGGTGGTAATGCCTTCCTAAGCTTTGACCGAGTGTACTTGGCGGCCGCAAACGTTAGTAGAGTCAATAACTGAGGAATCGTTTCCTTGTACCAATCTCTGATTTTATCGTCTTGCTTCAAAACAAGTTCAGGATATGAAACAAGGGCTGACAATCTGTTTTTATCATCTTGCGACAAGGAATCTCCAAAGCAATCCTTTATTTTTTCATTAAGGATACCAGCACAGCTTCTTAAAATATAGTCAAAGGCCGCAAATTCACCATGAATATCACTGATATATAGCTCTGTCCCCTTTGGAAGGTTTAAAATTGCTTCAAGGTTGGTCAGTTCTGTGATCACCTTTTGTCGAGAATCAAATTCTTTCAGTAAAATACGCTTGTATTGCTCCATTTTTGACCTCCAGCACACTATCCTTTTACGACAAATAATGCACTATTTATTTTCTTAGTTCATTTTCTTTAAATGCTCTTCGATTAAGAAGGCTGTTTCTTCAATTGATTTATCAGACATATTAATGACTCGAGCTCCATATTTTCTGAAGACCTTCTTAGAATAGTCCAATTCCTGATAAATCTTTTCCAGATCTGTGTAGCTGGTTTCCTGGGTCAAACCCAAAGAATCCAAACGATTACTGCGAATCTTAACCAGTTTTTCTGGCTCACATACTAAACCAATTAGGCGGCGAGAATCAATTTTTTCCAAGACTTGAGGCAAGGGAACTTCTGGAATTAGAGGAAGGTTCGAAACCTTATATCCTTTATTTGCTAGATAAATACTGAGCGGTGTTTTAGACGTACGGGAAACCCCTAGCAGGACTATGTCAGATTCTAAAAATCCCTGC
The DNA here is from genome assembly GCF_027497975.1 of Streptococcus sp. SM5. NCBI lineage: Bacteria > Bacillati > Bacillota > Bacilli > Lactobacillales > Streptococcaceae > Streptococcus > Streptococcus sp. SM5. Next base: position 149,563 of record NZ_JAJNSC010000003.1, on the reverse strand, counting down.
GGTGCTTTACCATCATCATATTTGACTGCAAACTCAATCGCTGAAATTTTATTAAAGTATTCGCTATCTAAACGGTGAAGGGTACCAGGTACTTCTATCGGGTCTCTTCCTGTTTTTTCTTTGATAATTTCAAAAAACGGATGCATCAAATCCAAATAGGATAGCCCATGCATCAAGCTAAACTCCCTTGCTACCGAAGCTAACTTGCCATCGACCAAGGTACTGATAACTAGGGCATCATCCTTGATGGCATCACGTAAAATGTCCAACAATTCATCTTCCTTATTGATAAAAGGGAAACGATAGCTATTATTAAAAATGATGTCTGGATATTGAGCTGTAACAGCGGATAGCAATTTTTGGGAAGTCCCACCCAAAGAATCTGAAATACTATAAACAATCATTTCTTTTTTCATATTTATTCCTCTTCTCTATTTACCTCGGTGCTTCGAGCTTGCTGAATAATATAGTCCAACAAGGCTGACTTGGTCACACTACCTAAAATCTGACGTTCATTCTTTTCGTCGACAATCGGTAAGGAATCAATGGCGTAATCTTGAAGGAGTACAGCGGCTTCCAAAATATTCATATTTTGGTGACATGTTTTAATATGTGGCATCCTAGTCATGCAAACCGCAACAGGAGTACTTGCAATATTCGAATTGAGAGAAGCCCTTAGCAAATCTTTACGTGACATGATTCCAAGAAGAAGCTTTTCTTCATCAATGACATAAATAACGTCTGCATCATACATAAATAGAGTAATAATAGCATCCTGAATATAGGAATCACTGGTGACCAGTACTGGAGAAGTCATAATATCAGCCACTTTTTTCCTAAAAGTATCAAAAAAGAAGACCGATTCTAGATCAGAGCCTGAATAGGTATACCCGACTTTAGGAGTGGCCTTTAGGATTCCAACCAAGGTCAAAAAGGAAAGATCTGGCCGTAGCGTTGCCCTAGAAATATCAAGTAAGTCAGATATTTTTTCACCACTCAGTGGTTGCTGGTCTTTAACAATTTCTACAATCTTTTTTTGTCGTTCACTTAATTTCAATTCACAGAAAACCTTTCTATATTCTATATAGGTTCCAAATAACGATTGGAAGAACATGCTTATTTTTATTTTACTAAACCAATTTTAAAATAAGCATCATGTTTATTGAATATTATAGCAATTATTTGAAATATGTCAATCATTACATGTAGTTTTTTCATTTGACAAATATATATGATGTATAATACAATGGTTTTGTCTTTAATTGTGACACATATTTAATGTTTTGGAGGCGACTATGACAAAATGGATTTATTTCTTCGAAGAAGGAAGCGCAAACGACAAGGAACTCCTTGGTGGAAAAGGGGCCAATTTAGCAGAGATGAGCAATTTGGGATTGCCTGTTCCTCCAGGTTTTACTATTACAACCGAGAGCTGTATTAAGTTTCTCGAAAATCCGGATTTCTTTGATTCTTATTTAAAAGACGACATTTTGAAAGCGGTTACCGAGTTAGAAAGAAAAACCGATAAATCGTTCAGCGGAGAAAGCTCCAATCTTCTCTTAGTTTCGGTCCGTAGCGGAGCAAAATTTTCTATGCCAGGAATGATGGATACTATTTTAAATCTTGGTCTAAATGACCATCGGACAAGAATACTCGCCGAGCAGACGAATCCTGATTTTGCCTATAATTGCTATCGACGTTTACTTCAGATGTTTGCAGATGTTGTATATGGAATTTCTAAAGAACTTTTTGATGAACTATTAGAAGATTTTGAAGAGCGTCGTGGTAAGACGGCCAAAGACTTAACTTTGGATGAGCATGAAGAATTAGTTAAGCAATATAAGGAAATCTATCTTAAAGAAAATCAATGTTTCCCTGAAAATTCTATAGACCAACTTTTTGCTGCTATCAAAGCTGTCTTTAATTCTTGGAATAATAATCGGGCCAAGGTCTACCGAGAACTTAATAAAATTCCTCATGATTTAGGAACTGCCGTTAACGTCCAGGTAATGGTCTTTGGAAATAGTGACCAAAACAGCGGAACAGGAGTCTGTTTCACTAGAAATCCTGCTAGTGGAGAAGATCAACTATTCGGTGAATTCTTACTGAATGCTCAAGGAGAAGACGTTGTAGCTGGTATACGAACTCCAGAACCAATTGCCGCTTTAGAAAAAGCTCAACCTCAAGTTTACAAAGCATTTAAAGAGTATGCTAGAATCCTTGAAAACCACTACAAGGACATGCAAGATATCGAATTTACCATTGAGAAAGGAAAACTGTATATTTTACAAACGAGGGATGGCAAACGTACAGCTAAAGCTTCTTTAAAAATTGCTTTGGACTTAGTAGACCAGGGTATTATTAGTAAAAAAGATGCCCTGATGAGAGTATCCCCTTCTTCCATTAGTCAGCTCATTCACCCAGTCTTTGAAGAGGCTACAATGGAAAAAGCAACTCTCATTGCACAAGGTTTACCAGCCAGCCCAGGAGCTGCTACTGGGGAAATAGTTTTTACAGCAGAACGAGCTAAAGAATTCCACAATTTAGGAAGAAAGGTTATTTTAGTAAGACAAGAAACATCGCCCGAAGATATTGAAGGCATGGTCGTTAGCCAAGCTATTGTTACCAGCCAAGGTGGTATGACTTCTCATGCAGCAGTTGTTGCTAGAGGAATGGGTACCTGTTGTGTAGCTGGATGTGGGGAACTAGAGATCAGCGAGGAAGAGAAGACACTTTCTTGTGGTAATCTTGTTTTAACAGAGGGAGATATCATTTCTGTTGATGGTAGTTCCGGTTGTATTTATAACGGAGAAATCCCAACAGTCTTGATTGAGAATAATGAAGACCTTCAGCGCCTTCTTTCTTGGGCAGATAAAGTTGCACGTCTTAAAGTTCGTGCTAATGCTGAGACTGTCAAAGATTTACAGACAGCTATAAATTTTGGTGCCCAAGGGGTAGGACTAGCCCGTACTGAACATATGTTCTTTGGTCAGGATCGAATTTTGGAAATGCGTCGCCTCATTCTAGCCGATAAGGAAACAGAAATGAAAGCCGCACTCAAGAATCTTTTAGAATTCCAAGAAGAAGACTTCTATCAAATGTACAAAACGGTTGAGGATAAACCTCTGATTGTCCGACTTTTAGATCCGCCTATGCATGAATTTTTGCCTAAAGATTCACAGGAAATCAAGCTTCTTGCTGAAAAACTAAATAAGTCACCTGAAAAACTGGCCCATCAAATTGAGAGCTTACAAGAAAGCAACCCTATGTTGGGCCATAGAGGTTGTCGCCTGGGTATTACACAGCCAGACATTTACAAGATGCAGACGGAAGCTATTTTTAGAAGTGCCATCAAACTACATCAAGAGGGCATAAAAATCAAGCCAGAAATCATGATTCCTTTGATTGCAGATAAAAAGGAATTGGAATTTGTTAAATCCTATCTGACTCAACACATCCAGTTTCTTTTTAGAGAGCATGAACAGGAGTCCTTCCCATATGAAATTGGTACCATGATTGAATTACCACGCGCCTGTCTGACTGCAGATAAACTAGCACGGGAAGCTGATTTCTTCAGCTTTGGTACTAATGACTTAACTCAAATGACCTATGGTTTTTCTCGAGATGATATTGGAAAATTTATAGGTCATTACAAAAAGACGAGCATTCTTTCATTTGATCCATTCCAACATATTGATCAGGAGGGAGTCGGTGAGTTAATGCGCATTGCAATCAGCAAAGCTCGCCGGGTAAAACCAAGCCTATCCATTGGTATTTGTGGGGAGGTCGGCGGTGATCCTGCTTCTATCTCCTTCTTCCAGGAAATAGGTGTCACCTATGTTTCCTGTTCACCTTACAGGGTACCTGCAGCTAGACTCGCCGTTGCTCAAGCCGTTCTCCAAGAGAAAAAAGACTAGTTGCCTTTATATTCATTAAATAAGGCTGGGATGATTGATCTCCCAGCCTTACTTAAGAGTAAAAGCATCTTTTAACCTTCAATCCACCAGTTATGATTTATTATCAAACTTCTTGCTTTACATTTTAAAGAAAAAAATCCACTGGTTGCGTTTTCAAAACTAAAAGTTTTATTTTTTTAAGACAATTTAAAATAAAAAACGTATAATGGAAAATATGAAATGAATCCAAATTCATATTTAGTTTTGCAAAGGAGTTTGAAAAACATTATGTCTAACTATTCTCGTCAAAATAAAAAAACAAACAAAGACAGTCAAGAAACTGGCAAGGCTAGCCATCACATCAAGAAAGGTTTATCTGCTTTTCAGAAAACCTTAACCTTAATCGGTAGTATGTTGGGAATTATCACTGCGACGATTACCATTAGCAATGCAATGAAGTCCAATGAACAAAAGAAAGCAGATACTAGTCCTGTTACGCAAACAACCATCATCAAAGAGATCCAAAAGGAAACTCCTGCTGAATCTAATAGTCCTTCTCAACATCAAGAAAATAACCAAGATTCTAATGCTGCAACTAGTGGAGTTGATCGTAAAAATGACAACAAGGTTCAACCAGAAGAAAATACTCAAGCTCCTAACAATGTCCAACAAAATCATACTGAAGGAGCTGCTCAATCTGATGCAGTTGCGACAGATAATAAAACGAATCCATAACAAAATAGCTTCTTTCCGAAATCGGAGAGAAGCTATTTTTTTATTGTTGTAAGACTTTTCGAGGTTTTGTTCCTTCAGCAGGTCCAATAACACCTGCCATCTCTAATTCTTCCATCAATCGAGTTGCTCGGTTAAAACCAACAGATAGACGACGTTGGATCATAGATGCACTTGCTTTTTGAGTTTCAATTACTAAAGCCTTGGCTTCTTCAAAGAGTGGATCCCCACCCTCATCGCCAGAGCCAGAATCACCATCTGACTCAGAAACTTCTCCAGGATCAAAACTGTCATCATAATCAGCATCTGCTTGAGCCTTAATGAAGCTAACAATACGTTCCACATCATCATCAGAGATAAAGGAACCTTGCAAGCGAACAGGGTGATTTTCATCGATTGGTTTGAAGAGCATATCCCCTCGACCAAGCAATTTCTCCGCACCATTTTCATCCAAAATCGTACGTGAATCCGTTCCTGAAGAAACAGCAAATGCTACACGTGACGGCACATTTGCCTTAATCAAACCAGAAATAACATCCACTGAAGGACGCTGGGTTGCAAGAATCATGTGAATACCAGCTGCACGCGCTTTTTGTCCGAGTCGGATAATGGCATCTTCTACTTCCTTGCTGGCAACCATCATCAAATCTGCCAACTCATCGACAATCACGACGATTAAAGGTAGAGGTATTTGCTTGTATTCAGACTGGGCATTGAATTCCTCAACTTTAGCATTGAAACCGGCAATATTTCGAACGCCCACCTTAGCAAATAGTTCGTAGCGGTTTTCCATTTCATCTACGACTTTTTGAAGAGCTTTACTTGCCTTGCGAGGATTTGTTACAACTGGAATCAAGAGATGAGGGATATCGTTGTAAACTGATAACTCGACCATCTTAGGATCCACCATCATAAACTTAACCTGGTCAGGGCGGGCCTTCATCAAAATACTTGCGATGATTCCATTAACAGCAACGGATTTACCAGAACCAGTAGAACCCGCTACTAGCAAGTGAGGCATTTTTGCCAAATCAAAACTACGGGCTGTTCCATTGACTGCTTTCCCAAGTGGAATTTCTAAAAGATTTTCAGGTTTTGTTTGAGATTGTTCCCAAAGCTCACGGAAGGATACAGTTGCAATTTCCGAGTTAGGAACTTCGATACCTACCAAGGATTTCCCTGGAATCGGTGCTTCGATACGGACATCTTTAGCAGCCAAAGCCAATGCTAAATCGTCTGCTAGGTTTGAAATACGGTTGACACGGACACCAACTGCAGGTTTGACTTCGTACTTAGTAACAGATGGTCCAATTTCTGCTCTTTCTACAGTCACTTTAATACCAAAACTTGCGAAGGTCTCTTCCAAAATTTTAATATTTTCTCGAACGATTTTCTTTTCTTTAGACTGATCCTTTGGTTTATCAGGTGCAAAGAGTTGCAAGTTTGGAAGCTTATACTCCAAGGCCTTTTTAGCAGAAAAATCTACTTCAACCTCTTCGTCTTCATCATCTTCTTCAGGGTAAACTTCTTCCAGATAGTTACCTTCTTCAGGGTAATCAAAATCAGCTTGCGGGAGAATAATCTCAGGTTCCACCCATTCCTCCTCTGGAAGTGGAGGAAATTCTTGCAGTGATTCGTCTGATAAAATTTCTCCAGTTTCCATATCGATTCGAGGTAAAGGTAAGGCCTCTTGTTCTTCTTGTTCTCGCAGTAATCTCTCTTGCTCTTCTGCTTCTTTACAAGCTTTTTCTTCTTCGCGTTTGATGAATCGTTCTTGTTTTTTCTGCTCGCGTCTTTCCATCCAGATGCTCATGCGAGCTGCAAGGAAATCAGCAATGTCATAGATAGACCAAGGGCTAGTCAACAACAGTCCGACCAAGATAAAGATAGTACCAATAAAGTAGGTACCAATATTTGAAAACAGAAAGGCGATAGGGATGTAAAGACCAACCCCTAACAATCCTCCACCAGCAAAACTAGTTACTTGAAAGCTAGTTAAGTCCTTATAGATTTGTCCAACTGTTCCTTGAAAGACAGCTGAAGCCAAACTGTATTTCCAGACCAAATAGGCTTCAAAGATAAGAAGTAATCCAGCGAAAATAAAGAAAAATCCTGCCAGCAATCCTTCTTGCTTATGAATCCATTTAAACAAAAACAAATAGATTAAAAGAGCAAATATAGCTAGATAAGCTAGACTCCCCACAAGTAAGCGGATTAGGTTATATATCGTAATTCCTACAGCACCCCATTTAAGTGCAGCAAAAATTAAAAAAATAGCCAATACTAGCGAAATCAACATCCGCTGAATAGCTTTCTTTCTTTCTAGTTCTGCCTTAGACGGTCTGCGTCTTGATTTAGTTGTATTCTTGTTTGCCATGTTTCTATTATAACATATTTCAGAAGCTTTTCGAAAGGAGAAAAAAATGACTGCACACTTTTGTGTTCAGTCATTTAAATGTGTTTGTGATTATTTTTCTATAGGTTTACGTAGGTAACCGTAAACGACACCACTGACAAGTGCTCCTACCAAGACAGAGACAAGATAGAGAAGAGCATTTGAAGTAAGGGCGATAACGAAGATTCCTCCATGAGGAGCCATGAGTTTGATATTTGCAAGACCAACAAGTCCACCTGCTACTGCTGAACCAAGGATAAAGCTTGGAATAGCACGAGCAGGGTCTGCTGCACCGAACGGAATCGCACCTTCAGTGATGAATGACAAGCCCATAACGATATTTGTCAAACCAGAGTTACGTTCTTCTTTAGTAAATTTATCTTTGAAAAGAAGAGTTGCCACAAAGATTGCTAGTGGTGGAACCATCCCTCCAGCCATAACTGCTGCCATTGCTACTGAACCACCTGTTGCCACTGTTGCTGCAAGAGTACCAGTACCAAAGACGTAGGCTGCTTTATTAACAGGTCCACCCATATCGACAGCCATCATTCCTCCAAGAACGACTCCAAGAAGGACAGCTGATCCACCTTCAAGACCACCAAGGAAGTTGTTCATACCAGTGTTGATTGCGGCCATTGGGATATTAACAGCTAGCATGACAAAGCCTGTCAAGATTGTTCCAAAAAGCGGCAAGAGAAGGATTGATTTTGCACCTTCAAGTGAACGAGGAACCTTCACATATTTCTTAACCAAGAGCACCAAGGCACCTGCGATAAATCCACCAACAAGGGCTCCGAGGAAACCTGATGATACACCTGCAAGGGCTGAAGTTGCTTCACCACCTTGAGCATAAGGGATTTTACCAAAGGCATAACCTTCTTTGGCGATAGCACCAGCTACGAAACCGGCTACCAAACCTGGTTTTTCAGCGATAGAGTAGGCAACATATCCAGCAAAGACTGGAAGCATCAAACCAAAGGCTGATCCACCGATTTTCATGAACATCGAAGCGAGTTCATGGTAAGAACCAAGATTTCCAAGGCTCTCATTAGGCACACCCAAAGCACCATCAATCAAGAAGGCAAGGGCAATCATGATACCACCACCAATAACGAATGGCAACATTTGGGATACACCACTCATCAAGTGTTTGTAGAAGGCCCCACCTAGACTTTGTTTTTCATTAGATGCTATTGAAGCTTGCGCTCCATTAGCAGCACGGTAAACTTCAGCATTTCCAGAAAGAGCCAAGTTGATCAACTCTTCTGTCTTACGAATACCGTCTGCAACCGGACGATTCACCAATGGTTTACCATCGAAACGATCCATTTCAACAGCCTTATCAGCGGCAATAATGACAGCTTTAGCCTTGCGGATATCTTCTGCTGTTAATTTGTTGCCAACACCGCTGGCACCGTTGGTTTCAACCTTGATACCAACACCCATTTCTGCAGCCACTTTTTGAAGAGCTTCTTGGGCCATGTATGTGTGGGCAATTCCTGTTGTACAAGCTGTAACTGCTACGATAAAGTCACCAGATTCATTCGCAGGAGCTTTTACTGGTTCTTGAGCTTTTTCTGAAGCTTTGTCAAAGAGTTCAATGACTTGATCAGCTGATGTTACTTGACGAAGTTTATCAGCAAATCCGTCTTTCATCAAATATTGTGACAATTCTGCTAAGGCAGCCAAGTGAGTATCATTGGCACCTTCTGGAGCAGCAATCATAAAGAAGAGGTCAGTTGCTTGTCCGTCTAAACTTTCGTAGTCAACACCCTTGTTCGACTTAGCAAAGAGAACTGTTGCTTCTTTAACTGCAGCATTTTTGCTGTGAGGCATTGCTATACCGTCACCCAAACCTGTAGAAGTCAAAGCTTCACGCGCTAAGATTCCTTCTTTAAAAGTTTCAAAATCTGACACATATCCGTGCTCTACCAAGCTATGAATCATTTCTTCAATAGCTGCTGTTTTTGCAGTTGCTTGCAAATCAAGCAACATGACATCTTTTCTCAATAAATCCTGAATTTTCATCTTTTTTCTACCTCAACTTTTTCATAAGTTTCTTTAATAAATGCTGCAGTTGCTAAATCATCTGAAAATGTCGTTGCTGTTCCACAAGCCACTCCCCATTTGAAAGCCTCTACGGCGTCTTTTGATTTGACAAACTCACCTGTAAATCCAGCAACCATAGAGTCACCAGCACCTACTGAGTTTTTCACGGTTCCCTTAATCGGTTTAGCAAAATAAGCTCCATCTAATGTTACCAGAAGGGCTCCATCGCCAGCCATAGAAATAATAACGTTCTGAGCACCTTTAGCCAGCAACTCTCGAGCGTATTTTTCAATCTCATCTAAGCTTTCGAGTTTCACTCCAAAGATTGCTCCAAGTTCATGATTATTCGGTTTGACCAAAAGTGGTTGATAATCCAAACTATCAATCAAGGTCTGACCTTCAAAGTCACAAACTACTTGAGCACCCGTCTGACGCGTCAAAGCAATCAATTCCTTATAGATGACATTGCCTAAGTTTTTAGCACTCGAACCCGCAAATACAACTGTATCTTCTGCTGTCAGACTTGAAAGAATGGCTTTTAACTCTTCAAGCTGTTCTGGTTCGACACTAGGGCCTGTCCCATTGATTTCTGTTTCTTGGTCTGCTTTAATCTTGACATTGATACGCGTATCTTCTGCCACTTGGACAAATTGCGTTTCAATTTGTTCTTCAGCTAAAGTATCTGTGATAAATTTACCAGTAAAACCTCCGATAAATCCAGTCGCCGTATTTGGAACATCTAAACGTTTCAAGACACGACTAACATTGATTCCCTTGCCACCAGCAAACTTATCATCACTATCCATACGATTGACACTACCAACTTCTACTTTATCCAAACGGACAATATAGTCTATAGATGGATTGAGTGTGACTGTATAAATCATACTTCTATTACCTCCGTTTTCTCTTTGATAGCCGACAAAAGCTCGTGACCCTTGCTTGTAATGACAATAGCACGTTTTATAGGAGCTACCTTAGCAAAACAAGACTGACCAATCTTGGATGAATCTGCCAAAACATAAGTCTGTTTAGCATTTTCTAAGATAGCACGCTTGACGGCGCCCTCCTCCATATCTGGAGTTGTAAAGTAACCTTCATCTACACCATTCATTCCAATAAAGGCACGATCAAAGTGCAGTTGGTTAATCTGATTGAGAGCTACTCCTCCGATACTGGCATCCGTTGTCATCTTGACTCCACCACCTATAATCACCGTTGGGATTTGCTTATCCACTAATTGAACCGCATGGTGAATGGAATTGGTTACCACTGTAATGTCTTTTCGCTCCAATTCTTTAATGAGAAAGGCTGTCGTACTTCCTGCATCTACAAAGATAACATCTTTTTCTTTGATGAGGGAAGCTGCTTTTTGAGCAATCAACTTTTTCTCTTGAAGGTTTTTGACAGATTTTTCTTGAATGGTTTCTTCTTCTTGCAAGGAGTGAGGCAACTCAGCTCCTCCATGCACTCGACGAAGTTTATTTTCAGACTCCAATTCATCCAAATCACGTCTAACTGTTGATTCTGAAGTATCTAATAAGCCTACTAATTTCTCTAGAGAAACGATTTTATGCTTACTTAATTCTTCTAAAATCACCTGTTTTCGTTCAGTTTTTAGCATAAACCTACCTCCTGTTAACGATTACATTTTATATTCTATCATAAAAAATATCAAAGTCAAGCATTTTTTATCATTTTCTTTCACTTTCTATCACCACCCCTTCAACTTCAAATAAATTTGCAAGAAAGAAGGCTTTATGGTAGACTAGATTATAAAGAATGGAAGATTACTCAAGAGGCTTAAGAGGCCGTGTTGGAAACGCGGTAGGCGTGTTAAAGCGTGCGTGGGTTCGAATCCCATGTCTTCCGTAGATAAAAATAAAAGCAATTACTTTTTTAAAACTCTAATATAAAAAAACGCTGATTTCTCAGCGTTTTTTTTATTTATATTATGGAGCCGGTGGGAGTCGAACCCACGTCCAAACACCTGCCAACATATTTGTCTACAACTATAGGTTATGTATTGTTTTAACAGCTCCTCGACACATAACTCAAGCCTAGGAACTGCGAGCCTATAAATCTCTTACCAAACTGCTAGACAAAGTTTGATCGTATCTCGCTAATAATAAGACCTGTCATCAGACACGAGCAATCCGAATCGGGTCACGCCTGCTGTTTTTTAGGCAGCTAGAGCGTAAGAAGTATTATTTTTTGCAGTTATATTTAACTGAGCGTTTACGTCGCCACACGAGTCGCAAAATATGCCTCATAATGCCTGTCGAATCCGTAACGACCCCAAAAGACAATAGAACTATTATACCCTATCTATGGTAAAAATGCAAAAATCTATCTTAATCCTTTAATGGATAAGCATCTATTTTAATTCATTCCTATTATTTTCTTTCTATTTCTATCTATTCTTATCTAACCATGCTTCTAAGACTTGATAGACTCCTCCTTGACTATTTGCAGGAGCAATGTCTGTCGCTACCGCTTTAGCCTTTTCATCTGCATTTTCCATAGCATATGCTATTTCTGCTAATTCTAACATTTCTACATCATTTTCACTATCGCCGAATGCCATGATTTCCTCAGACTTTATATTCCAGCGCTTAAGGAGTTCTTGTAAAGCCCATGCTTTATGGATACCATCTTGGATAATATCTAAACAACCATAGCCACTGGAAACGGCCTGAACACGACCATTAAATACTTGATTAAAATCTTCTTGAACTTGATCCGTTCTATCTTCTCCAACCACCAAACTCATTTTGAGAACTCCTCCAAAAAGTTCTGGATGCAGTTCCTCCACAAAATTCATTCTTTGATAAAAAAGCTCAATCATTTCTGGTGTCATAAATTTTTCAAGTTGGGTAAAAATAGTACCTTCTTTAACAAATCCACCATTCATACTTGTGATGACAAATTGATTCTGACACTCTTGTCCTTTAAAAAATGTCAAAGCTTTTTCCACCAATTCATCATCCCAGGTTTCAACTTGGATTAATTGATTATTTTCAAAAATCTTTGCTCCGTTTGCGACAATTAGAACTACACGATCAGCCAAGTTACCGAGCAACTGCCGTACACGATGAATTTCATTTCCAGTCGCAATGACAAAACGTATTCCCTTCTCATCTAGTCTATCTAAAATTTTCTCTAAACGAAGTAGGTCTAGAAGACCTTGGGAATCCAGTATTGTCCCATCCATATCTGTTGCAATCAGCTTAATTGTCATGATTTCTCCTTTTCTACCACTTCAATCCTACAAATTCTTTCATTTCTTTGTAGGCAGTATCAATTCTTTCCTTAGTTTCTTCATCCAATTTATCGCGATGAGGACCACCTTCTATAAAGTCCTCCAAAATATAGGTCTGATAAAGGTAAAGCAAATATCCCTCTGGCGAATAAGTTCCTTTTGATGTGCGATTAACCCAAGTTGGATGAGCCTCTGCAGTTTCAATTGTTGTCTTTCCAGCTTTTTTCTTAATGGTTAAATCCATCAGAACTCCACGTTCCGTCCACTTAGCATTCTCTACATCTTGCATAGTTTCAATACGTTGATTTGATAGGAAATTTCCCATCGAATAGATAATTAGCTTTTTGTCCCCATCTTTTTCAAGCATTTCTGCTGGTTCAACTACATGGGGATGCCCACCAAAGATAATGTCAGCTCCCCACCCAATCATCTTGTGATAGAGATTTTTTTGTTCTTCAGTCGGATCTAATTGGTACTCGATACCCATTTGTGGCATGACAATTGTGATATCCGCCTCTTTTTCAGCACGTTCAATCTCAGCCCTCATTTTATCTTCATTCAAGTCAGATAAGTAATGATTGTAGTCTTCTGGAGAAATATACTCCTCAATACCGTTGAATCCATAAGAATAAGCCAATAAAGCAATCTTTATGCCATTCACCTCCTTAATCACTAGAGGTGCCTGGTCACGTGGCTCATGAGTATATACTCCAATAGGTGTTATACCTGCTTTTTCAATCGTAGCAGCTGTAGAAATAACTCCTTCTAGCTGAGAATCAAGTATATGATTATGTGCCAAATCTAGCACCTGATAACCCGCATCCTTAATGGCATCCATCACTTCTTCTGGAGCATTAAATAAAGGATAGCCAGCTAGATTGTAGTTCTGATTTATAGTTCCTTCAAAATCTCCAATAAGCAAGTCCGCTTTCTTAAACCACGGCTTCACATAATCAAAATTTTCATGAAAATCATAGCTACCGTCTTCTTGTCTTGCTGAAAAGTAGATGATGTCGTGATAGAGCAAATCTCCGTGAGCCATTATTCGAGCGCTAGTTTCTTGCTCTGCCTCTTTTTGATTTTTCCGAGAATTAGACCCTTGCTGCAATACGGCTGAATCATCACTATTGAATGATATTCCGTGACTAGTTTCTAATAAAAAAATCAATAACATTGAAAGAGCAACTATTAGCAATAATACTATGATAAAGGTCCTGTTACTCCACTGAGTAAAATTCTTAAAAAATCCAACAGGCTTACTTATCATTTGTAAAACAGTTCTATTTTTTCTCTTCTGACTACGTTTTTCCATATATTTTCTCCCTGCTTTTTGATGCAAGTACTCTTTCTTTATTATATCATAGACAGTTTTGTATTTCATCTAGCGATGAATTTCTGCGCTTTCTTTCTAGGTCATTTTGTGTTATCATGAAGAAGTAAGAAAAGGAGAGAGAAAATGTCTGCTATAGAACGAATTACCAAAGCTGCTCATTTAATTGATATGAAAGATATTATCCGCGAGGGAAATCCGACACTTCGCGCTGTTGCCGAAGAAGTAAGCTTCCCCTTGAGTGATCAAGATATCATTCTCGGAGAGAAAATGATGCAATTTCTTAAACACTCCCAAGATCCTGTTATGGCCGAAAAATTAGGGCTACGTGGAGGAGTTGGTCTTGCGGCACCTCAGCTTGATATCTCTAAACGAATCATTGCTGTCTTAGTTCCAAACATTACCGAAGAGGATGAAACACCTCAAGAAGCATATGATTTACAAGCCGTGATGTATAATCCCAAAATCGTATCACACTCAGTCCAAGACGCTGCTTTAGGAGAGGGTGAAGGCTGCTTGTCTGTAGATCGTCCTGTTCCTGGATATGTTATCCGCCACGCTCGAGTAACCGTTGACTATTTCGATAAGGACGGTGAAAAACACCGCATTAAACTTAAAGGCTACAACTCAATCGTAGTTCAACATGAAATCGACCACTTAAATGGCGTTATGTTCTACGATCGCATTAATGAAAAAGATCCTTTCGCTATCAAGGATGGACTCCTTATCCTTGAATAATCAACAAACTGAGTCAAAAGGTACTCAATAAAATCTAATTGATATCGCTTTGCCCTAGCATTTAAATGATAGATAAAAAATGATGAAAAGAAATGATATTGTTTACGGTGTTCACGCCGTTACTGAAGCTCTCTTAGCCAATACTGGAAATAAGCTTTATATCCAGGAAGATTTGAGAGGGAAAAATGTTGAAAAAATCAAAGAACTAGCAACCGAGAAGAAAGTCTCTATCTCTTGGACTTCCAAAAAATCCCTTTCCGAAATGACTGAAGGAGCTGTTCACCAAGGTTTTGTCCTACGTGTTTCTGAATTTGCCTACACAGAACTTGAGCAGATTCTTGCAAAGACCCGTAAAGAAGAAAACCCACTACTTTTGATCCTCGATGGACTAACTGATCCACACAACTTAGGTTCTATCTTACGAACAGCCGATGCAACCAATGTTTCAGGTGTTATTATTCCAAAACATCGAGCTGTCGGTATCACACCCGTAGTTGCAAAGACAGCGACTGGTGCTATCGAACATGTTCCTATTGCTCGAGTTACCAATCTAAGCCAGACCTTGGATAAACTTAAAGATCAAGGATTCTGGACTTTTGGAACTGATATGAACGGAACACCTTGTCATAAATGGAATACCAAAGGGAAAATAGCTCTCATTATCGGTAATGAAGGCAAAGGTATCTCTAGTAATATCAAAAAACAAGTGGACGAGATGATTACCATTCCCATGAATGGTCACGTACAGAGTCTCAATGCCAGTGTTGCTGCTGCTATTCTCATGTATGAAGTCTTCCGAAATCGACTCTAATAAAAAGTGAGGTTGGAACAAAAGATCCCGACCTCACTTTTTATTAGCAATCAAACTTTGACGCGGTAGCTGATTGAACTTTTTGTTCGTCTTTTAGACTCCAAAAAGCTCCTAATCATCCTCGCGGGGCTGGGACTACGAAATCGAGACTTTGTCTACCGATTTCTGTCCCACCGCCTTTTTAACTATGTTCAGTAATATATTTATAGGCTTCTTGGCCTGCAATAGCTCCATCACCAACTGCTGTTGTAATTTGACGGAGGTCTTTCTGACGTACATCTCCAACTGCAAAGATACCATCCACTGCAGTTTTCATATGGGTATCTGTCACAATCCAACCTGACTCATCTTGTATTTGTAAATCCTTTGCAAATTCGCCAACAGGATCCAAACCTACATAGATAAACACTCCACCAAAGGCATGTTCAGTCACTTGATTTGTTTTAACATTTTCAATCATTACAGACTCAACACGATTTTCACCCTTGATTTCTTTGACAACAGAATCCCAAATGAATTTGATTTTTTCATTGGCAAAGGCGCGATCTTGCAAAACTTTTTGAGCACGAAGATCATCACGACGGTGAACGATGGTTACAGATTTGGCGAACTGAGTCAAGAAGATTGCTTCTTCAACAGCCGAATCTCCTCCACCTACAACCAATAAATCTTGGTCTCGGAAAAAGGCTCCATCACAGACTGCACAGTAAGAAACTCCACGACTATTCAGTTCTTCTTCACCCGGAACTCCCAAAAGACGATGTTTTGAACCAGTCGCTACGATAACTGTGCGAGTTTCAAATTCTTGATCATCTGTGATTACTTTCTTAACATCACCATGGTTTTCAATATTTTCTACCAAACCATATAGATGCTCGACACCTAGATTTTCAAGTGGTTCAAACATTTTTTCAGCTAACTCTGGACCACTAATATTGGCATAACCTGGATAGTTTTCAATATCAGAAGTATTATTCATCTGACCTCCAGGAAGGCCTCCTTCAATCAAAGCAACTTTTAGGTTACTGCGAGCCGCATACAAGGCTGCAGTCATCCCAGCAGGACCTGCACCGATAATAATCGTATCGTACATTCTGTTTCCTTCTTTCTTGTTGTAACTATTTTTATTCTATCTAAATAACTTCAATTATACAAGCATTATGCCTTTATTACTAACAATAGACTCATCGTTGCAAAGGATAACACAGGAGTTGTTAATACACCAATCATCATCATATCAAAGAGGTGGGCTTGACGTGCCTTAGCTGTCTTATCCACACCGGATAAAGCTCTCAACCCAATCCAAAGTCCCAATACAATTAAGATGACCAACATGGTTAAAAGTAGACTCTCTATATATAAAGTGAATATTTGTAGTAGCATGCTCTCACTCATTTCTTATATTTTTAAAGAGCAAACCCAGTTAGCACAGCCAACTGAGTTTTTCTTGTATTCTATTATATCAAATATAACTTCGTTTGTAACTAGCAAAGAATTCTTTTGTTCGTTCTTCTTTAGGATGATTGATAATTTCATCTGGCGTTCC
The DNA here is from genome assembly GCF_027497975.1 of Streptococcus sp. SM5. Taxonomy (NCBI): domain Bacteria; kingdom Bacillati; phylum Bacillota; class Bacilli; order Lactobacillales; family Streptococcaceae; genus Streptococcus; species Streptococcus sp. SM5. The sequence goes on along the minus strand of NZ_JAJNSC010000003.1, from coordinate 132,804 downwards.
AGATTCAATGATTTTTCCTTTATCCAAGAATAAAACCTTATCAGCAACTTGAGCTACAAATGACATATCATGGCTTACCAAAATCATGGTTTGACCAGACCTGGCAGCGTCTGCGATTGATTTCTCAACCTCACCCACCAATTCAGGATCAAGAGCTGAGGTTGGTTCATCCAAAAGCAAAACGTCCGGTTTCATCGCTAGAGCACGCGCTATAGCTACCCGTTGTTTTTGTCCCCCTGATAGGTGACGAGGATAATGCTGTTCACGGTCTGAAAGTCCAACCTTAGCCAATTCTTCCTTAGCAATTTTGGTTGCTTCTTGATTTGATAATTTCTTTACTACAAGCAAGCCTTCTTTAACATTATCAAGAGCTGTTCTTCGCTCAAACAAATTAAACTGTTGGAAGACCATGGATAGCTTACGACGAAGAGTCAGAATTTCCTCTTGAGTAATTTGAGAAAAATCAACTGAAAAATCATCAATCTGAATAGAACCACTATCAGGAGTTTCAAGATAGTTTAAACTACGTAGAAAAGTAGATTTACCTGCTCCTGATGAACCTATCAGAGCAACAACTTCTCCTTTTTCAATCTCCAAGTCTAGGTGATCTAAGACAGTTTGACCCGAAAAGGATTTACTTAAATTTGAAATCTTAATCATTAACGTAGGTCTCCTTTCAGATCTGTTTCTATACTATCTGGTGCTTGAATAGCCATCTTTCTCTCAATAAAACGGCCAAGATTTTCGATAGCGATATTCACCACCCAATAGACGAGAGCAACCGAGATGAAACGCTCAAAATAGCGATAGTCAGCTCCACCCAAAATCTGAGCTTGAGCAAAGACCTCTACAACACCTGCACTAAAGGCTAAAGAAGTTCCTTTTGTCAATCCGATTAAAGAATTAATCAAGGTTGGTGTTGCCACAACCGCCGCATTTGGAATGATCACTCGACGGTAAACTTGACCACGTGTCATACCAAGACTTCGAGCTGCTTCAATTTCCCCTGGATTTACAGAAAGAATGGCTGCACGGATAGTTTCACTAGCATAGGCTGCCTCGTTAAAAGCAAATGCCACAATCGCAAATGTTGCTGCTGGAATAGCATTTATATTTAAGGAAGTTCCCCATTGCTGATTCAATGCTTTCAAAGCTAATGGAATCCCGTAATAAGTCAACATTAGCTGAACTAAAATAGGTGTCCCTTTTAAGAAACTAACGAAAAAAGCTTGTAATGGATAAAGAAATCTAACCCTATTGATTTTCACAATAGCAAAGACTAGGGCTAGCATGATACCAAAAAAAGCACCACAGGCTGTCAACATCAAAGTTGTGGGTAATTGTTGGACAATCCTTGGAATACCATCAAAAACCGAACGCCAGCTAAAGAGTTTGCCATCTGGTATATATTGCATCAAATTTTGATACCAATCTGATGCTAAAACTGTTGTAACATTCATAGAAAAACCCTCTCAAGATAATGATTCATTCTATCATACTTTCACATTTATTGAAATTATTTGCTACGGATAAGAACAAATATTGCCTATCTAATAGTTTATCATACTTTCAAATAGCTACGACATATATTTTTTCTATCATGGAGATAAGTAAAATCTATTTTAATGCTAACTCTTCGTATTCTTTACGGTAGCCAATCTGCTGAATTTGTCCATTTTTCACAAGAATTGGTCGTTTTAACAACATTCCATCACTAGCTAAGAGTTTAGCTGCTTCTTTATTGGATAGAGTTCCAACCTTATCTTTCAAACCAAGCTCACGATATTTTATTCCACTCGTATTGAAGAACTGTTTTAATTCAAATCCTGAAGTTTCTAACCAGTTTAAAATCACCGTTTCACTTGGTGTTTCTTCTACTATATGAACGTCTTTATATTCAAGGCCTAGCTGATCAAGTTTCTTTTTTGCTTTTTTACAAGTTGTGCATTTTGGATATTCGATAAATTCTAACATATATTCACTTTCTAATATTTGTAATCTGCCCTTTCGTGGTTCAAGAGCCAAGCTTTCCTTTCAAGTCCTGCAGCGTAACCTGTCAGTCGCTTGTTTGCTCCAAGTACTCGGTGGCAAGGTACTAGAATGGACCACGGATTACGACCTACTGCTCCACCAACTGCTTGGGCAGAGGCTACACTTAGGTCTTTAGCTATTTGTCCATAGGTTACTGTAGTTCCAAAGGGAATTTCCCGCAAGTAAGACCAAACCTTCTTTTCAAAATCTGTTCCAATCGGAGCGAGAGGAAGCTCCGACAAACTCGGATTCTGACCCAAAAAATAGTCATCCAAATAAGAAATAGCCTGATTCAAGATAGGATGAGTCTTAACCTCTTCTATATTTTCAGCTATAAGGCCTCTTTCAAAATGACTTTGCCCCTCCACCCAAATACCAAATAAATAGTGGTCGTTGGCCACTATAGACAAGAGTCCAATTGGAGAAGTATAGAGTGTTTTTGCAAACTTATTTTGCATTAGATTTTATTTTTTGATAGGCCAAGCGCTCCCCATCCACTGGGACCTTGCCGACTTGCTGGAACCCAAGTTTTTCAAAGATATGTTGCATAACCTTATTTTCAGCATGCGTATCTGAACGGAAGTCTAGATAGTCAAAGCCTTCAATTAGTCCTTCTAAAAAGGTCTGAGCAACCTTTTGTCCTTGAACAGCTGCAGCTACAGCAATACGATGGAATACAAGATACTCTGATTCTCCGCCTTGCCATTTACCTTCATAGATAGCTTCATAGGCAGCTTCTGGACTCCTAGTAACAGCTGCATAGGCGATAACTTCTCCTTCTTCAAGTGCTACATAGGCTTGTCCTGAGATGATATCTTCAATGATAATATCAGCATTAGGATAAGCATTTTGCCATTGGTCGCTACCAGCTTTAGCAAGAGTCTCTTTAGCATCTTCAATTACCTTCATTACTGCATCGACTTCATTTGGAAAGGCTAAACGAATTTCCATCTTATTTCCTCTTTTCTGACTAGTTTCTCTCATCATAGCATAATTTATATCTTTCTACAAGCACTTGAAATTTGACTTTTTGTTTACGTTATTATATAATCTAGTTATTAAAACTAGATAAAAAGGAGTTGGAAATGAAACCTTGTTTCTCCTATCCAAAATGGAAAGAAATTCCAAGTATTGATCTCTATCTGGACCAAGTATTACTTTATGTAAATCAAGTATGCGAACCTATCTCATCAGGAACTGAAAAAAGCTTAACTGCTTCTATGGTCAATAACTATGTAAAACATGGCTATCTGCCAAAACCTGATAAGAAAAAATATCAACGCCAACAAATTGCTCGTTTGATCGCTATAACAACGCTTAAGTCTGTCTTTTCTATTCAAGAAATTGCTCAAACACTCAATACTCTACAAACAGAGACTAACTCTGAGCAACTCTATAACGCTTTTGTGGACTATATGAACGAAGGGATTGACCCAGAAAATGCCATTATTCAAACCAGTTGCCAAACTATTAAACTCTATCATCAAACTTTAGACTTAATACTTACCAAAGAGGAGGGGAATCCTAGATGAATACTAGCTTAAAACTTAGTAAAAGACTCAGTTTCGGAGAAGAAATTGCAAACAGCGTCACCCATGCTGTAGGGGCATTTATCATGCTCATCTTACTTCCCATTTCCTCTACTTATAGTTACGAGGAACATGGCCTTTTATCAGCAGTCGGTGTTTCTATTTTTGTCATTAGCCTCTTTCTCATGTTCTTATCTTCTACTATCTACCATTCTATGGCTTATGGTTCAACCCATAAATATGTATTACGTATCATAGACCATTCCATGATCTATGTTGCGATTGCAGGTTCTTATACACCGGTGGTTTTAACCCTGATGAATAATTGGTTTGGTTATCTCATTATTGCTATTCAATGGGGAACGACTATTTTTGGAATCCTCTATAAAATTTTTGCCAAGAAGGTCAATGAAAAATTCAGTCTCATTCTCTACCTCGTCATGGGATGGCTAGTCTTGGCTATCTTACCAGCAATCATCAGCCAAACAAGTCCAATTTTCTGGAGCCTCATGGTATCTGGAGGACTCTGTTACACTGTTGGAGCTGGTTTTTACGCCAAGAAAAAACCATATTTTCACATGATTTGGCATTTGTTTATCCTAGCAGCTTCAGCTCTCCAATACATTGCCATTGTTTATTATATATAAGAAAAGAAGTTGGGAGAAATCTCAACTTCTTTTCTTATTTACACATATCGATAAAGTACTGATGTAGGCGAACATCATTTGTCAATTCAGGATGAAAGGAGGTTACCAGCATATTCTTTTCTTGTGCCGCAACTATTTGACCATTGACGATTGCTAGAACTTCAACATCCTCACCGACACTACTGATAATCGGGCCACGGATAAAGGTCATGGGAATCTTACCGACTCCCTTACACTCTGCTTCAGTATAAAAGCTTCCTAACTGCCGTCCATAGGCATTACGCTCCACTACTATATCCATGGTCGCTAGATGACTTTCCTCCTGAGAAGTAATTTGTCTCGCTAACAAAATCAAACCCGCACAAGTTCCAAAAACTGGTAAGCCATTGAGAATAGCCTCTCTTATAGGAATCAACATTTGCTGATCACGTAAGAGCTTACCCATGGCCGTTGACTCACCTCCTGGCAAAATCAAACCTGATAGCTCACTTCGGAGTTGCTGAAAATCTTCTAGATTTCGCAATTCAATACTTTCAACTCCTAATTGAGCAAGCATTTTCTCGTGTTCTACAAAGGCACCTTGCAAGGCCAATATTCCGATTTTCATCTATTTTCCTCGCTCAGCCATGAGAATTTGGATCTCGTTCTCGTTGATACCTACCATGGCTTCTCCTAAATCTTCAGAGATTTGAGCCAGAATTTGAGGATTTTGATAGTTGGTAACAGCCTTGACAATGGCTGCCGCACGTTTAACAGGATCACCTGATTTGAAAATCCCTGAGCCAACAAACACACCTTCTGCACCTAGCTGCATCATAAGAGCAGCGTCCGCTGGTGTTGCAACCCCTCCAGCCGCAAAGTTAACAACTGGTAATTTTCCATTTTCGTGGACATATTGAACTAATTCTACAGGTACTTGGAGTTCTTTTGCAGCAACATATAACTCGTCCTCACGGAGGTTTTGAATGCGGCGAATTTCTTGATTCATCATACGCATATGACGAACCGCCTGAACGATGTCTCCTGTTCCTGGTTCCCCTTTTGTACGAATCATAGAAGCTCCCTCAGCGATACGGCGCAAGGCTTCTCCTAAATCTTTAGCCCCACAGACAAAGGGAACTTGAAATTCTTTCTTGTCTACATGGAAACGATCATCAGCTGGAGATAGAACTTCGCTCTCATCAATATAATCAATCTCGATAGCTTCTAAAATTTGAGCTTCAACAAAATGCCCAATTCGAACCTTAGCCATAACTGGAATGCTGACAGCTTCTTGTATTTCTTTAATCATCTTTGGATCACTCATACGAGAGACACCACCAGCAGCACGAATGTCAGCTGGAATTCGCTCCAAGGCCATAACTGCTGCTGCACCTGCAGCCTCAGCAATTCTTGCTTGTTCAGGGTTTTGAACATCCATGATGACGCCACCTTTAAGCATCTGTGCCAAATTTTTATTTAATTCATAACGATTTTCAGTCATTTTCTCTTCCTCAATAGTTGTATTGGTAGCTACAATTTTATTTTAAGGTAGAAATGACTCAAGTACAAGATAAAAAAAATCTATTTGTCTGGGTACAATTATTGCTAACAAAAAAAGCACCCACATTGGGTACTTTTATTTCTTAGATTTTTTAATGCTTTTCACAAGATAAAAGAGATATCCTGAAACCATATAAGCAACAAAGATAGTGGCTGCCCATTTAAAGACAAAGCTCCAACCATGTTTGGGAGCATTCAAAAAGAAATAAGGGAAGGGACTATCCTTAGCATTAGGGACATCCATCTTTAGAACAAAACCGTTTAAGAGGGCAAAAATCATATAAAGCAAAGGAAGGCTAGTCCAAAGCATGGGATCAACCAACTTATATTGGCGACTCTTGTCAAAAATAATTGTATCTGCTAAAAACCAGAGAGGGACAATATAATGGCAAAGGAAATTTTCCAAACGGTAAAAATCTGTCGTCAAAGGAGCTAGCATGAAATGATAGATGACACAAGTAATCATAATACTCATAGTGACACCACCTTTGAGACGTAGAATACCAGGACTCTGCCAACTATCACCACCACTACGCATCTTTAACAAAAGATAACCCGTAAAGACTACAACCAAAAGGTTAGAAAGTACTGTGTAGTAAAGCAACATTCCTAAACCACCACGTTTGGTAATCTCCAAGTATACACCGGTAAAGGCTGCTATAAATAAAAAGATACGACTATAAAATATTACTTTTTCATTTTTAATCATGATTAAATCTTCTTCACAAATTCTGACTTCAACTTCATAGCCCCAAAACCATCAATCTTACAATCGATGTTGTGGTCACCTTCTACAATGCGAATGTTTTTAACTCGAGTACCTTGCTTGAGATCTTTTGGTGCACCCTTTACCTTAAGGTCTTTAATCAAGGTTACTGTATCTCCATCAGCTAATTTATTACCATTAGCATCAATAGCAACAATGCCTTCTTCAACTTCTGCTTGCTCGGCAGGATTCCACTCATAAGCACATTCTGGACAAACGAGAAGTGCGCCATCTTCATACACATATTCTGAATTACATTTTGGGCAATTTGGTAATTGACTCATGTTATCTCCTTAAAAAAATTATGATTATTTGATTGTCAAATTTTCATTAACAGCAACTATTATACCCTAAAATACCTTTTTTGACAAATAATCATGAAAAACCGATTAGCCCAAAAATGGTTAATCGGTTTTAAGTTATTCTTATAAATATTTCTGTGCTTCCACCTTGATTTTGTCAACAACTTCTAAAATAGAAAGTCCTGTTGTATCTAGGTAGATAGCATCCTCAGCTTGCTTCAAAGGAGAAGTTTCTCGATGACTATCTTTATAATCACGCGCTGCAATTTCTTCCTTCAAAGTTTCTAAATCAGTTTCAATTCCCTTAGCAAGATTTTCCTTGTAACGACGTTCTGCACGTTCATCTACAGAAGCTACGAGAAATATCTTTAATTCAGCCTTAGGTAACACTACCGTACCAATATCGCGGCCATCCATAACAATGCCACCTTGTTGAGCAATTTCTTGTTGAAGAGCAACCAACTTCTCTCGAATAGCTGGAATCGCTGCAAAAGATGATACTGCATTAGTCACTTCATTTTCTCGGATTGGATTTGTCACATCAACATCTCCAACGAAAACAAGCTGTTCACCACTTTCAGAACGTCCAAAGCTAATCGGGTATTGATCCAATAATTCAAGAAGTTGAGAACTTTGATCTGGACTGATTTGATGCTGTAAAGCTACATAGGTCGCTGCACGATACATAGCACCCGTATCCAGATAAGTATAACCTAAATCCTTAGCGATAATTTTCGCAACAGTACTTTTACCACTTGAAGCTGGACCATCAATCGCAATCTGAATTGTTTTCATAGTTGCTCCTATCTTATCTTAAGGACATCACCAGGATTTGCAAACCATGAACCTGTTGACATATGTGATGGGTTCAAAGCTTCTAGCTGTGCAATAGAAATTCCAGCTCTAGCTGCAATTGCTGCTTCACCTTCTCCTGCCAATACAGTAATTGTCCCCTCAGGATCTGTATGAGTCTCTGTAGTTTTTTGTTGTTCCTCAGACTCAGTAGTAGCTACCGTAGTTGTTTCTATCGTTGTTGTAACAGTAGTTACTTCTTCAACTTTAGGATTTGCAGAATCATAAAAATCCTTCAAAGCTGATGTTCTATCGCTTCCACCTGAAGATAGGTATACTAAAACGACAATCATACCTATAACCACAATAAAGAAAATAATAGCCAAGGTTGTTAAAACGTTATTAGCCGTTAGAAAGGCCCATTTCCCACTTCTAGAGTGGCGCTCACTTCTTGACTCTTCCTTGTTTTCTTCATAAATATCTTCTTGCCATGGTTCTTTTTCCATACCTTACTCCTTGTGTTTTTTCTATTTTCCTATTACAATATAAATATGAAAATCACACTTATACCTGAACGCTGTATTGCATGTGGACTTTGCCAAACTTATTCAGAACTATTTGATTATCATGATAATGGCATAGTACGCTTTTACGATAAACCTGACCAACTGGAAAAAGAGATTCCCACTAGTAATGACGTTCTAGAGGCAGTTAAAAATTGCCCTACACGTGCTCTGATCAAAGATTAAAAGTGATTATTTGGGACACCCAATTATTTTATTCCACTCTCTCTAGTTTAGCATATTTTTCTAGAAAATTATAGTCTTTTTAGAGACTAATTTTATTCTATTTTTATTTATTGTAAAAACGTTTCAAAAACTATGAGACTGTCTAGTTATTGCTTTCAAATGACTGTTAAAAAAGAGGAATTTTTTCCTCTTTTTTTATATACAATTTTATTTTTAATCTTCAAATCCATTTGGATGTTTGCTCTGCCAACGCCATGCATCTTCACACATTCGAGTGATATCAAGTTCTGCTTCCCAACCAAGCTCTTCCTTAGCTTTTGCTGGGTCTGAGTAGCAGGCTGCGATATCACCAGGGCGACGTTCAACGATACGGTATGGAATTGGGCGCCCAACAGCTTTTTCCATATTTTGGATAATTTCAAGAACTGAGTAGCCTTTTCCAGTACCAAGGTTATACACATTGAGTCCAGAGCCTTTTTGAAGCTTCTTAAGGGCGGCAACGTGGCCTTTTGCTAGGTCAACGACGTGGATATAGTCACGAACACCTGTTCCATCTTCAGTATCGTAGTCATCTCCAAAGACTTGAACTTGTTCTAATTTACCAACAGCTACTTGCGCCACATACGGTAAGAGATTATTCGGAATACCATTTGGATTCTCTCCCAAATCTCCGCTCTCATGAGCTCCGATTGGATTAAAGTAGCGAAGCAATACCACGTTCCACTCTGAATCAGCTTTGTAGACATCCGTTAATATTTCTTCAAGCATAAGCTTAGTACGACCATAAGGGTTGGTAGCCGAAAGTGGGAAATCTTCTAGGATTGGAACAGTATGTGGATCTCCATACACTGTTGCTGAAGAACTAAAGATGATATTCTTGCAGTTTGCTTCTTCCATTGCTTTTAAAAGACTAACTGTTCCTGCAATATTATTATCGTAATATGCAAGTGGAATACGTGTTGACTCACCAACTGCTTTCAAACCTGCAAAATGGATAACTCCTGTAGGTTCCTCCTGTTTGAAAATATCACGAAGAGTATCCGTATCTCGAATATCAGCTTCATAAAAAGGAATCTCAACTCCTGTAATTCTTTCTACCACTTCAAGACTTTTACGATTACTATTAGCTAGGTTATCTACTACAACAACCTGGTGACCAGCTTCAATCAATTCAACTACAGTATGAGTTCCGATATAGCCTGCTCCACCTGTGACTAAAATCTTTTCTTTCATCTTTTTCCTCTATTCTTGAATTATTTTTTTCATTTTACCATTTTTGATAGGGAAAGTCATTTACTATCCTAATCCTATCGTAAAAACTAAGTAAAAGATTTACGTTTGCTTTTGTTTAATATATCTTTCGGTCGGATAATCCGCTGGATCCAAGACTCCACTTTTCCCTTGAAGCATTTGGGCTAAGTGATAACCTATAATTGGACCAGTTGTCAATCCTGACGATCCTAATCCACTCGCAACAAATACTCCTGTCAAGTCTGGCACTTGTCCAAAAAACGGAGAGAAGTCACTCGTATAGGCGCGGATTCCTACGCGTTCGCTATAGATATCAGCGTCCTTCAATACTGGATAACAAGGCAAGGCTGCTCCCTCCATTTGATTAAGCAAATTCTCATCGACCGTCAGGTCAAATCCCATATCATTTTCATGGGTAGCACCCAAGGACAATTTCCCACCAGCGAAAGGAATCAAATCCCATTCTCCCTCAGGCATAACAACGGGATAACTTGCCATGTCTAAATCAAGCTGATAATCTCGTAGTTGCCCTTTTTGTGGACGAACATCAACCTCATAACCCAAGGGTTCCAAAACTTGTCCCAACCATGCTCCTGTCGCAAGGACAACTTGGTCAAAAATCTGATTTCCAATCTGATAACCTGATGATACAAGATTTAGACTCACCCTATCTTTAATCACCTTAACCTGACTAGCTTCTAGCAAGCGAGTCACCAAGAGTTGTCCATCTACTCGAGCTCCTCCAGAAGCATAAAGTAATCTCTCAAATCCCTCTAGACCAGGAAATAGGTTACTTGCAGTCGCTTGATCTAAAATGGCTAATTCGCCAATCAAGGGAGATTCATCTTTACGTTGCAAGGCTAGTTTATAGAGTTCTTCCAACTTAGATTCATCTTTTTTCAAGAGAAAGACTCCCGAGCATTGATAAAAATCAACCTCCTGTCCAGACTCTTGTAAATCATTCAACAAATCGACATAGAAGTCTGCTCCCAAACGAGCCATCTTGTACCAAGCTTTATTGCGTCGTTTAGAAAACCAAGGACTGATAATTCCTGCTGCTGCCTTGGTTGCCTGCCCAAGTCCATGATCAAAAACAGTCACTTCTATATCAACTTCTTTAGAGAGATAATAGGCAGTTGTCGCCCCTACAATACCTGCTCCAACAATGGCTACTTTTTTCATTATCTATACCTTCTAATTAGATATGGTGGAAAGGATTAGTAGATGACTGGCTGGCAATAATGTCAAGAGGCCAAGCATTCTCTTCTTTCCATTGATTTAGTAATTCAGTTATTTTTTCAACAAAGAGAATTTCAATATAGTGGCCTGGATCTAGAGCTAATAAATCATCTGATAGCATGTCCTGAGCTGTGTGATAATAAATATCACCAGTGATATAGACATCTGCCCCTTTTTCTATAGCATCGGAATAGAATGATTGCCCGCTACCTCCACAAATAGCAACTCTTGAAATTTGCTTTCTTAAATCACTATCTTTATAGTAGACCATTCGTAAACTATCTAGAGCAAAGACCTCTTTAACGCGTGTAGCCAAATCTTCAAATGTTTGAGACTTAATATTTCCAATACGGCCAATTCCACGTCCTGGGCCCGTTTCCTGTATATAGCTTGTATCCTCAATGCCTAGCATCTGGCAGAACCAGTCATTAAGGCCATTTTCAACAATGTCAATATTAGTATGGCTGACATAGACTGCAATATCGTGCTTGATGAGCTCGATATAAATCTGATTTTGAGGACGGCTAGCTACCAAGTCCTTGATTGGACGAAAGATTGGCGCATGCTTGACGATTATTAAATCAACACCCTTGTTAATAGCTTCTGCAACCGTTTCTTCACGAATATCAAGGGCCACCATAACTTTTTGGATGTCCTTGTCTAAAGTTCCAATCTGCAGTCCACGACTATCACCCTCCATAGAAAATTCTTGGGGACAAAAGACTTCATAACGTTTAATCACTTCACTTGCTTTCATGGAGTACCTCCTTAATTGCTTGAATTTTATCTATTAAAACCTTTCTTTCTGACAAATTTTTTTCAGGGATTTGAGCAAGGGCAAATTCGAGCTTAAAAGCTTCTTTTTGCCATTTTTGAACAAATACTGGACTGACTTCTTTGGACAAGAAAGGTCCAAAACGGGTATCTCTTGCTGATAATTCCATTTCCCCAGCTTCCACTACTAAAATCTCATAAAATTTACCAGCTTCCTCTAGGATGCTTTCAGCTACAATCTGGAATCTATGTTCTTGTATCCAACTACGTAACTCATCTTCACGGTTATTAGGTTGGAGGATTAAACGCTCTACATTAGCTAGTTTATCCAATCCCTCTTCCAAAATTGTTGATATTAAGCGTCCTCCCATTCCTGCAATGGTGATGACAGAAACCTGATCATCTTCTTCTAAAGCTGCCAAACCATTGGCAAGTCTGACTTGGATTTTTTCTTCCAAATCATGTTCCTTGACATTTTTAACTGCAGATTGGTAGGGACCGGCTACCACTTCACCTGCAATAGCACGATATATTCGGCCTTCTTTCATCAGTTCAATAGGTAAATAAGCATGGTCACTCCCGACATCTAGTAGAACGGCTCCTTGAGGCACAAAAGAAGCCACCATTTCTAATCTCTTTGAAATCATCTTCTCTCACTTTCCAAATCACTATTAGTCCTATTATACCATATTTCAAGCTTCAATCTTACACCAAAAAAGACTGCAATCATGGATTGCAGTCTGAGTTTATCTTCGAATAGGATAACGATTTGAAAGGATGAATAGAACGATAAAAATCGTCATCATAATGGTATAAACAGGTACAGTTTGAGCTGTTAAGGTTGAAATTTCTAGTAATTTTTGGGTAGTAGGGAATAGAGCAGTTGCTAGGAAACCTCCTACCGACCAAACAAACAAGAGGATACGTCCTAATGTTAATGGTAAGCAGGCTCTCACTACGGACATAAATCCAATAGAAGCCAGGATGTAATACATGAGTGTTGACATCTCAACTTGAGACCAACCTTGACTTGTTCCAAAAATCTTAACAAATAAGACACTAAATACTACCATAAGAGCACTTGGTAAAGCCTTGAGTAAAGATTGCTTGAGGAAGTCGCTTTCAACTGGCTTAATATTTCTCTCAAAGGTCAAAACGAATGGAGGGAAACCTTCTACGAATTGGTCAATCATGGTTATCTGAATCGGAATAAATGGGAAAATCAAAATCCATTCTGTTCGACCAAGGAGTGCACTTGCAATACAGATAATAGCTAATAAGAATGAATAGATTGTTTTGATAAAGAAAATCGGTGCGATACGGGCAATATTATTTACCACACGACGTCCTTCAAACAGAATTTCTGGTACATCATTAAAATCTGAGTTAAGCAAGACCAGATTAGCAATTTGTCGAGTTGCCGGATCTCCTTCAGCCATCACGATAGAACAATCTGCCTCACGAAGAGCAAGGATGTCATTGACCCCGTCTCCTGTCATTGCAGTAGTATGACCGGCCTTTTTCAATGTTTGGATGATTAATTTCTTCTGATGTGGAGAAACACGTCCAAAAATAGCTGTTTCTACTGCTATAGCAATCAATTCTTCATCTGTGATTTTTGAACAATCAACATAGCTATGGTAATCTGCAAATCCAGCTTTCTGTGCAATACTTGATACAGTAACTGGATTGTCACCAGAAATAATTTTTAGCCCTACCTGTTGCGTTCGTAAATAATCAAGTGTTTCAGCAGCCCCTTCTCGAATCGGATCTAGAATCTCAAGCAAAGCCAAAGCTTGAATATCAGATGGCTTTTGTGGTTTGTGATGATCAAGTTTTTCTTGACTGAGTGCTAATACCAAGACACGTGAGCCACGCTCTAAGGCTGCTCTAGCTTCTACTACTTCCTCATCTAGCAACATTTCAGGTGCACCGAGGAAAATAGTCCCAAGCCCCTCCATCTCCATAGCTCCCCACTTACGGTCACTAGAAAATGGAACACTTGATGAAATTGAGTAACTAGCTTGCCCCTGAAAACGATGACGGATAGCTTGAGCAGTAGGATTTTTGTCTTCACTATGAGACATATAGCTAGTTAAGATGGCAGCAATAGACTGCTCATCATAAACTTCTGTCAAAGGTAACAATGAATCAACCTTCATTTTTCCTTGGGTAATGGTTCCCGTCTTATCCAAACAGAGCATATCCACGCGCGCCAAGGTTTCTACAGAATACATTTCTTGTACTAAAACCTTTTTAAGTCCTAGTTTTATCACTGCCGTCAAAAGTGAAGTTATAGTAAGTAAAGCAATACCTTTAGGCAACATCCCCAAAAGAGCTGTAGACGAATTAACTACAGATGACTTTAGTGGTAACCCCTTTAAAATTAAGGCTTCTAGCAAAAGTGCTAAACCAAAAGGAATAATAATTTTTCCTGTAAAGCCAGCTAAGGTTTCAAGGGACTTCATGATACGAGAGTTAATCGGCTTAACAGTTTTTGCCTCTAACATGAGCTTAGCAGCGTAGTTGTCTGCTCCAACACGATTGACTTTTGCTACTACTGAACCACTGGCTAAGAAACTACCAGATAATAGGACTGCATCAACTTCTTTTTGAACCAGATCACTCTCACCTGTTAACATGGCCTCATTAACTTCTGCAAAGCCACCTATCACAACTGCATCACTTGGAATCTGTTCACCTGCTGACAAACGAATCAAATCATCCAAAACAAGGTCTTCCGGATCCAAAGATAACTCCTGACCATCTCGAATAGTAGTTACCTTTTCTTTGGTCATAAGGTTGAGTTTATCGACCATATGTTTTGCACGTAGCTCAGTAACGATACCCGAGAAAGCATTAAAACAGATGACTGCAAAGAAGACAAGGTTGCTCCATGCCTGTACAAAGGCAAGGGCAAGAGCTATGGCAAAGTTTAAGGCATTAAAAAGTGTAAAAACATTTCGCTTGACAATCTGCCAGGTGCTGGTGCTAGCTGAAGCTTTAAAATCATTGACCAAACCCTGTGACTGTCGGTCTCTAACTTCTGCTTGGGTTAACCCCATCATTTTATTTTTATCCATAAATTCTATCATATCATTTTTTTATGAATAATTCTAATTTCATCCCAAAGGCCCATCCTATCAACACAAAAAATATTTGCCTGTCCTGTTATGATAAGGTATAATATATAGAAAGAAAACCGAAGGAGACACCATGTTTTATACTTATCTACGTGGGCTAGTTATGCTGATTCTCTGGTCAATCAACGGCAATGCCCATTATCACAACACTGATAAAATACCTAATCAAGAAGAAAATTATATCCTTGTTGCTCCCCATCGTACTTGGTGGGATCCTGTCTACATGGCTTTTGCAACCAAACCCAAACAATTCATTTTTATGGCTAAAAAGGAACTGTTTTCAAACCGTATCTTTGGTTGGTGGATTCGTATGTGTGGTGCTTTTCCTATTGATAGGGAAAATCCTAATGCCTCAGCTATTAAATATCCAATCAACGTCCTCAAAAAAAGCGACCGTTCTCTTATTATGTTTCCAAGCGGTAGTCGTCATTCTAACGATGTCAAAGGCGGGGTTGCCCTAATCGCTAAAATGGCCAAGGTCCGTATTATGCCTGTTACTTATACTGGACCAATGACTTTAAAGGGACTTATCAGTCGTGAACGTGTTGATATGAACTTTGGAAATCCTATTGATATTTCAGATATCAAAAAAATGAATGATGAGGGAATTGAAATCGTGGCAGACCGTATTCAAACGGAATTTCAACGGTTGGATGAGGAAACAAAACAATGGCATACAAATACAAAACCAAACCCTCTCTGGTGGTTTATTCGTATCCCTGCCCTAATCCTAGCTATCTTTGTGGCATTCTTTACCATTATTTTTAGTTTTATCGCAAGTTTTGTTTGGAATCCAGACAAAAAACGAGAAAAACTACAATAAACTGATTGAGGCTTAAGGTTTATCAACCTTAAGCTTCTTTAGATCATAATATCAGTCGAATTCTTGTAAATCTAAGCCAATATTGACAAAAATTTGAATCTGTAGTATACTTTTTTGGTAAGCTGATTTAGCTCAGTAGGCAGAGCGCATCCATGGTAAGGATGAGGTCGCCGGTTCGATCCCGGCAATTAGCATCTTTTATCCGTCCCATTATTAGGGGACGGATTTTTCTTGACATTTTCTCTCGCTTATAGTAGAATAGTCTCTGCGATGAGTCGATAAGTAGCGAGAGCTACTATTGAGCATAAGGAGGTCATAACGCAGGAGCGGACCTTGAGAAATTGTGTGAACCAGTTTCTCACATGGAGATGCCTCTCATACTTTCTGGTTTTGCCAGAAAGTTTTTTTATTATCGCGAATATTACTGATTCAGATGACATTTTGACAATTTGCAACATCAAAAAAACCTATCAACCAAGCCATATAGCTTGATATGATAGGTTTTTTAATGTTAGATTAACGTACTGTACGAATACGCATTGTATTCGTACGAACTGCTTCACCAAGTGGCACACCAGCAACGATAATCATATCATCACCAGATTGAACCAAACCTTGTTCAACAGCAATTTTTTCAGCAAGATCAAACATGTCGTCAGTGTTTGATGGACGATCAGTAGTTACAGGAATAACACCCCAGTTCAACATCAATCCACGTTGTGTCAATTCGTCAAATGTGATAGCTAAGATATCAGCATCAGGACGATATTTAGAAATCAAACGAGCTGTGTGACCTGTCTTAGTAATAGTTACAATCAGTTTAATGTCCATTGAACTTGTTGCATCTTTAACTGCAGAAGCCATAACTTCAGTCTTAGAGTGACGTTCAAATAGATCTGAGTTCAAACGACCGTACTCGTTAAGAAGAGTTTGAGCGTTCTTGTCGATTGTAGCCATTGTTGTAACTGATTCAAGTGGGTATTTACCGTTTGCAGATTCACCTGAAAGCATTGTTGCGTCTGTTCCGTCGATAACAGCGTTAAATACGTCTGATACTTCTGAACGTGTTGCACGTGGTTTTTCAGTCATTGTTTCAAGCATGTTTGTCGCAGTGATAACAACTTTACCAGCTGCGTTCACCTTTGTGATAATGATTTTTTGGTAAACTGGAACCATTTCAAATGGTACTTCAATACCCATATCACCACGAGCAATCATGATACCATCAGCAGCTTCAATGATTTCATCCAAGTTGTCGATACCTTGTTGGTTTTCAATCTTAGCGAACAATTGAACGTGACCGTTGCCAGTCTCTTCACAGATTGCACGAACTTCGTTAACATCTTTTGCAGTACGTACAAATGAAATAGCGATGAAGTTGATTCCTTGCTCAAGACCAAAGCGAATGTCTGCATTATCACGCTCTGCAAGTGCTGGGAATGGAATCTTAGTGTTAGGAATATTTACACCTTTTTGTTTTGCGATGATTCCGTCATTTTCAACTTCAACTACAAATTCACGGTTAGTAGCATCTTTTTCTACAACGCGAAGACCCAATTTTCCATCATCTACCAATACTTGGTGCCCAACTTCAACATCATCAAAGATGTCAAGACCACCAGCAACGTTCAAAGCGATTACTTCACGAGTTGATTTAATACCTTGTTTTGTAGCAACACGGATTGTTTCACCAGTTACGTATGAATACTCTTTAGCGTCACCTTCGAACAATTCAGTACGAATTTCAGGTCCTTTTGTGTCAAGAAGGAAACCAACTTTTTGACCAGCAATTTCTTCTGCACGTTTAACAGTAGCCATACGCTCACCTTGCTCTTGGTGGTCACCGTGTGAGAAGTTAAAACGGAATGTATTCGCACCAGCTTGGATCAATTTTGCAATGTTTTGTGCTGATGCTTCAACGTCTAATTTTTCACCCCAGTATCCATCATCACCGAATTTTTTCCCACCACGGATTTCTACCGCAGGACCTAATGTAGCAACGATTTTAACACGTTTGTTCATATTTATAAGACTCCTTTATATAGTACAACTTTGTTGTTTTTTTATTTTAATTATTTGTAGGATTAAGACAAGCTCTTGTTCAAGTAAGATAATTCAACATCTGCTTTATGTGGGTTATTGACAACAATCTTACCTTCAGATGTTAAACTGAACAAAGCTCCCTCTTCTGCTGTTCCAAGAATTGGATTTTCGACCATCTTCTCATTACGGATACCAACAGCTACTCCACCGATTCCTTGTTTAAGGAGTTTAACAGCGTGTGCGCCCATACGAGATGCCAATACACGGTCACGAGCAGTTGGTGAACCACCACGTTGGATGTGACCAAGTTCTGTGACACGAAGGTCACTTGTATCGCCAGCTTCTTTTAGTTTTTGACCAAATTCAGCTGCTGACATGACACCTTCTGCTAAAACGATAATGTTGTGTTTTTTACCGTGTTCATATCCAGCTTTGATGCTTGCTACGATATCTTCAAATTTGAAACCTTCTTCAGGGATGATGATTTCGTCAGCACCTGTTGCAATACCTGCCCAAAGAGCGATATCACCTGCGTTACGTCCCATTACTTCAACAACGAAAGTACGACGGTGACTTGATGATGTATCACGAATTTTATCGATTGCATCCATTGCAGTTGTTACTGCAGTGTCAAATCCGATTGTAAAGTCAGTACCTACGATATCGTTATCGATTGTTCCAGGAAGTCCAATAGCAGGGAATCCATGCTCAGTCAGGCGCATAGCACCATGGTAAGAACCGTCTCCACCAATAACAACAACACCTTCAATTCCGTGTTTCTTCAATTGCTCAATTCCTTTAAGTTGACCTTCTAGTTGTGCAAACTCAGGATAACGAGCTGAGTGCAAGAAAGTACCACCACGAGAAATGATGTCTCCCACTGAAGCAGCATCAAGTGGAGAAATTTTACCGGCAACCATACCAGCATATCCATCATAGATACCAAATACTTCCATGCCTTCTGAAAGGGCTTGACGAACTACCGCTCGAATAGCAGCATTCATACCTGGGGCATCTCCCCCACTTGTTAAAACAGCAATACGTTTCATTTGGTTTTTGCTCCTTTTTCCTTTAACATTCTCCCTGATTATATCACAATTAAAATGAAAATTCTTCTATTTTCCGTAAATTTTAACGATAAATCGTTTTCATAACAATCCCACTCAAAGATTCTTCTAAAGCTATATCTTTAGCGACAAAATAGCTTGAAGCAAGGACAGTTTTTTGATCTTCTTCATAGCGAATAACGACAGGTATCTGACCTTCATATTTTTCTAAAATATGATAAATTTCTTGGTCATGGTCATGATTGGCTACCTGAATCCAAAATCGTTCATGAACTGCTTCTTTAAGATTGTTTAATATGAACTGGAGCTTCCCATCTCGAGATTGGACCTTACCATTCATATAGTAAAATTTTCCTTCTTGTAGCTGGTCTCTCATTTGGTGATATCGCTCTGAAAAAACAGTTACTTCCATTTTTGTTTTACTATCACTGACTTTCAAAAAGGCCATATTTTCACCTTTTTTTGTTCGAATAACACGAATCGATAGAATCTCAACGAGCACTGTAGCTGTTTGTCCCTCAGATAAGTCAGATAAGCTAGTGATAGGATAGATGGCTTTTTTAGCTAAAGCAACTAAAGGATGCTGACTGATCCCCACACCTAACCATTCCTGCTCTTTTTGGAATTTCTCAATTTCAGTGTAATCATCTGCTTCTGTCCAATTATAGTTGCTGTCTGCAAAAAGGCTTCCTAACTCTTCCACAAAAATAAATAAAGTAGGTAAGTTGGATAAGATTTTTTTCCGATTCTTCTCAAATTTATCGAATAAGCCAGTCTCAATCAAGGGAGTTAATAAACTTATTTTTTGATAATTTTTCGGCAATCGTGTGATAAAATCTTCAACACTAGAAAATGGGCGATTCTCAATAATCCAATAGGCAAAATCGCGAGGCATTCCCTTAATACTCTTAAGACCTAGATGAATTGTCTTATCTGCTAACTTATCTTGAAATAGAACTGTATTAATAGATAAAGGAGCAAGTTCAAAGCCCATCTCCAGAGCATCTACAATATAATCACTACTCGCATAGTTCAACATCACTTGATAGAAAATTGACGGATAATGTGTTTTGAAATAGGCAAGTTGAAATGCCAAAGCTGCATAGGCATAAGCATGCGAACGGTTAAATCCGTAGCCCGCAAATTTTTCCATAACTGCAAATACTTGCTGGGCTTGCTCAGCAGTATGACCTTTTTTAAGTGCACCTTGAATGAAACTTTCTTCCATCTGATGCATCTCAGCAGCATTCTTTTTCCCCATAGCCCGGCGCAAAATGTCAGCCTTACCTAGGCTAAAACCAGCGTAACGCTGAGCTACTTGCATTACCTGCTCCTGATAGAGCATAATCCCATAGGTTGGTGCCAAAATATCTTCTAGAATAGGATCAAGTACAGTGACTTTTTCCTTACCATGCTTTCTTGCAACGAAGTTGTCAATATAATCACTAGCTCCTGGTCTATTTAAAGAAGT
This sequence comes from Streptococcus sp. SM5, assembly GCF_027497975.1. Classification (NCBI taxonomy): domain Bacteria; kingdom Bacillati; phylum Bacillota; class Bacilli; order Lactobacillales; family Streptococcaceae; genus Streptococcus; species Streptococcus sp. SM5. The sequence continues at coordinate 112,635 of NZ_JAJNSC010000003.1, read as the reverse complement.
CGTAGCAACCACTTCTTCAAAGTTCTCAGGTTTCACTCGTTTAAGAAGACGAATAGCTCCTGGTTGTTCAAATTGAAAGATCCCTTTTGTTTTACCTGCAGCAAAGAGAGCCAAAGTTTCTTTGTCTTCAAGGTCAATCTCCTCAATCTTCAAGGATATTCCTTGTGTCTTAAGCAATAACTCTTGCATTTTTTGAACAAATGTTAAATTTCGTAGACCCAAGAAATCCATCTTCAGAAGACCATTGCCTTCGACTCCATGAGCATCATACTGAGTAATCAGCATATCCTCACCATACTTAAGTGGAATGTAATCCGTTAGGGTTTTATCGCTAATAACTACACCCGCAGCATGAATGGAAGTTTGTCTCGGATAGCCTTCTATTTTTTTAGCGATTTCAAAGGCCTTTTGATATTCTATTTTGCTTTGAATCAACTGCCTAAAACTAAGATTTTTAGTATAGGCATCAGTCAGAGTATCCTTTGGTCCAATTTTTTTGGTAATGGCAGTCAATTCATACTCTGGAACACCATAACGTTTAAATATATCTCGGATGGCTTGCTTGGCTCCAAAGGTTGAATAGGTGACAATCTGAGCAGCATGGATACTACCATAACGGTCACGAACATAGCGAATAAACTCTGGACGATAGATATCTGGAATATCAATATCTATATCTGGCATGGTATAACGTTCACGATTTAGAAAGCGTTCAAAGATTAGATTTTTAGCTACAGGATCAATTCCTGTAATATCCAAAGCATAGGCTACAAGACTCCCTACAGCAGAACCACGTCCCATTCCCATATAATAACCTTGAGAACGACCAAACTGTAAAAGATCTCCAACCACCAAGAAATAATCATCAAATCCCATGTCGTGAATAACTGACAATTCTTGATTTAAACGATTTTTATAAACTTCAGACGTTAGTCCTTTGACTTCTAAACCTTTTTCTGCTTTTTCTCTAAGCTCCTCTACAGCAGGTCTCTTAGCATTAAATCTTGGAAGTTTAAGACTGCTATCAATCTTATACTCGGTTTCTTTAGTCAGTAACAGTAAATTTTCTACAGCCTTGGGGAATTTTTCTCGAAAAACTTGTTCTAAACGATGAGCAGGTATAAACAAGCCCTGTTGGGACTGTATGTCTACTTCACGAAGAGTCACATTTTCCTTGATAGCCTTTAGCATTTGTAGTGTTTCTACATCTTCTGCTTCAAATGAATTTACACGGTAAAGAGGGAAAACAGGACGGGAGAAATCCCTTTGAGGACTATCTGGAAAAACTCCAATATAATAATCACATCCGAGATCTAGTTGGTCAAGTCCATCAAAGTAGGGAACAATAATACAAATATCCTTTAAATTAGAAGAAAAATCAGTCCATTCCTTTTTTCCTCTCATCTTTAAAGTAGAAAGTTTCATGAGTTGTTGGTAACCATGGTTAGATAGTGCTAGAAAGCGGAGATTGACGGGATTTTCTTCATGGTAGACTGTCATTTCAAGACCTAAGAGTGGTTGAATACCTTGCTTTTGACACTCTTTAATAAAATAATAGGCTCCATAAAGATTATCCACATCCATAATTCCTAAAGATCTATAGCCATATTCTTTTCCGATAGAGACATATTTTTCAATAGAAACCATGCTCTCCATAAAGCTATATACCGTTTTTGTATCTAGTTGGGCAATCACTCACTACCACCTCCCTTATTCTCTTTATATTATACCATTTTAGAAAATAGAAACACAATTTCTTTCTAATCATTAAACTAAAAAACCATAGCCTAAAAGGCTATGGTTTTATGTTATGAAATAAGTTCGAAGAAGAGTTGCGCCTAGCTTTTTTAACTTAGTTACTTGTATCTTTCGTTAAAAATATCCCGATTAGAACTAGGACTAGTGAGAGATAAGGAAAAACCCTAAACATCTGCCAATCCGGGTCGAATGCTAAAAGTCCGGAAAGCAAATAAAATCCTGCACTCGTATACAAGACCGTTTTATTTACTTTCTTGATTCCTACCCTTGTTAAGATAGTTGCTATAGCGTAAGCAATTAAATTAGGACCTAGAAAAATCAAGAATACAATTCCCCATGGACCATCAACTAAAGCAATAGATATAATTAGAAGAATATAGGTAAGAGCCAAATAAAATGAGAAAGATAGAAGAGCCGAAGGTTTCTTGACAGCTTTTGGACCATTCTGCATATCTTCCACCGAATTATTTTCTACAATTAGTTTATCTTCTTCTTTGTTTAGCTCTACATTTGGTTTTTGGTCTGACATCTTTTTCTCCCACTAATTTGTTTCATTATTTTTATTATATCCCAATTTGTCAAATTAAGCTAGATAGAAAAAGCCATCTATGTTAGTTTCTTTCAGACAAACGCTCACATTTGTCTGAAAGAAACTAACATAAATGACCTACACTTATCTTACTACAAATGAACTTGTAATGATAGAGGCTTATTACCAAGAAGGTAAAAAGGTTTGTGATATTGCAAAGTCAATTGGAAGAGCGCAACCAACCATTTTAATCTTATCTATTTTCTGAAAACCAGTCATTCGACTTATGACTATTATCAACTCTACAAAGCCAACAAGAGCCATTGTGACCGAAAAAGCACCCAGTTCACCAGACCAGTACAAGAGTTTATCCAATCCATCACTTTTGATTACGGAAAGGAATTCTCGAATTGGAAACCAAATTCTAACAAACAGGACATTTACATTTTCTTTGTGGTTCCTGGTTGACCTGACTAAATGAACATTCTAGCGGTTTATGCAGATAGATTTCAGCATACTTTCTCAAACACTCTTATCAGCTGTAGCTGATAAGAGAAATCAAATCCCAAGGAAGTCCTTAAACTACCAACCTCCGTATCAAGTTTTTCTGAGGCAGGTGAAATTGTCTAACTCAATTTGACAAATGAGGAGTTTTTATTATTTTTCACGAATCACTTCTACCTTGTATCCATCTGGATCTTTGATAAAGTAATAATTAGGTTGAGTTCCTGGAAGTCCTTTAGGTTCCGTTACTTCGTAGCCCTTGTCGCTATGCTCTTTATGTAAAGCCTCAAGGTCAGGTGTACTTAGGGCGATATGAGCAAAACCGTCACCAACAACATAAGGGCCGTGATCATAGTTGTAAGTCAACTCCAACTCATAATCATCACCCTCAAGTCCTAGATAAACAATAGTGAAAGCATAGTCTGGAAAGTCTCTACGACGTAATTCCTTAAAACCAAAAGCATCTTGATAGAAAGCAATTGATTTTTCAAGATTTTCTACTCGCAAGCAAGTGTGTAACATTTTTGAAGCCATTTTTTCTCCTTTGTTTAAAAAAGACTGGGACAAACTTGTACCAGTCTTATAATTAATTATTTACCAAGTTTTGCTTTAGCTGCATCTGCAAGAGCTGTGAAAGCTGCTGCATCGTTAACAGCCAAGTCAGCAAGCATTTTACGGTTAACTTCGATCTCAGCCAATTTCAAACCATGCATCAATTGTGAGTATGAAAGTCCGTTCATACGAGCTGCCGCATTGATACGTGTGATCCACAATTTACGGAAGTCACGTTTCTTTTGACGACGGTCACGGTATGCATAGTAGTAAGAGTTCATTACTTGTTCTTTTGCAGTACGGAACAAGATGTGTTTAGCTCCATAGTAACCTTTTGCTAATTTTAAAATACGTTTACGACGTTTGCGTGATACAACGCCACCTTTAACACGTGCCATTTATATTTCCTCCAAATATTTCCTAGAATTCTTTACTTACAAATACGCGATTATTTCAAGCGAGTAAGCATTGCTTTGATACGTTTGAAATCTCCTGAATGCACCATAGATGCTTTACGAAGATGACGACGTTGTTTCTTAGTTTTTCCGTGGAAACGGTGAGAAGTGTAAGCACGGAAACGTTTAAGTCCACCAGAACCTGTACGTTTGAAACGTTTAGCTGATGCGCGGTGTGTTTTTTGTTTTGGCATGATTTTTTCTCCTTTATTTGACTTTCCGACAATTATTTTTTGTCAGTTGCTGGTGCCAACTGCATGAACATTTGGCGACCATCCATTTTAGCACGTTGTTCAATGATAGCAATATCTTGTGTTGCTTCAGCAAACTCGGCTAAAACTTTTGCACCAATCTCTTTATGGGTGATCATACGCCCTTTAAAGCGAATGGATACCTTCACTTTGTTCCCTTTTTCAAGGAACTTGCGAGCATTGCGAAGTTTAGTTTCGAAATCACCCTTGTCGATAACTGGGCTCAAACGAACTTCTTTCACGGTCACAACGCTTTGTTTTTTGCGTTGTTCTTTTTGTTTCTTCTGGTACTCAAATTTGAACTTGCCATAGTCCATAATTTTCGCAACAGGAGGTTTAGCTTGAGGTTGAATAAGAACCAAGTCCACGTTCGCTTCATCCGCAAGTGCTTGCGCTTCACTAAGTGGTTTGATACCTAATTGCTCACCCTCTAGACCGATTAAGCGAACTTCACGTACACGAATTTCATCATTGATGAATAAGTCTTGCTTTGCTATGGTTTTCACCTCTTTTTTTATTTTAGAGAAAAACAAGAGCGGACTTGCTAACGCAAATCCGCACTACATGATTATAGTTCATTTCTGAAACTTGATCCGTAGGGGCCAGACAACGTTAGTCGCAAGGCGAGAAGTTCTCACTTCTGCTTTTCTCAACTTTTATATCATATCAAGTTTTCCCTAGTTTGTCAAGATAAAAGTTATTTTTTTCTATCTTTAAATTAAAAATCTATAAAAGCCTATAGTCATCATTCACTACTCACGAGAATAATAGACATGATGAGGTTGCAATCGAGAATTGAGAAGTTCTGAAACGGTCACAAAACTATAACCTTGTTCTTTCAAATACTCAATAACTCGTGGAAGCGCATTGATCGATGGTTGATGGATATCATGCATCAGAATAATAGATCCATTGCTAACTTGGTGCTGAATTTCTGTTAAAATTTTTGTTTCATTCAGACTCTTCCAATCCAAACTGTCTACATTCCACAATATATAGCTTAAATCTATACCGTTTCGAATATCATCAGAAATTGCTCCATAAGGCGGACGCATCAATTTAGAACTAGTTCCAAGAACACTGGTAATTGCAGATTCTGTATCTGTAATTTGTTTCTTTGCATCTTCTAGAGAAAGTTTCGTCAAGACTGGATGGTTCCAACTATGATTACCTACCTCATGTCCTTCTGATTTCATTCGTTTTAGAATAGACTCATTACCAGCTATATTCTTCCCTTGCACAAAGAAGGTTGCTTTTATATGATACTTGGCTAAGATATCCAAAGCTTGAGGAGTCGTATTCCCATCTGGGCCATCATCAAAGGTTAAAGCTACAACTTTTTTATGCTTTTCACCTTGAATAGTCTCATATAGTTTAGCATCTTTTTCTGATAAATAAGCTACATTAATCAGTTCAAAATAGTCAGAAATAAGAAGTCCAATTCCTTCTGCGTTTCCAGTTTGGTTTATCGGGTAAAGGATAAGTTGACTATCCTTGTAGGCAAATTTCCAATTAGATAAATCCGTGTTCGAAAAGTCAGCTATAACTTGATTTACAAGTGTTTGCTCTACTTTCTTATCAAGAAGAGCTGATTTAATATCCTCTAATAATTTTCCTTTAGCTGTCGAAGAATCATTGAAGAATTGATCAAGAGTGAAGAGATTTCCATCTTCTTTAAGATACAGCTGATTTAAGGTTGTATTCTCCAATTCTACAACATTAGAATTCGACAAATCATAGACTTGTTTTTTTACTAGTCGATTTTCAATTCCTCTGAAGGAAGAATCTCCTTTTTCTGAATAATAGAAAATCAGATGCTCTTTTCCTTCTACCTTATCTGTGATATCTTTTATCATGACATCTTTTACAGAGGTAATAATACTATCTCCACTCATTGGATAGTAGGTAATAATCTCTGATTTATCTTTGCGGAAATGATCTTTTTGACTACCTTGATAATAAGCACTATCTTTTTCAGATATTAATGCTTCAATCTTTTGTGCAAAATTCTGTTTAGTTAGTACTTTGTGGGTGATTGCCCCACCTAAAGCAAGTATTATGAAAAATAAAAGTCCTACAAGGAAGCCTAATTTCCCATTATTCTTGTTATCTGTCTTTCGGGTTGTTCTCTTTTTTGTCATAGTCTTATCATATCAAATTTAAACTATAATTTCAATGAAAAGTGTACCCGACTTGATTCGATACAAAAAGAAAAATCCTAGAATTTTCTAGGATTTTATTTTTTAAAAACGAATCGTTTCTCTTGTTTTTTCATAAGATGTAACAAAGCGATTAGTTACACCAGGCTCAGCAAGTTCCAAAGCTTGAGATATTTTTTCAAAAGAAGCTTGATAATCAAACTCTGTCTCAAAGATATGCAAGGCTTCATGGAAAGCCTGCTGGATACGTTCATCAAATGATCTGTATCGGTTAGAATATTGTAGTAATTGCTCTGTCAAAGTAGCATTTTGAACAATACTGTACGTTTCAGCTTCCAAAATTTCCATATCATTTGTTGCAATCTCTAGAACACGATTAACAGACTCAATATTAATCTGCGACTGTTCCAATTCAGCCATTAGATCCTCTGTACTATGGCTTGCATCAAAGAATAGTTTCAAGAATTTTTGAGGAATACCTGGAAGATTTCTCTTTTCCATGTAGCGCTTAATGGTATGTAGTCGGTTTACATAAACATTTGCTTTTTGACGAGCATTTACATCATCTTTTTCAATTTGAACCAAACGCTCACTAACACCGATTTGATCATCTTCAATATCTTTTAATGTAGTTTGAAGATTTTCTAAACGTTCTTTCAAGATAGAGTATGGTTCTGTTACTTCAGATTGTTCACTTGTCATCTCTTCAACAGTCGTACTCATTGCTGTAATATCAGCTTGCAGACGACGAACACGGTTCACGTCGCTCTCTGAAAGTAAGTATGTCTTACCTAGACGCTCCATATCTTTAACAAGAACTTCGTTATTCTCTTTCAAATGTCCAAGATAAGTAGGAAGCGTAGACATCAATTTTTCAAAAGCTTTTTCAGAAGCAATTTCACGTGTGAAGATATCGTAAAGCGCATTAATTTCTTCTTGGATTTGAGCATTTTCATACTCGGCATTGTCAAGTTCTAGTTTTCGAAGATTTTCATGGTTATTTTTTAATGCCTCATACAAAAGTTGAAGTCTAGATTCGATATCTGTTTCAACAAATTGATAGTTTGCATCTAAAAGCTTACGATAACCCGACTCTAAATCCTCTAATTGTTCTGGTAACTCAGTTGTCAGTTTAGCTACAATAGCTGGAATTCGATCAACAATATGAGTTAAAGCAAGAATATGATTTTCGGTACTATCTAAAACACCAGCAGCTTCAACAGGGTCTCCAGAAGAGTTCAAGGTTACAAATTGAGAAAACTCAGATTGGATATGCTCCAGTTGTTTTTCAATCTCAGGTAAAGCTGCACCATATTGTTCCGAATTATCTGCTACTTTGTGCTGTAGATTTTCAAACAAGTCTAATGCATGAAGTACACGCCCACTATTTTTTGATTCTTGTTTTTCAAGATCTGCTAAAGCTTTACGAATAGAATCAATATCTTCTTCAATCAGACTAATCTGACTCTCAATTTGCTCGATTTGTTGACGAGCTTTTAAAAATCGGAAAGAATTGTTAAATCCTTCAGCTTCAAAGAGATTATTCTCAATATCAGCAAATGAATTCAAGGACAAATCAACCCATTTTTGGTTCCATTCACGAAATGCAATTTGACTTTGACCAATCAAATGCATGTTTTTCACAGCCTCTACCTCATCATTAACAGGAAGGTTGTAAAGTTCTTCTTTTCTTTGTTCCAAAGCTGCAAGTCTGCTACTATTGCGTTTACGAATTAAAATTGCCATTACATAAGCAACAATAAGTAGAGCGGCAACTGCAATCAAAGTAATAATCAATTGATTATCAGACATATCAAACTCCTTTTATACTTGACACAATTGTATTGATTATATCATATTTTTTTAATAGTGGAAACACTTTCCACACTTTTATACGTCAAGAGTACTATAGATGGCATTTTCCTCAATAAATTCTCGACGTGGTTCCACGCGGTCTCCCATGAGCATATCAAAAATCTTATCTGCTTCTGCAGCATCATCCACTGATACACGAGCCATGAGACGATGTTCCGGATTCATGGTAGTTTCCCAAAGTTGGTGATCATCCATTTCTCCAAGACCTTTATAGCGCTGAATTGTAGGTTTTGATCGACCTTCACTATATCGAGCCAATGCTTCTTGTAATTGTTTTTCTTGATTTGCTCCTGGCTGAATATACTCTTTGATTTCACTACCAACCTTAACACCATAAATCGGTGGTTGAGCGATATAAACATATCCTGCCTCTAGAACGGGTTTCATATAACGATAAATCAGAGTTAACAAGAGTGTTCGAATATGAGCACCATCGACATCGGCATCTGTCATGATAACCAGTTTTTGATAGCGAGCTTTACTAACATCAAACTCAGCACCAAATCCTGTTCCCATAGCTGTAAACAAGCTACGGATTTCCTCATTGGCAAGAATCTTGTCCATGCTAGCTTTTTCTACATTGAGGATTTTACCACGAATTGGTAAGATTGCTTGGAATTCACGATCACGCCCAGATTTAGCAGAACCACCGGCTGAATCTCCTTCGACGATGAAGAGTTCTGTTTCAGCTGGATTGTTTGAAGAGCAATCTGCCAATTTACCAGGAAGATTAGAAATTTCTAAACCTGATTTCTTACGAGTCACTTCTCGTGCACGTTTTGCTGCCACACGAGCCTTAGCTGCTAGAATACCTTTTTCTACGATACGCTTAGCTATCTGTGGATTTTCCATCAAGAAATCTGAAAATGCCTCACTGAAAAGACGATTCGTGATTTTAACAACTTCACTATTTCCAAGTTTGGTCTTGGTTTGACCTTCAAACTGAGGATTTGGATGTTTAACAGAGATAACGGCTGTCAACCCTTCACGGACATCCTCACCTGTCAGATTATCCTCATTATCCTTAAGGAGTTTGTTCTTGCGGGCATAGTCGTTAATAACACGAGTCAAGGCAGTTCTGAAACCTTGTTCATGGGTTCCACCTTCATGGGTATGAATGTTGTTAGCGAAACTCATGACATTCTCGTGGTAACCAGTTGTGTACTGCATAGCAACTTCCACTGTAATATCATCCAATTCACCATCTGTGTAGATTGGTGTATCAAAGATAACATCCTTGTTTTCGTTGATGTACTCAACATAGCTAGCAATTCCACCTTCGTAGTGGTAATGTTTTGTTTTTTCCTGACCTTCTCGCTTGTCTGTGATAGAAATCTGAAGACCACGGTTTAGGAAAGCAAGTTCTTGAACACGTTTGTTTAATCGATCAAAATCAAATGTCGTTGTCTCAGTAAAAATTTCTGGGTCTGGAGTAAAGTGAACGATTGTTCCTGTTTTATCCGTATCCCCGATCACCTCAAGGTCTGCAACAACATGTCCACGACGGTATTCTTGGTAATGAATCTTACCGTTTTTATGAACGCGAACATCCAGCTGTGTTGAAAGAGCATTTACAACGGATGACCCTACACCATGGAGTCCACCAGATACCTTGTATCCGCCACCGCCGAATTTACCTCCAGCGTGAAGAACAGTAAAGACTGTTTCAACGGCAGGACGTCCTGTTTTCTCTTGGATATCAACAGGAATTCCACGACCATCATCGACAACAGTAATGGAATCATCCGGTTCAATAAAGACCTCGATATGACTAGCGAATCCCGCCAAAGCTTCGTCGATAGAGTTATCTACAATTTCCCAGACTAGATGGTGAAGACCTTCTTTGGCAGTCGATCCAATATACATCCCTGGACGCATACGAACTGCTTCTAAACCTTCTAAAACTTGAATTTGACTGGCATCATAATCTTGTGCCTGTTGGTTTTTAATATCTTCTGTCATTTTTTTCCTTTTTCTTACAAGTCAACACTTTATTTGTGTACCACGATAGTTTCAACATGTCTCAATCTGAAGGCATACATCGTATTAAAAGCTCCATAGTAAGACAACTAAAAATTGGTCAAAACCATTTATAATCGTGATACTTTACACCTCCTCATTATACCATTTTTCCATTAAAAAAGCGAATATTTCCTTTATTTTTAATAGTAAAAGAGAGAGAAATTTTCTTTTTATAGAAAATCCCTCTCTCTTTTTTATCATTTTTCAAAAATGTCCTGATAAAGCATCCCTTTTCGTAAGCTTTCTGCATCTCCACCTAGCATTTCAACTAAGTGATATGAAAAAGCTAAAGCTGTTGCAGGACCACGACTGGTAATGATATTGCCATCTACCACAACTGTTTCCTTGAGATAACTTCCGTCAGCAATTTGTTCTTGAACACCATCATAGCAAGTGAATTTTTTTCCGCTAAGAAGTCCCGCTTGATTTAGGACAATTGGTGCTGCACAAATTGCTGCCAACTTCTTACCAGCTTGATTCAGACCCTGCAACTCAGCTATTAAGACTTCATTGTCGCGTAAATTAGCTGAGCCAGGCATCCCTCCAGGAAGAACCACCAAGTCATAGTCTGATAAGTCTCCCTCAAATACTAAATCTGCACTGACTTGAATACCATGTGAACCAGTGACCTTTTCTTCGAAGCCAATCATTTCACAAGTAATATTTGCTCGACGTAAAACATCCACAACTGTCAAGGCTTCAATTTCTTCAAAACCATTGGCTAACATAACAGCAACTTTAGACATTCTTATCCTCCTTATTTGACCTTTTTCAAAACGACTTTTTTACGTTTAAACTTGGCTCGACCACTTTTCTCATCAGCAAGGTGAGTTTGATAACTCATAGATAAGAGCAAACCAACACCAATTAAATTACTAATGATGGCCGATCCTCCTTGAGAAATAAAAGGCAACGGAATTCCCGTCAAAGGAAGTAGACCTGTAACGGCACCAATATTTTCAAAGATATGGAATAGCAACATCATGATAAAACCTGTTGAGATGTATGTATAAAATTGATTGTTAGATTTGAGGGTGATTTTAAGCATACGATAGATCAAGAGTAGATACAAGGCAATCACAATAACGGAACCGATAAAACCAAAATCCTCCGCAATCACTGTGAAAATCATATCACTCTCTCTAACTGGTATTAGTAAATTGGAAACATTAAATCCCTGACCAAACAAGCCCCCACTACCAATAGCAATTTGACCTTGCGCCTGTTGATAGGTTGTTGTCTGTGCATAATCAAAAGGGTTTAACCATGCTAAAATACGGTTAATTTGATAAGTCGGCATCCCAATTTGATGCAAAAATGCTCGTCCATCCTTCGTGATGAAGATGGCTAAAAATCCAACAATAGCAGATATAGCTGTTAGAAAAACCGGGATAATAATTTTCCAAGAAACTCCTGATAACAAGACCATCCCGGCAAAAATTGCAACGAAGACGAGAGCTGTCCCAAGGTCACTTTGTAAGGCCAACAAAACTAAAACAGGAATCGTAAAGATTACCATCCATAGAATTAGGAGAAAGTCCAATCCAATGGTTCGTGCATCTTTTTTATGGTTCTTTATAAAGGTCACAATGATATAAGCCAACATCAAAATATAGGATATTTTCATAAATTCAGAAGGTTGAAATAGAGTCATCCCTCCGAAAAATACCCAGTTTTTCGCTCCAGTAGCCGCTACAAGTCTCGGATTGTAAAAGTTTAGGGGTAGAACCATTAGAATCAATCCTAAGCCATAAAGATATGGGGTAGCTTGCCACAAGAACTTGGTGTTAAAGAACATGACAACAAAGCTAATAATAATTCCAAGGGCAATCCATGCTAGTTGCTGTCCAAGTATTGACCAAATATTGTTTGGGTAATCATGGCTAACAGCTATATAAATAGCTACCACACCAATTACTAGCAAACAAAACACCGGTAAAATCAAACTATAATCGACTCGAGAGTCGAGAGGACGTTTCATAAAGGCCTCCTTCATACTTTCTGGTTATCTTCTATGATTTTTAAAAAATTGAGCTATTTTAGAAATGACTTGGTCTCGATTCGTTTCTTCCAGTCGACAATTTTGAGTTAAAGACCTCGCGATTTGTTTACCGTATCGTTTGGTCACCATACGACTGTCTAGAATAAGGACACTAGAACTCTGATTGGAATGTCTCATTGTTCGACCAAGGGCTTGTTTGAGACGAATAATAGCCATAGGAAGTTGATAGTCATAGAAAGGATTTTTACCTTCCAACCGCAGTTCCTGATTCATCTTTTTGGTAAAGGGGTCTTCAGGATTTTGGAAAGGTAGACGCGTCACCACCTCAATGACACGAGGATGAGCTGAAAAATCAACTCCCTCCCAAAAACTACCTGCACCCAGTAAAATCTCTCGCTCCCCTTTTTCAAAACGTTTTTTTAGCTGAGCTGGTTCTCCATGCTTATACTGGGCTAAATGAGGAATTGACAAATAATCAGAGACTTTTAACAAAAGTTCTCTCGAAGTAAATAATACTATGATAGACTCTTTCAAGCTTGTTACTTCTTCAATCAGATTGACAAGAGCTTGAGCATAATCTTCTTGAGAAGTTTCGGTCACCAATGGAAAATCCTTCACAACTATGATTTCTTGATTCTCTTGAAATTGTTCATCTAGTCTATCAAAGGCAGCATCAGGGAATCCTAGTAATTCTGGCAAAGAAACCCTACTACTAATTTCTAAAGTTGCAGATATACCTAATAGCTGACAGGAGTATGGAAAGATCTCAGAAAAGAGCAGACGTTGATGACGACTAGAAGAAATTTCAATCTTCTTACTAGAAAACTCTGAAGCGGATAACCAAAATTCACCATCTGAGCAGAAAAACTGTTGATACTCTTGGAAAACTGGCATATCTAACTCAGAAAAATCTTGTCGCAGCTTTGAAATGGTACTGCTTGGACACATTCTCCGTTTCCCAGATAGAAACTGATCCATCAGATGACAAAGCTCAAATCGAATACTCTCCATCAATCGTCTTTCAAGCATGCCTTCTTCTGTAGATAGTTCTTGGTCTAATTGTTCTAGCAAATCTGCAAGCAAATAAGATTTTCGAGAAAGATTTTCCAATGTCAGCAAGATTTTCTGGGCTTCATCTAAAATCAAGAGACGCCCCTCTAAAAGACTTGGATCATCTTCCAAACGGGTAACCAAATATGCGTGATTGGTCACCAATAATTGGCAACTACGTGCCTTACTCTGCCCTCGTTTCCAAAAATCCTCTAGCCAAAAGAGGGAATCTTTGGAGAGTTTGCCATCATGAATTAGATTTGGCAAAAATTGTTGATAACGATAAAGCTGACCAATCTCGTCTAAGTCTCCCGTCTCTGTCTCAGTCAACCAAACTAAGAGTTGCATCTTGAAACGAGTATACAAACGATTGGACTCTTCTTCCTCTATAGCTGTATAAAATGAATCTAGCTTCAAGTAATTTTGTGGCCCTTTGAGACTATGGACTGAAAGATGGAAGACTTCTTCCAATCTTCTAGCTTCTTCTTGCATAATCTGATTTTGGAGAATTTTAGTAGGTACACTAAGGAGAATACCCTCTTTATTCTCAAGAGCTAAGGCGGGCAAAAGGTAACCATAGGTTTTCCCAATTCCAGTTTGAGCCTGAATAAATGAGATTGTCTCCTCCTTTAAAAACTCTTGAACCTTTTTTGCAAAGCGTTCTTGTAGGTGTCTCTCTTCCAAACCCAATAAGGCAATATTGGTCTGGAAATCTTGAGAAAGTTTGCGTGGAGAAAGGACTGGTTTTTCTTTTCTCAAAAATAGACCTTGCACTTCTACCAAATCATGTTCGACTAAGAGAGATTGCTTCTGATAAACTTCCTCAATTACTAAATATGATTCATATAATAGACTATTTGATAAACTTAATAAACGCTCCAACAGGCCTTTAGGTAGTTGAAACATCTTTTGCCTCATGCAGAGAAAAAGTTCTGCAGTTGCTTGTGCATCAGACAGGGCAGAATGGGCTTGCTCTAGGGGAATACCCAACTCTTGACAAAGAATACCGAGATTATACTTCTCGAATTGAGGATAAAATACTTGAGCCAGTTCAACTGTATCAATTCGAGGCGTTCGAAGTTCATAACCTTCAAAAAATAGGAATTCTGCCAATAAGTTTGCATCAAACTGAACATTATGCGCGACAAAAACACCGTCTTTGACCAGCTCAAAAATCTTTCCTGCTACCTGAGAAAACTCCGGAGCCTTTGCCAAACGCTTATCAGTCAAACCCGTTAACTCTTTGATATGAGAATCCAAGTGTTCATGTGGATTGACATCTGTAGCATATTGCTCAACGATTTCACCATCTTCAATGACTACAATTCCCACTTGGATGATTTTTGCCTTACTTCCAGTACTTGTTGCTTCTAAATCTACAACTACATACCGATCATTTCTAAAATTCATCATTAAAAATTATATCAAATTTTAAACCATTTGACACCCATGAACTTTATTTGAAGAGTCAAGTTTCTTGCAAGATTTTAAAAAAAATGATTGAATAGAATTGTTGAAAAGGAGGAACATCATGAACCCAATGGATTTATTTAACAAAGTTAAAGAATTAATCGAAACAAAAGATTTCGAAGCTGCTAAATCTTTCATCGAAGAGAATAAAGATCAACTCGGTGATTACTTGAGCCAAGCACAAGACTTGATTTCAGGTTCAGAAGGACTTGACGGTCTTGTTGACAAAGTTAAAGGACTCTTCTAATCCTTAAAAGACACCTGATATTTTCAGGTGTCTTTTTGTATTTTCTTCATGAATGCAGGAATATGTTGACTAATCGTGGTTGGCAGAACTACAAAGTTGTCCTCAGCTAATTCTTGAGCAATTGCTGAGTGCAGATATGTCGCTACAGTGACCCTTTCATAGAGACTTACTTGTGGGAATTGACCTGCAAAGCCAGCAATCATCCCAGCTAGGGTATCTCCCATTCCTCCAGTCGCCTGATAAGGACCACCAACACTTAGCTGATAAAAATCTGCATGCCCGGCTTGCCAGATTCGAGTCGCAGGACCTTTTTGAACTAGAATCGTTCCTGAAGGAAAACTCACCAAAGCTTCTCCTGTTTCCTTGGCTCCTTGAGAAGTTAATTCTAAGCCTGACAAGACTTGCCATTCCCTTTGATGTGGCGTTAAAACAAGGTGGGCTTTAGGAAATTTCATTCCCATTCTAGTTAAAATGGATAGGGCACCACCATCCAGTATGAGGGTCTGGTCTTGGTCTAAATGATCAAAAACTGTTTGTAGAAGCTGTTCTCCACGCTCATCATCCACAAGTCCAGGTCCAACCAAGACAACATTCGCTTTCTCTAACTGTTGCTCAAATAATTGCTTATCGTCAAGAGCAAAAGCCATTGCCTCAGGAAGATGGCTATGTAGAGCAGGAATATTCTCCTTATCCGTTGCTACGGTCACTAATCCTGCGCCACTTTTAACAGCCCCTAAGGCGGCCATAATAATCGCTCCCCCATAGGGATAAGTCCCCCCGATCAAGAGAAGACGACCATAGTCTCCCTTATGACTAGAACGAGGACGCTCAATGATAACCTTTTCTAGTAGGGATTGATCAATCTCTTTCATCGTTTTTTCCTCTCACTCCATTATACTATAAAAGGAGGTTCAAACCTCCTTCTATCTATTTTCCCTTAAATTCCTCAAAGGTCTGTAAGATTTTAGCTGCCACTGCTGGAGAAGATTCTCCTTTTAGCTCTAACGTTTCATCTGCATATGGAGTAAGGCCAGCAAAGTCTCCTATCTGAACTGAATAAAGAGATGTCTTAAACAGCTCAATATCATTTTGGTCATTGCCAAAAGCAATGAAGTTCTCTCCACATAACTTTTCAACAGTTGTCGCCTTATGAGTGTTCAAGGGATTAACATAAAGGCACTTTTCATGGGCATGATAGGACATATGAGCCTGCCCCAATCTTTCTAACTGACCAAGCAGATCATCAAGCAAATCCTCATGGTCTCCCATATAAACGACTACCTTAATCGGAGTCCCCAAGTCCTCGAGTTTCTGATGACGAGCTACCTTTAGGGGATCCACACTAGAGATAAATGGAATCTTCTCCACGATCTGACCACTATAGTCAAAGCAATCATCTGCAAAGAAAGGGAGATTATAGGTCTGGCAATAATCCACTAGCGTCTGATAAACTCTAGCATCAAGATTTCTCTCATAGATGGCTTTCCCTAGATAATAGCCTACGCCTCCATTCAAACCTATAACCAAACGCTGACTAAGTTCAGTACCTAATAAGCCCAAACAATCTCGATAAGAGCGAGCTGAGGCAAATACAAGCTCATGTCCATAATCGCTAGCATTTAAAAGAACCTGCTTAATCTCCTCATCTATGGTCATGTAGTCAAAAGATAGCGTTCCATCCAGATCAAATACGAATTTCATCTTCCTAGTCCTTGTTCAGTGTACGAAGCGCTGCCTGGTAAGTCTGTTCCATTAGCATGGTAATGGTCATAGGTCCAACTCCACCAGGTACAGGAGTGATATGACTAGCAATTGGTGCAACAGCATCGTAGTCAACATCTCCACAAAGCTTGCCATTTTCATCTCTGTTCATCCCTACATCAATGACAACTGCACCTGGTTTGACAAAGTCAGCAGTCACAAACTTAGCACGACCGATAGCTACTACAAGAATATCTGCTTTCGAAGCAACTGTTGCTAAATCTTGTGTACGAGAGTGGGTCAAGGTAACAGTTGCATTTTTAGCTAAAAGTAACTGAGCCATGGGCTTCCCAACAATATTAGAACGACCAATAATGACCGCATTTTTTCCTTCCAGCTCAATCCCATACTCATGAAACATTTCCATAATACCAGCTGGTGTTGATGGAATCATGACTGGGTGACCAGACCAGAGACGACCCATATTGAGTGGATGGAAACCATCCACATCCTTTTCAGGGGCAATAGCCAATAGAACAGCTTCTTCATCGATATGTTTTGGTAAAGGCAACTGAACTAAAATCCCATGCCAAGCTGGATCCTGATTGTAGTTGGCAATCAAATCCAACAATTCTTCTTGGGTAATGGTCTCAGGAACACGAACGACTTCACTACGGAAACCTGCTGCAATTGCTGAGCGTTCCTTGTTGCGAACGTAAACTTGGCTAGCAGGATTATCCCCTACTAAAATAACGACTAAGCCAGGCACCAAGCCTGTCTCTTCTTTTAGTTTAGCCGTTTTTTCAGCTAATTGTCCTTGTAACTTTGCTGCCAAAGCCTTCCCATCAATAATCTGTGTCATGTATTTTCTCATTTCTAACAAATATTCTCTATTATAACAAAAAATAGCCCGGCATTCTAACACTTCTTTTCTAAGAGACCTTATAGTCTGAAACTATAAGAAAAAGCTCAGTTGGATAACTAGTCATTCTCTTACTGGAGGATAGAGGAACTCCACAGAATAAAGATATTAATTTTTGATTCTGCATCAAATATAATGTATAATGTAAGTAAAGGAAGTCTTACAATAAAAGGAGGAAAGTCATTCCAATCTTTAATAAATATATACTATTTTTTATATTTCTGATACTAACACTATCCTCTGATAAGCTTTTCAAAAAGAACCAACAAGTTTGGAAAATTATTTTCGCAGTATTAGGTATACTTACAAGCATTACCTTCTTATTTTAACTACAAAAAAGTAGGCATCAGCATTTGCTGATGCCTACTTTTTATTTGTAACTTTAATCTAAACTAAGTAATGAAGTTTTGCTCTAACTTGTCGAACTATCCACCTAAAAAAAAGTCGAAATGGATATAATTTTACAACTCTTACAAAACCTTACTCAAAAATTCCTTGGTTCTTTGTTCCTGCGTCTGCTCAAAGACTTGCTCTGGACTTCCGTCTTCGACAACAACACCATCTGCCATAAAGATAACACGGTCCGCCACCTCACGTGCAAAGCCCATTTCATGGGTCACAATGACCATAGTCATCCCTGACTTAGCAAGATCTTGCATAACTGAAAGTACTTCTCCTACCATTTCAGGATCCAAGGCTGAAGTTGGTTCGTCAAAGAGTAACACATCTGGCTCCATTGCGAGACCACGAGCGATAGCAATCCGTTGTTGCTGACCACCTGACAAACTTTGTGGATATGCATCTGCCTTATCAGGTAAACCAACTTTTTCTAAAAGTTCCAACGCTCTCTTCTCTGCTACTTCCTTGCTTTCTCCTTTGGTCTTTATTGGCGAAAGAGTAATGTTTTTCATAACAGTCATATTTGGAAAAAGATTGAATTGCTGGAAAACCATACCCATCTTTTCCCGCATGGCAAAGAGGTCATTTTTCTTATCGGTAATATCTACTCCTTCAAAGATAACCTTTCCTTTAGTGGCTTCTTCAAGGAGATTCATCGAGCGAAGGAGGGTAGACTTACCGCTACCAGAAGGTCCGATAATGACCACTACTTCCCCTTTTTTGATTTCAAGATTTATCCCTTTTAAAACTTCATTCTTTCCAAAGCTTTTATGAAGATTTTCAATTTTTATAAGTGTTTCTGACATTATTTTTTATCTCCTTGTCCCATACGTTTTTCAAAAGCCTTCAAGCCCATTGTCAAGATAGAGGTCATAATCAGGTAGTAAAAGGCTGCAAACAAGAGAGGAGTTAAAGGCAGGTAAGTCGTTGTCGACACTGTCGTTGCTCCATTCCACAGCTCCATAACACCGATTGCCGACAAGAGCGAACTATCCTTGATAATAGTGATAAACTCATTCCCCAAGGCTGGCAAGATATTCTTAATGGCCTGAGGTAAGATAACATAACGCATAGCATTTTTAGGGCGAATTCCTAGCGAATAGGCAGCCTCTAGCTGACCTTTAGGGATCGCATTGATCCCAGCTCGAACGGTCTCCGAAACATAGGCACCACTATTCATGGATATAATGATAATCCCTGGAATCAAACGAGAAAGTTCAATGCCAAAAATTCCAAACTGAATGGTTGGAGCATCGATACTCATAAGAGCAAAGGCAATCATAATCTGAACCATCATGGGTGTCCCACGAAAAATCCAGATATAAAGATTGGCCAACCAGGCAAGGGGTTTAAATTTTGAACGTTGGGCAAAGGCCAACAAGATTCCAACGAGGGTTCCAAAAAAGACTACTAAGATGGAAATAAATACCGTCACAAGAGCTCCATAGTTAAAATAAGGTAAGTATTTTGGCAAAAATGAAAAATTCATAAATCGACTTCTTTCTAATCTTAATCTCAAAAACTTGTATGAGTATAACACAAAGTGAATAAAAATGCAATATTTTATCTTTTTTTTTTTAAAATTTCAAAAAGTATGAGAAATAGCAAGATTTCTTTGTTTTTTTCTAGTCAAGTAACTATGCTTTATGGTAAAATAGTAACGATAAGAAATGGAGGAGAATCATAATGGAATCACATTTGGTTAGAATCATCAATCGTCTTGAAGCGATGACAAAAGATGGTGGTAACTTAAAACGTAATTTTGAGCGTGAAGGCGTTGTTGTGGCTGAAGTAGCTTTTAACCACGATGAAGAAAACGGCCCGCTCTTTACACTTCGTGATGTAGAAGCTCGTGAAACTTATACATTTGATAGCATCGACTTGATTGCCATGGAAATCTACGAACTTTTATACTAATCTTTGATTTAGTAGTGGGACCTATTTCCCACTCTGACCAACAAGAATCCTTTTTGTACTACAAATGGGATTTTTTCTTATAGTTAAAGCTACAAATCCTAGATTTTTATCCAAAAACCCTGCAATCAATCTTTTTACTTGAATTGCCCTTCATTCATGATATAATTAGACTATATAGTTCTTTGACTAATTTTGACCTTTCAAATTTGGTCAATAGACGTAAAGAAATGAGGTAGATGTATGCTCTGTCAAAACTGTAAAATCAATGACTCAACGATTCATCTTTACACAAATCTCAATGGCCAACAAAAACAGATTGACCTCTGTCAAAGTTGCTATAAAATTATCAAAACTGACCCAAATAACTCATTATTTAAAGGAATTACTGATCTAAGCAACCAAGACTTTGATCCATTTGGCGACTTCTTTAAGGATATCAGAAACTTCAATCCTACATCTAAAAATACACCTCCGACTCAGTCAGGAGGCGGTTATGGTGGCAACGGTGGCTTTGGTGGTAATGGCAGTTTTGGTTCCCCGAATCGTGGTCCAGCACAAACTCCTCCACCCAATAAAGAAAAAGGTCTTTTGGATGAGTATGGTATCAATGTGACAGAGATTGCTCGCCAAGGAAATATCGATCCTGTCATCGGCCGTGATGAAGAAATCATTCGTGTTATTGAAATTCTAAACCGTAGAACTAAGAACAATCCTGTCCTCATCGGAGAACCTGGTGTCGGAAAAACTGCCGTTGTTGAAGGTCTAGCCCAGAAAATTGTTGATGGTGATGTTCCCCATAAACTCCAAGGCAAAGAAGTCATCCGTTTAGATGTAGTAAGTCTTGTCCAAGGTACTGGTGTTCGTGGTCAATTTGAAGAACGCATGCAAAAACTCATGGAGGAAATCCGTAAACGCGAGGACATCATCCTCTTTATCGACGAAATTCATGAAATTGTAGGTGCTGGTTCTGCAGGAGATGGTAATATGGATGCCGGTAATATCCTCAAACCTGCCCTTGCTCGCGGCGAACTTCAACTTGTTGGTGCTACTACTCTCAATGAATACCGCATCATTGAAAAAGATGCAGCCCTCGAACGACGTATGCAACCTGTCAAGGTTGATGAACCAACTGTGGAAGAAACTATTACTATCCTCAAAGGTATTCAAAAGAAATACGAAGATTATCACCACGTTCATTATACCGACAGTGCTATCGAGGCTGCTGCTACTCTTTCTAATCGTTATATCCAAGATCGTTTCTTACCAGACAAGGCCATCGACCTTCTGGATGAAGCTGGTTCTAAAATGAACCTAACCCTAAACTTTGTTGATCCTAAAGTGATTGACCAACGCCTAATCGAAGCTGAAAATCTCAAAGCGCAAGCTACTAGAGATGAAGACTTTGAAAAAGCTGCCTACTTCCGTGATCAGATTGCTAAATATAAGGAAATGCAAAAAACTAAGGTTACGGATCAGGACACTCCAATTATTAGCGAAAAAACGATTGAACACATCATCGAACAAAAGACTAATATTCCAGTTGGTGACCTCAAAGAAAAAGAACAATCACAACTCATCAACTTAGCAGATGACCTCAAGGCGCATGTTATTGGTCAAGATGATGCTGTTGATAAATTGGCTAAAGCTATTCGTCGTAACCGGGTTGGTCTCGGTACTCCAAACCGTCCAATCGGTAGCTTCCTCTTTGTTGGTCCTACTGGTGTCGGTAAAACGGAACTTTCTAAACAGCTGGCTATCGAACTCTTCGGGTCAGCAGATAGCATGATTCGTTTCGATATGAGTGAATACATGGAGAAACATAGTGTTGCAAAACTAGTTGGTGCTCCCCCAGGCTATGTCGGCTATGAAGAAGCAGGACAACTGACTGAAAAGGTTCGTCGCAATCCTTATTCACTTATTCTACTGGACGAAGTAGAAAAAGCCCACCCTGATGTCATGCACATGTTCCTTCAGGTCTTAGATGACGGGCGCTTAACGGACGGTCAAGGGCGCACTGTTAGCTTTAAGGATGCCATCATAATCATGACCTCAAATGCAGGTACAGGAAAAGCTGAAGCAAGCGTCGGATTTGGTGCATCTAGAGAAGGCCGTACCAACTCTGTCCTTGGAGAATTAGGCAACTTCTTTAGTCCCGAATTCATGAACCGTTTTGATGGCATTATCGAATTTAAGGCCCTCAGCAAGGAAAATCTCCTTCAAATCGTTGACCTCATGCTAGATGATGTCAACAAACGTCTCGCAAGTAACAACATCTCTTTAGATGTTACTGACAAGGTTAAGGAAAAGTTGGTCGATTTGGGGTATGATCCGAAAATGGGGGCTCGTCCATTACGCCGCACGATTCAAGACTATATTGAAGATGCTATTACAGACTTCTACCTTGAAAATCCAAGTGAAAAAGAGTTAAAAGCTGTCATGACCAGCAATGGAAAAATCATAATTAAATCCAAAAACAAGCTAGAAAAAGTTGAAGCGACTGACTAATACTAAGAAAAGAATGTTCTTACTTGACAGTGAGAACATTCTTTAATATGATAGAAAGAAAGCGCACTCATGAAGGAGAAATCTATGACAAATCCAACATTTGGAGAGAGAAAAGAAGGGGTTACATACAAAAACAGATATGGTGTTTATGCAGTCATACCAGATTCAAACAAGGAAAAGATTATCCTAGTTCAAGCTCCAAATGGTGCTTGGTTCCTACCAGGTGGAGAGATTGAAGAAGGTGAAGATCACTTGGAAGCTCTTAAACGGGAATTAATCGAGGAATTAGGTTTCACTGCTGAAATTGGTACTTATTATGGACAAGCTGACGAGTACTTCTACTCTAGTCATCGTGATACTCATTTTTACAATCCTGCCTTTCTTTATGAAGCTACTTCTTACCAAGAGGTTCAAAAACCTTTGGAAGACTTTAATCATATCGCTTGGTTTCCAATAGATGAAGCTATTGCAAATCTAAAAAGAGGTAGTCATAAATGGGCTATCGAAGCATGGAAAAAGCAACACCAAATTTAAGTTAACTTTCCCAATTTTTCTAAAAAGTGCTATAATAGACATAGAATTACAGGAGGAATCCCTATGAAGCTTATTAATACTACTAATTCACACTCTCGTCTTGTTAAAAATCAACTAGAAAGTACTGACGCAACTCTTGTGGAAGTCTATTCTGCAGGAAATACAGATGTTATCTTTACCCAAGCACCGCTTCATTACGAAATCCTCATTTCCAATAAACATCGAGCTATTCGTGAAAAAGAAATCGAGAAAATTCAAGAATTTTTCTTGAGTCGCAAGATTGATAAACAAATTATTGATGAAGCAAACATCAAAACACTTTATTCTGACAAATTAATCGAAATTTCAATTCCAATAAAATAAATATAATAGCCATTTAAACTACTCCCAAGATTAGAATCTTGGGGCTTTTTTTATTCACTAAAGATTTTCTTATCTTGCAATATCCTATGCTATATTGAGATACCTATTTACCTCAATTTGCAAAGTTTTTGTAATTCCTCCTAAATTTGACTTTCAATCCAAATTCTAATAAAATGAAAATTAGTTATATTTTTATGTAAAAAGTTGTCTAATTCGAAAATTATGATTATTTCAGTTATAATAGTATTAGAAATTTGATAAGGAGTTTAAGATGGAAAAGATTTTATACAGGGAAGCCAGAATAGACGAATTCCAAAAGATTGGGAAAGTTTTGGCTGATGCTTTCATGGACTATCCGTTTACAGCTCTAATCAAAGACGATTTAAAGAAACCAGAATACTATCCTGCATTTTTAGAACTAATGGAAAGTCTTCTAACCAGACTCTATATCAAAGGAGAAACCTGTCTTGTTGCCGAAAAAGAAGGGCAAATCATAGCAGTTGCCCTTTTACAACAGAAGGATTTTACCATTCTATCCTATTTGTTAAATGGTGTCATCAAACTCTTTCGATACATCACACCGAGAAACCTATTGAAATATCTCGATTTAGTAGATCGTTCTGAACAACACTTGAAAAAATCAGGAAACTTTGATTGGTATTTAATGATGCTAGCAGTAAACAAATCTATCCAAGGTCAAGGTATCGGTAGTGCTTTCCTAGAAAATTGTGTTGTACCTTATGTCAAAGCCAAGGGATGCAAACGTTTAGGCCTAATTACAAGTATTGATAAGAACGTCTTCTTTTACAAAAAGAATAACTTCACTTTACTAGACTTTATGATGTTGGATTATGGTACAAAATCAGTTGGGAACTGGGCATTTGTAAAAACAATAGATAACTAAGAATCTTTTGATTTTTCATATCAAAAAAAGATTGGTCCTTAACCAATCTTTTTTTATGTTATTTAACTGCTTCTTTCAAGGCTTCTACCTTATCCAAGCGTTCCCATGGAAGATCAATATCTGTACGTCCCATATGTCCATAAGCCGCTGTTTGACGGTAAATTGGACGTTTGAGATCTAGCATTTGGATGATTCCTGCTGGGCGAAGGTCAAAGATTTGACGTGCTGCTTTTTCAAGCTTGCTTTCCGCTACTGTACCAGTACCGAAGGTATCGATACGGACAGATACAGGTTGGGCTACACCGATTGCGTAAGCCAATTGAACTTCTGCTTTCTTAGCAAGACCTGCAGCAACAATGTTTTTAGCAATATATCGAGCTGCATAAGAAGCTGAACGGTCCACCTTAGTCGCATCCTTACCAGAGAAGGCACCACCACCGTGACGTGAGTAACCACCATAGGTATCTACGATAATCTTACGGCCAGTCAAACCAGAGTCTCCTTGAGGTCCTCCGATAACGAAACGACCTGTTGGATTGATAAAGAACCTAGTCTCATCATCCAGGTAAGAAGCTGGAATGACTTCTTTGATAACCTTGTTAATCACATCTTCATGGATTTGCTCATTGCTCACTTCTGGATCATGTTGGGTTGAAATAACAACTGTATCCACGCGCACTGGACGGTCATTTTCATCATACTCAACAGTGACCTGTGATTTAGCATCTGGTCGAAGATAGCTAATCTCACCAGATTTACGAAGTTCTGCCAAACGACGAACCAACTTGTGACTAAGTGAGATTGGTAAAGGCATGAGTTCTTCTGTCTCATCCACCGCAAACCCAAACATGAGACCTTGGTCACCTGCTCCAATCAAGTCAAGTGGATCTTGGTCTACATTTCCACGAACTTCCAAGGCTTCATTAACCCCTTGAGCGATATCTGGTGACTGCTCAACAAGTGATGGGTGAACTCCCACCGTCTCCGCAGAAAAACCATACTCTGTATTGGTATAACCAATCTCAGCAATGGTATCACGAACCACACGGTTAATATCTACATAAGCTGTCGTTGAAATCTCACCAAAAACATGCACTGAACCAGTATAAACAGCTGTTTCAGCAGCAACGTGCGCCTCTGGATCTTGCTCTAAAATAGCATCCAAGATAGCATCTGAAATTTGGTCTGCAATCTTATCTGGATGCCCCTCAGATACAGATTCAGACGTGAATAATTTACGTTCTGACATAAAAATGTCCCCCCTTAAAAAATATTCGTTATAGAGTTACAAAGAACTGGTAGGAAGAGTATTTACAATCAATCCCACCACCTTATCGGGACCATATAACCTAACTATTATAACACGAATCTTTGAAAAATACTCGTATGATTGCTATTTTTCTTACTAGGAAAATGTTTTCTAATCTTAACCAAATAAAAACTCTTAAAATAGATGAGTTTCTACTCTAAGAGTGATGTTATAAACTAATTATTTTCTAGATAAAATTCAAACCGTTCTCCGACGTATTGGCTCTTTACATACTCAAAAGCCGTTCCGTCATCAAAGTAAGAAACCTGTGTCAGACCTAGAATAGCATGCCCTTTTTCAACTTCTAGGTAATGAGCTATCTTTTCTTTGGCTAAACGTGCGTATATAGTCTGGTGAGATTTACCAATTCGATAACCATGCTCTTGTAAGGTTTGAAAGAAGTGCTTGGTTACTTCTTCTTTTTTGAAATTTTTGATAAATTTCTCAGGAATAGATGCCACTTCATAAACAACAGGAACCTTATCAGCATAGCGGACACGTTCCATACGAATGATATTATCACTTGGCAGTAAACCTAGTTTAGCCACTTCTTGCTCATTTGGAATGGTTCGACGATAAGAAATCAGGTGACTAGATGGAGTTTTTCCTTGAGCTTTTACAATCTCAGTAAAACTAGTTGTTCCACGCATTTTTTCCTGAACACGTGTACTTGAAACAAAGGTCCCACTACCAACACGCCGTTCCAAAACTCCTTCTTCAACCAAAAGAGAGATAGCTTGACGCAAAGTCATACGACTAACCGAAAATTCCTCTGCTAAATCTCGTTCGCTTGGGAGTCTTTCTCCAATTTTCCAATTTCCCTCGTCAATATCTTTCTTGATTTGGTCGTGAATTTTCATATAAGCTGGTAACATGCTTGATCACTTCTTTTCTTCGTTTTTTCCATTGTACCTTATCTCATAGACAAAAGTCAAACCTCACTTGTTTAGTTGGTAATTCTAACCCTTTTATGATAGAATATTCAAGAAGATATTTCTTTTAAGAAAGGGAAAAGATGACCAACATTTCAACTGATTTGCAAGATGTCGAAAAGATCATCGTATTGGACTATGGTAGCCAGTATAACCAACTTATCTCACGCCGTATCCGTGAGATTGGTGTCTTTTCAGAACTAAAAAGTCACAAGATTTCGGCTGACGAAGTCCGTGCTATCAATCCTATCGGGATTGTACTTTCAGGTGGTCCAAACTCTGTTTACGAAGAAGGATCATTTGATATTGATCCAGAAATTTTCGAACTGGGAATTCCAATTCTGGGAATCTGCTATGGTATGCAACTATTAACCCACAAGCTTGGTGGTAAAGTTGTTCCTGCAGGTGACGCTGGTAACCGTGAATACGGTCAATCAAAACTGACTCATACTGAATCTCCACTATTTGCTGGTACACCAGATGAGCAACTTGTCTTGATGAGCCATGGTGATGCTGTTACAGAAATTCCTGCTGATTTCGTTCGTACTGGTACATCAGCTGACTGTCCGTACGCATCTATCGAAAACCCAGATAAGAAAATCTATGGTATCCAATTCCACCCAGAGGTTCGTCATTCAGTTCACGGCTATGATATTTTGCGTAACTTTGCCTTGAATATCTGTGGTGCCAAAGGTGACTGGACTATGGATAACTTCATCGATATGCAAATCAAACAAATCCGTGAAAAAGTTGGAGATAAACGTGTTCTCCTTGGTCTTTCAGGTGGTGTTGACTCTTCTGTTGTTGGAGTTCTTCTCCAAAAAGCCATCGGAGATCAATTAATCTGTATCTTTGTAGACCACGGTCTTCTCCGTAAAGGAGAAGCTGACCAAGTTATGGATATGCTTGGTGGTAAGTTTGGTTTGAACATTGTCAAAGCAGATGCTGCCAAACGCTTCCTTGATAAATTGGCTGGTGTTTCTGATCCTGAACAAAAACGTAAAATTATCGGTAACGAGTTTGTTTATGTCTTTGATGATGAAGCAAGCAAGCTAACAGACGTGAAATTCTTGGCACAAGGAACACTCTATACAGACGTTATCGAGTCTGGTACAGATACTGCTCAAACCATCAAGTCTCACCACAATGTGGGTGGTCTTCCGGAAGACATGCAGTTTGAACTCATCGAACCCCTTAACACTCTTTACAAAGATGAAGTTCGTGCCCTCGGTACTGAGCTTGGTATGCCAGACCACATTGTATGGCGCCAACCATTCCCAGGACCAGGTCTTGCTATCCGTGTCATGGGTGAAATCACTGAAGAAAAACTTGAAACTGTTCGTGAATCAGACGCTATCCTTCGTGAAGAAATCGCAAAGGCTGGTCTTGACCGCGATATCTGGCAATACTTCACTGTTAATACTGGCGTTCGTTCCGTAGGTGTTATGGGTGATGGCCGTACTTATGACTATACCATCGCTATCCGTGCTATCACTTCTATCGATGGAATGACAGCTGACTTCGCTAAGATTCCTTGGGAAGTTCTCCAAAAAATCTCAGTTCGTATCGTAAATGAAGTTGACCACGTTAACCGTATCGTCTATGATATTACAAGTAAACCACCTGCAACTGTTGAGTGGGAGTAAAATCATAATATTAAAGTCTAAAATCCCATCAGAGAATTTCTGATGGGATTTTAATATTTCATGATGATTCTTACCAGAAAAACTTTCGATAAATTCTAGCAATCGTTAAAAAGATAGCATAAAGTACGCCTAAGATAGTTAAAACTATTTTTCCAGTAGTCACTTCTGAACCAATAATCAATATATGAAAGAGAGGAGCGAGACCAGTACACACATATATCAAATAAACAATAACATTTATTTCACCAATCCCAGCAATAAAATCTTTAAAATCTTTCATTTAACTTCTCCTACAATCTACTTTTAATTTAAGTATATTATAAACTTCAGAAAATTAAAAGAATGTTTAGATTAAATGATCATTTTCCCAATATCATCTACTGATGAATTCTGTCAATCCCGATGTAGAACTATAAAAAAACAGTAAAACCACTTGGTTTTACTGTCTCAATTCTAAAATGTTTGACGTTTAGCTTTACGTTCTGCACGTCCACGGGCACGACTTTCAGCACGCTTGATTTTACGGCGTTTTTCATCGACCGCCCATTGAATTTTCTTCTTATAGCCTGGTTTGACTTTTTTCTTTTTCTTTTTAACCAGCCCAATCATTTCGATATCCAGTTTTTCCTGCTTCTTCTCACGATTGGCACGACGGTCACGGTCATAAGTGTCTTGGAATTCTCCGTCTTTAACCACCTTAGGTACAAACTTAATTCCTAATTTCTCCAACTCACGAATATCTGAGTCATCACTTGGTTGATAGAGGGTGATGGCTGTACCTGGTAGACCATTACGTCCAGTTCGTCCAACACGGTGGACAAAGAAAGACAAGTCTTGAGGGATAGCATCGTTGATAACGTGGCTGACACCTTCGATGTCAATCCCACGCGCAGCCAGGTCAGTTGCTACAATATACTCAAAATCAAGATTTTTCACCTGATTCATGATCCGTTTGCGTTCACGAGGAGCAATGTCTCCATGGATCTTAGCCACCTTCAAGCCTTGAGCTGTTAGGTATGTATGCAATTCATCCGCACGAGTCTTGGTATTGACAAAAATCATGGCTAGATAAGGTTGCATAACTTGCGTCAACTCATAAATCTGAGCATTCTTGTCACGACCCTTGGTCGAAATCAACCAGTTGTCAATGGTATCAGAGATAACTGTCTTGGTCTTGATTTTCTCCATGACAGGATTTGACAAGTATTTCTTCAAGAATGGTTGCAGTTTTTGTGGAATAGTTGCTGAAAAGACCATGAACTGCAAGTCTTTCGGAAGGCTACCTGCAATCTTATCAACTGTTTCCAAAAATCCCATATCTAGAGTCATGTCGGCTTCATCGACTACAAAGGTCTTAGCCTTGTGGATGGCCAAATCACCAGACTTGACCAAATCATAGATACGACCTGGTGTTCCGATAACGATATGTGGTTGATTACTTGCCAATTTGTCAATCTGACGGGCCTTGTCTGTCCCACCCACATAGTTCACAACACGAATCTCAACATCTGAATGTGATGCAATCTGACGAGCTGCTTGGTAGATTTGAGTAGCCAACTCACGACTTGGCGCAGTAATCACTGCTTGAACACTATCGCTCTCCTCATCCAATTGTTGGAAAATCGGTAACAAGAAAGTATGTGTCTTTCCTGAACCTGTTTTTGATTCACCAACCAAGTCACGACCTGCCAGGACAATAGGAATCAATTTTTCCTGAACCTCGGTAGGAGTCGTAAACTTCAACTCCTCCAATGCTTCCTCTATATATTTTTTAAACTTAAATTTCGTAAATGACATAATTTCCTCGATTCTATCTATCTTATGATTATACCATATTTTCATCCATTACTGTAGCATTGTTATTTAGACCATTTAAGGTAAGGTGACAAAAATAAAAAGCCCTCTGACTTCAGAGGGCGATTTGAGCTCGGGCTAAAATCCTGGTGAAACAAAAAATCTCCCTGACGGGAGACATGTCTGATTTATTTTACCTTACAGTGCTAGGAACCGTAACCGAAGATTATACTTAAGTATATCGAGGTATGGTGACAAAAATAAAAGCTACTCAACTAGAGTAGCCTTATTTTCAAGATATGCTCAATTGAACACGGCCTAAGCACTTGGCAAAGACAAAAAGCCCTCTGAAGTCAGAGGGCTCTATTCTTGCTGGATAAAACGTTTATAGACTAGGCGGCAAGCCGAAGATTGTACTGATGGTACATCGAGGCGAAGCCAACGAAGTATAGAAACGTTTTAGACGCAAGATTAGCGACGAAGTCCAAGAGAGTTGATTAACTCACGGTAACGGTTAACGTCGTTTTTACGCAAGTATGCAAGCAAGTTACGACGGCGACCGATTTTCTTCATCAATCCACGGTAAGTAGCATGGTCTTTTTTGTGTTGTTTGATGTGTTCGTTAAGGTGGTTGATTTCCCAAGTAAGGACAGCAACTTGAACCTCTACTGAACCTGTATCACCTTCGTGACGTGCATATTGTGCGATGATTTCATTTTTTTTCTCTTTTGAGATTGCCATGATGTTTCTCCTTTTTATTTGGCTTCATCCGAGTGACAGGTTGGCATGCCTGTAACCAAGAAGAAGTTATTTGTCTTTACGACAGTTCTTATTCTACCAATAACTAAGTTCTTTGTCAACTGATTTACTATTCTTACCGCAAAAGTGCTATAATAGTTATAGGAAGGATATCTAAGTTGACATCTTGAAAAGAGAGGTGATTACCATGCGTAAATTCTCGCAATATCTCCCCTACTATCTGGTCATATTTTTCTTTTATTGGCCACTTTATGAGCTGTTATTATGGTCTATTACTGAAAATTATATCTTGAAGGAGCTCACCATCGGTAACGTTATTATCTTCTCTCCACTAGTGACTTTCATAGTATCACTATTCTACTCTTATCGTTTCAAGTTCTCAGTTTGGTGGTTAATTGGAGTTGGCTTGCTCTTTTGCTTTACCATCATTACTTTCGGAGAATTTATCCTTCTCTACTTCCTAGCCTATGAAATCTTTGCCCTCGCGGGTATGGCTGTCGGTGCCACTATTAAGAATCTAGTGCAAAAACTGAAAAACAAAAAACTTTAACAAAAACCTTGAAAAATCTCACAATCATGCTATAATAATGCATAGAGACAAGTCACTTAGACCCTTTCTACCAGAGAGTGCGTGGTTGCTGAGAACGCATAGGAAGACTATACTGATACTACTCTACTGACTTTTATGCAAACATAAAACGGTGGCCACGATAGAGCCAATCAGAGGTGTCCCTCTTTTTTGAGGAACATAAATGAAGGTGGAACCACGTTGCGACGTCCTTTTTAGGATGTCGCTTTTTATTTTCATTTTTCTTTTGTTACTTTTGGGGTGGCGAGAGAGGACTTTTCCTATGTTGAAATATTAAAAAAAATGAATAAAGGAGATCTATATGGGATTCAAATTTGAAGAGATTAAGGCTTATTTAATGAAACATGGCTTAGATTCTAGCGTAGCTGAGTCGCTGCATGCGGTCTATGGAACTCAGCGCTTGGGAGGCACTGCAAATGCCTACTTTTTAATTGTTTTTACCGATACAGGAATCTACATCATTTCTATTACACCTATGGGGAAATTAGGAGACATTGTAGGAGAATTTTCAGCAGAAGACATCCAAGCATATCAATTTAAGAAGCGCCTGTTTATAGGATATAAACTTAAATTTTCGATGAATGATAAACAGAGTTTTGAATTTAATGTTAATAAGATAATGATTGGCGCAGGCTGGCATAAAACTGAGCTACAAAAAATTCTAGAAACAAACTATTACAATAAAAGAATAGATTCTTAAAATATTTGGATAATAGATAAGGAGAAATCACATGATTAAGATTACTTTCCCAGATGGCGCTGTTCGTGAATTCGAATCTGGCATTACAACTTTTGAAATTGCTCAATCAATCAGCAATTCCCTAGCTAAAAAAGCTCTTGCTGGTAAATTCAACGGCAAACTCATCGACACGACTCGTGCGATCACTGAAGATGGAAGCATCGAAATCGTGACACCTGATCACGAAGACGCTCTTGATATCTTGCGTCACTCAGCTGCTCACTTATTTGCCCAAGCAGCTCGTCGCCTTTTCCCAGACATTCATTTGGGTGTCGGTCCAGCTATCGAAGATGGTTTCTACTACGATACAGATAACCAAGCTGGTCAAATCTCTAACGAAGACCTTCCTCGCATCGAAGAAGAAATGCAAAAAATCGTTAAAGAAAACTTCCCATCTATCCGTGAAGAAGTGACTAAAGACGAGGCGCGTGAAATCTTCAAGAACGACCCATATAAATTGGAATTGATCGAAGAGCACTCAGAAGACGAGGGTGGCTTGACCATCTACCGTCAAGGTGAGTATGTAGACCTCTGTCGTGGCCCTCACGTCCCTTCAACAGGCCGCATCCAAATCTTCCACCTTCTCCACGTAGCTGGTGCTTACTGGCGTGGAAATAGCGACAACGCTATGATGCAACGTATCTACGGTACAGCTTGGTTCGACAAGAAAGACTTGAAGAACTACCTTCAAATGCGTGAAGAAGCTAAAGAACGTGACCACCGTAAACTTGGTAAAGAGCTTGACCTCTTTATGATTTCTCAAGAAGTTGGTCAAGGTCTTCCATTCTGGTTGCCAAATGGTGCGACAATCCGTCGTGAGTTGGAGCGCTACATCGTCGATAAAGAGTTGGCTTCTGGCTACCAACACGTTTACACTCCACCACTTGCTTCAGTTGAGCTCTACAAGACTTCTGGTCACTGGGATCATTACCAAGAAGACATGTTCCCAACTATGGACATGGGGGACGGTGAAGAATTCGTTCTTCGTCCAATGAACTGTCCACACCACATCCAAGTCTTCAAGCACCATGTTCACTCATACCGTGAATTGCCAATCCGTATCGCTGAAATCGGGATGATGCACCGTTACGAAAAATCTGGAGCTCTCACTGGTCTTCAACGTGTGCGTGAAATGTCTCTCAACGACGGTCACCTCTTTGTAACTCCTGAACAAATCCAAGAAGAATTCCAACGTGCTCTTCAGTTGATCATCGATGTTTATGAAGACTTCAACTTGACTGAATACCGCTTCCGCCTCTCTCTTCGTGACCCTCAAGATACTCATAAGTACTTTGATAACGATGAAATGTGGGAAAATGCTCAAACCATGCTTCGTGCTGCCCTTGATGAGATGGGTGTTGACTACTTTGAAGCTGAAGGTGAAGCAGCCTTCTACGGACCAAAATTGGATATCCAGGTTAAGACTGCCCTTGGAAAAGAAGAAACCCTCTCTACGATTCAGCTTGACTTCTTGCTTCCAGAACGCTTCGACCTTAAATACATCGGAGCTGATGGTGAAGAACATCGCCCAGTTATGATCCACCGTGGGGTTATCTCAACTATGGAACGCTTCACAGCGATTTTGATTGAGAACTACAAGGGTGCCTTCCCAACATGGCTGGCACCACACCAAGTAACCCTCATCCCAGTTTCTAACGAGAAACATGTGGACTACGCTTGGGAAGTAGCTAAGAAGCTCCGTGACCGTGGTGTCCGTGCTGATGTGGATGAACGCAACGAAAAAATGCAATTCAAGATCCGTGCTTCACAAACTAGCAAGATTCCTTACCAACTGATTGTTGGTGATAAGGAAATGGAAGACGGAACTGTCAACGTTCGTCGCTATGGACAAAAAGAAACCAACACTGTCCCAGTAGATGAATTTGTAGCAGCTATCCTAGCTGATATCGCTAACAAGTCTCGTGTTGAGAAATAAACCATTTAACCTGGAACAAAATCTCAGCCACCTAAAAAGCAACAACTATTTCAGTTGTTGCTTTTTTATATTTTGATTAAGCTGAGCTAATAGTGATTGATCAAACCACCACAAATAGTATCCTCATCAACAATCCTTTCTATCCATTAACTTTTGGATATAGGATATCCTCCCAAGATTTGCATCCATGAGTTAGATAAGTTGACTATCCTCAGTCCTTGTCTGCTTCATTTTCTTTTGCGCGATCGTTTTGTAAATCTTTTTCAGAGAGTTTTTGTTCGATATACTTGTCAATGTTTTCGTAAAATTCCTTAATCGTCTCACTATCTAATTTTGCCGAATTATGGAATTGCTTGACTTTCAATTGAACAGATTGAATGCCGTAAGAGGCTTGTTTTTGGCGAATGGTTTCTAATTCTTCTTCTGAAATCGGATCTCCAACAACTGTCAAGACCAATTCATTATTACTTGACTTGTAGACTTGATTAATGATCGTATGATTGGCGAACTCATTTTCTACAAACTGTTTGATCCCTTCTTTTCGCGCTTGATCTATCGTCAGAGTGACTGCTGAATAGCTGGCTGGAAGGACCAATAATACAATCAAGGATATCAACCCAATTTTCATTTTAATGCTTAGCTCATTAAATGAACTTAAGGGAGATTTTCTCATCAAAAATCTTGTTCCAACAATGTTGATTATCATGATAAAGACACAGTTGATCAAGAAAAGATAAAGAGCCCCAAATAAAAATCGTACATTTCCATTAGCTAAACCATATCCTGCAGTGCAGATAGGTGGCATCAGAGCTGTTGCGATGGCTACTCCTGGTACGATATTGTTTGCTTCTTTTTTCCTTGAACCAATGAAACCTGCTATCCCACCCGCGATAGCAATGAGAACATCCCAAATGGTTGGAGAGGTTCGTGCAATCAACTCGCTACTTGCATAAGATAAGGGAGAAATCCAGAAATACAGAGTCGATACAAGCAAACTGACCAATACTTGAGTAAATAAAACCTCTAGAGATTGCTTGATTAAACGCGTATCAAAAATAGCTAAACCAAACCCCAGTCCAACAATCGGTGTCATAAGAGGGGAAATCAGCATGGCTCCAATAACGACAGCTGTTGAATTCATATTTAGACCTATAGAGGCAATAAAAATCGAACACATCAAAATCAGTGTATCTCTTAATCGAACATGAAGGTCATCATATAGTTTCTCGCGGAATTCACGTGTTGAATAGTTTCCGGACATTGGTTACTCCTTTTATTTCATATAATCTTGTTTCTGCATGGATGATGGTAGAGAGACTTCTGTCCAAACTGACATGTTTTTAATTCTTACCTGTGATTCTTTTTATCATTATCTTTTAACTATCCATCAGTCCATCCTTAAACATTATATCAAAAATTTTACAGCCTTTCTCTGAAGAAATCAAGTAATTTAGGAGAGAGAGAAAGGTAGAAATTTTTGTTTCCCTATCCGAAGAAGAAGAAGAAAAACGATATCTCCTCTGAAAGTAGATACCGTTTTAATGTTTAAACATGATGAGTTTGTAGCAGTAATCCTAGCTGATATCGCCAACAAATTGCGTGTTGAGAAATAAGAGATAAAAACCTGGTACAAAATCCCAGCTACTAAAAAAGCAACAACTGTTTCAGCTGTTGCTTTTTTGATGTTCCTATTTTTACATTTGAACAATTCTACGATAGCTTCTTGAAGTAATCATAAAGATTAGGACATAGACTAAAGCAAAGATACCACAAATGGAAAGAGTTACGCTTAACATCATGGCTGTATCCACAACCCCAATGACCTTAAGAATCAAACTTAGCATATGATAGGCAAATGCCAAGTGTAGGAAAGCAAATATTACAGGGAGGAAGAAAACAGTCAAGACTTGCTTGTTAATGGTTTGTTTGATTTGTTTTTGATCCAAGCCCACTTTTTGCAGGATGACAAAACGTTCACGGTCTTCATAACCTTCTGAGATTTGTTTATAGTAGATGACCAGAACAGTTCCGACCATAAAGATAATGGATAGGAAAATACCGATAAAGAAAACACCACCAAAGAGGGCACTCATCTGAGCACTAGCATCTGATAGATTACTACCATAAACATAGCTACCTTCAGTGTTTAATTGAGCATTAAACTTTTGTAGATATTTTTCATACTCGTCAGCGACCTTGAGTTGTTCTTCTTCGCTGGCATTTACATTCATGCCACCGTAAAACTGATTATAGATAGCCGAATCTGGGAATTGATCCAAAAAGGCTTGTAAATCAGGCACAACAAGGTAATTGTAATCAGCAGTCAAAATATTAAACTGATTTGGGACATGGTTGACAATGAAATCTTTATTAAATTCTTCTTTTACAGAAAATTGATGGTCATTTAGAGTTAGAGCTTTCTGTTCTTTAACTCCCTCATTCTTTGCAAAGAGTCCGACCTCATTGCCTGATAGAGAAAGTTTTTGACCAGTCATATTTTCATAATCTTTTTGGTCAAATACCAGGAAAACTGTTGTGGGTTGGACACGGTTTTGTCCTTTTTCAAAAATGGTTAACTTAGTTCCTTCTTGGTTCGCAACACCAAAGTAAGTATAACGAAGCACTTCTTTCTCTTTAATCGTATAACCTTTGTCACTTGCAAACTGGCTCAAGAGTTTGTCCAAATCTTCTTTTTCAACATTTTGCCCTGAAACCCCAAAATCATGAGGATTTAGAACTTTTTTAAAGCTTTCTGAGGCATTGAAAATGCTTGTCGCTGCTGACATGGTTACCAAAACCATGGTTGACAAAATTGCGATAGTTGCCAGTCCAACCCCATTTTTCTTCATACGGAAAATCAAGTTGGACACTGAGATGAGATTATTTGGTTGGTAATAGTATTTTTTATTTTTCTTTAAGATTTGAAGGAAAACTGTAATCCCTGCATTAAACAAGAGATAGGTCCCAAAGATAACTAGTAAAACAGCTAGGAAGAAAGTTGTGAGAGCTGTAAGGGGATCTTTTACCGTAAGGGCAAGATAATAGCCAATCCCTAAACTAATAGAACCAAGAATAGTTTGGAGAGGTAGGAAACGACCTTTTTTCTCACCACTAGCTTTCTCACGTGAGAGCTGGAGGGCATTTATGCGGGCGATTCGAAGGGCATTTAGGAACATGAGGCCTAGGAAAATCAAGCCAAAAACAACAAGTACTGTAATGACAACTTTCATCTGGAAGGTAGCGACCAGTTCAACCTTTAATTTCATCAGTTTGAGCAAGAAAGCGAAAATCAGATTGTCAAAGAGGGCACCAATACCAATCCCAGCAGTGACTGTTACTAGCCCAAATATCAAGAGTTCCTTAAAAGTCATACTAATCAGATGGCGCTTCTCCAAGCCCAACATGCCATAAATTCCTAGTTCCTTAGAACGATTTTTCATGACAAAACTATTGGCATAGAGGACGATAATGGCTGACGCAAGGGTGACGACAAACATACCAAATCCAAGAGTAGCTTGAATCGTTTCACCTCCACGGATTTCCGCAATCTTGGGATTGAAGGTCAGAGAGTAAAAGAGATAGCTGATAGTGACTGCTAAGAGAACAGCCAGTGCAAAGGGATAATAGAGTTTGTGGTTTTTGATTAAGTTGGAAATGGCCAACTTATTGGTTAATCGAAACATACTAGTTCACCTCACTTGCCATAACAGTCAAGGTGTCAGAGATTTCTTGGAACATCTGACGATCCGTCTTTTCACCACGGTAAATTTGATTATAGAGAATACCGTCCTTGATGAAAAGAACACGTTTTGCACGGCTGGCCGCAGCTGTCGAGTGAGTTACCATGAGAATGGTTTGCCCTTGTTCGTTGATCTGATCAAAGATATCAAGGAGGGCTGCAGATGATTTAGAGTCTAGGGCACCTGTTGGCTCGTCCGCAAGGAGAATTTCTGGTTCTGTGATGATAGCTCGTGCAACTGCAACCCGTTGTTTTTGCCCTCCAGAGATTTCATAAGGGTACTTCTCCTGCAATTGGTTGATGCCAAGATTTTCGGCCGTCACGACCAATTTTTTCATCATTTCTGTAATAGGCTTTCTAGACAATACCAAAGGGAGTAAGATATTGTCTTTAACAGAAAGCGTATCTAACAAATTGAAGTCTTGGAAGACAAAGCCTAACTTTTCACGACGGAAGCTTGATGCTTCGGAATTTTTAATGGTAGCTGTGTCAGTTCCATTTAGGAAGACCTGTCCACGCGTTGGCTTGTCAAGCATAGCTAGAATATTGAGTAGGGTTGATTTACCGGATCCAGACTCACCCATGATAGCAACGTAGTCGCCTTTTTCAACGGTAAAGTGAATATCTTTCAGGGCTTCTACTTGGTTGCCTTGAAAGCGAGTTTTATAAATCTTTTGAACGTGTTTTACATCTAATAGTGTCATGATAATCTCCTTCTTAATATCCCATTAATTGAAACTGAGCCTGCATCATTTGAATGCCGAGCTCAACTCGCTCGATATCCTTTGGACTCGGTTTACTTGTTTGTTTCTTTTGTAAAATATTTTTCATAGTTTCGCTCCTTTATCTTTATGATATAAGTGTACTCTAAAAAAAGAGTTGGTTCCATAACATAACCTTACAAATGGAGCTTTAATCTTACATTTTTGTAAGATTACATTTTTTATCTAATTGAAGCCTTTTTTCTCACTATATCAAGGTCTAAAGAAGAGCTTGAAAGGTTTCTTCCAAGCTCTTCACAATTCTTTTCATTCAATCAGTAAATTCACTTCAGAGAATTTAATCCTCACCGTTGTTCCTTGACCAAGTTCAGATTCGATACGGATTTGATGACCTAATTCTTGGCTAATTTTCTGGGTTAAATAGAGACCAAGTCCAGATGACTGCTGGGTCATACGACCATTGTAACCTGAAAATCCGCGTTCAAAGACTCGAAGAACATCACTATTTTTAATGCCGATCCCAGTATCTTTGATACAAAGGTCCTGACCATCCATATAGATTTCAATTCCACCTTCATTAGTATACTTAAGGCTATTTGACAGGATTTGTTCAATGACTACCAACAGCCATTTTTTATCCGTCACAATGCTTCTATCCAAGTCATGCAGATTAACACTTAAACCTTTCTGGATAAAGAAAATGGCATATTTGCGAATGACTTCCTTGACCAAATCCTCTACATTTTCTTTCTTCAACACCAGATCATCATGGAAGCTCTCTAAGCGTAGGTATTGGAGAACGAGGTTGGTGTAGGAATCAATCTTAAAAATCTCCTGTTCTAGCTGTTGCTTCAATTGGCGATCTGCCACCTCGCTCACGAGGAGTTTACTGGCCGCAATTGGTGTTTTTATCTGATGCACCCAGAGAGTATAGTAGTCCACCAAGTCATTATAGCGATTTTCCGCATCTGATTTCTTTTGATAAAGTTCCTCTTCACTTTTCTCTAATTTTTCAGTTAGTAAGAGCTCCATTGGTGACTTGGCTTCTCTTTCGCCGTAGAACAGTTCCTTACGGTAGCGTTGCAATTCTATCAAGAAATCAAATACCAGAAACAAAAATGTCAAAAATGTAGATAGAAAGAAGAAATAGTTAAAGTAGGGCCCTTGCTTATCAAACAAGATTTCAAAGAGAAAAAGCAAACCTGTAAGCGATAGAATAAAAGCAAAAAAACGTCTACGCGAACGGATATAAGCTAGAAAAAAACTTTTAAAATCAAGCATGTTTCAACCCGTACCCTATTCCTTTCTTGGTTTCAATAAAACCAATCAAACCTTCTTCCTCCAGTTTTTTGCGCAAGCGAGCGACATTAACGGATAAGGTATTATCATCGATGAAGAAATCACTATTCCAAAGTTCCCGCATCAAATCGTCACGCGCCACGATATTGCCTGCATGCTCAAATAAGACACGTAAAATCTGAAATTCATTCTTTGTTAAACTGATAGTTTTTCCATTGACGTGCACATCCATAGACTTGGTATTGAGGATAACCCCTGCATACTCCAAGAGACTTTCATCCCTTCCAAATTCATAAGAGCGGCGCAATAATCCTTGTACCTTAGCTAAAAGGACCTGCTGGTCAAAAGGCTTGGTCACAAAATCGTCAGCTCCCATATTAATAGCCATCACGATGTCCATAGCCTGGTCTCTAGAAGACAGAAACATAATGGGAACTTTTGAAATCTTACGGATTTCCTGGCACCAATGATAGCCATTAAACAAGGGAAGACCAATATCCATAAGAACCAGATGAGGTTGAGATTGAACAAATAGCGTTAGAACTTCCATAAAGTCTTCTACCATGACTACTTCAAAACCCCATTCGGAGAGCATTTTCCCAACTTGTTGACGGATTACTGGATCATCTTCTACTAGTAAAATCTTATGCATCTGCTCCTCCTTTTTCTATATTATAGCAAAATTCTCCTGACTACTAGCGAAATTGATGTAAATCTGATATGATAAAAGTTAAGAAAGGAATTCTCATGGCCAATATTTTTAACTATCTAACTGATGTTCAATACGATTCTTTTTATGATCTTCCCTTAAATGAACTGGATATACTTGCTTTGACAGAGCTGACTTATCTTCCTTTTGATGACTTATTGGACCAGCCTGTCAATCGTTTAAGCGATGTCGCAACACGTGTTCCGCGAGAAAGCACCATGTTGACCAATAAAGAACGTCTGCAACTTTTAGACCAACTCTCCCAACATAAGCGTTTTAAAAATAGTAAGCTCTCCAACTTCGTCAACGATATTGATGTGGAACTTCAAAAGCAATTCGCTGCGATGACCTATCGTCTGAATCTAGATACCTATCTGATTGTCTTTCGTGGCACAGACGATAGTATTATTGGCTGGAAGGAAGATTTCCATATGACCTATATGAAGGAAATCCCTGCCCAAAAACATGCTCTTGAATACTTGGAAGATTTCTTTAAACAATATCCAAAGCAAGAAGTAATCATTGCCGGACATTCTAAAGGTGGTAATCTAGCCGTCTATGCTGCCAGTCAAATCCAACCTGATTTGCAGGAAAAAATATCTGCAGTTTATACTTACGATGCTCCAGGTTTGCAGGCTCATCTGACTGAAACCAGCGGCTATCAGGAAGTAATCCCAAAAATTCACCGTTATGTCCCCCAGGGATCCGTCATTGGAATGATGCTTGAAGTTCCTGATACTCCTATTGTTGTGCGCAGTCTGGCCTTAGGTGGTATCGCCCAACACAATACTTTCAGCTGGCAAACTGAAGGAACTCACTTTGTCCAACTAGAGGAAATTAGTAGAGAAAGTCTACAAATCAAAGACGCTCTAAAGGAATGGATGGACAGTGTCCCGGATGAAGAACTTGAGCTCTATTTCAATCTCTTCTTTGGAACTATTTTAGAGTCTGGGATCAATTCTATCAATGATTTATCTTCTACCGGTGCTATCGAGCACATTCATCAACTGGTTTCCCAAGCTCAAACACTAGAGCCTCAACAAGTTGAAATCTTAAGAAACCTGACACAACTCCTACTGGATGCCCGCTTCCAAGCCTGGAAAAATCATTTTTAATGAGTTAAAAGTCCCTTCCTTTCTGGAGGGACTTTCTTGTTTGTTCCTATTTTTTCCTA
Source organism: Streptococcus sp. SM5 (assembly GCF_027497975.1). Lineage (NCBI taxonomy): Bacteria > Bacillati > Bacillota > Bacilli > Lactobacillales > Streptococcaceae > Streptococcus > Streptococcus sp. SM5. The sequence goes on along the minus strand of NZ_JAJNSC010000003.1, from coordinate 71,169 downwards.
ATTTTACTGTTCTGTGTTATACTAGTAGCAGTATATTCTATGAGATTGGAGAACTTATGAAAATTCACAGAACCGTGAATCCTGTTGCTTATGAAAACACCTACTACATTGAAGGTGAGAATCACTTGATTGTGGTTGATCCAGGTAGCCATTGGGCTGAGATTCGTAGCGTTATTGAGACCATTAACAAACCTATCTGCGCTATTCTCCTGACCCATACCCACTATGACCATATCTTAAGTCTAGATTTGGTTAGAGATACTTTTGGAAATCCTCCAGTCTATGTAGCAGAAAGTGAAGCTTCTTGGCTCTATACTCCTGTTGATAATCTTTCTGGGCTTCCTCGTCACGATGATATGGCGGATGTCGTGTGTAGACCAGCTGAACACACCTATGTTTTTCATGAAGAATACCAGATTGAAGAATTCCGCTTTACCGTCTTACCAACTCCAGGCCACTCTATCGGTGGAGCTTCACTTGTTTTCCCAGATGGAAACTTGGTCTTAACCGGAGACACGCTCTTCCGTGAGACAATTGGCCGTGATGACCTCCCAACAGGTAGTTTGGAGCAAATGCTTGACAGTATTCGCAATCAGCTCTTCACCCTACCAAACTATGATGTTTACCCAGGCCATGGACCTGCTACGACTATCGCCCATGAAAAAGTATTTAATCCCTTTTTCTAAAATATAAAAACCAAGGACAATCATCCTTGGTTTTTTGATTACCAGATAATCACGCGGTCTTCAGGTGCACGCCACATTCCGTCGCCTTCTTTGACATCATAAGTTGTAAAGAAGTCATCAAAGTTTGGCACTTGGACATTAACTCGAAGTTTAGCCGGTGCGTGCACGTCAACACTGGCCATTAGTTTCATCAACTCAGGACGACCTTTCATACGCCAGATACGAGCAAAGTTATGGAAGAACTCTTCAGCTGAGAAATCTGGTTCTCTCTTAGCAGCTTCAAGGGCAGCAGCAATTCCTCCTAGGTCGGCAACGTTTTCGGATACAGTTAATTTGCCATTGATTTTTGCACCGTAAGATTCTTGACCATCAAACTGGTCGATAACCTTCTGTGTTTTTTCTTTAAAGGCTGCGTAGTCGCTCTCTGTCCACCAATCCTTGAGACTACCATTTTCATCAAATGAAGCCCCATTTGTATCAAAGGCATGAGAGATTTCATGGGCGATAACCGCTCCGATACCACCATAGTTGGCAGAAGATGACTGATGCAAGTCATAGAATGGAGCCTGTAAGATAGCAGCAGGGAAGACAATCAAGTTCTTTTGTGGATTGTAGTAGGCATTAACCATGTGAGCTGGCATTCCCCACTCCTTGTAGTCAACTGGCTGGTTCCATTTGCTCCAGCTGTGCTTGATTTCCACACGCGCAAAGGCAAGAGCATTCTCAAAGAGGCTAGCAGATTCATCCACTACCTTGTCCTTATAGCGAGCTGGTAGCTCTTCTGGATAACCAATATAAGGCTTGATAACATTGAGTTTGACGATAGCTTTTTCTCGTGTTTCAGGTGTCAGCCAATCGTTCTTAGCCAAGCGTTCCTTATAAACATCAATCATAGTTGCCACTTTTTTCTCAACGTCCGCCTTGGCTTCTGGAGAGAATTTTTCATGGGCATACCAAAGACCAAGAGCTTGTTTGAATGGTCCTTGGGCTAAGTGGTAAGCAGCCTTGCGCTTGTCTTGGGCTTCTGGAACTCCTGAAAGGGCACGGCCATAAGCACCTGACAAAATGCGAATCTCATCTGTCAAATAGCTTGTTGAAAGATTGACCACACTCAAGATCAAGCTTGCCTTGAGTAAAGGCCAAGCTTCTTCACTATAGAATTGCTCTGCTGCTTGCCAGAAACGTTCCTCATCTACGATAACCTTATCTGGAGTTTGACCAATCACTGCTTGGAAAAAGTCATCGAGAGGTAAGGCAGGCGCAAACTTTTTGAAATCTTCATAAGAATATGGATGGTAAAGTTTGGCATATTCTGAACTTTCTTCGTTAGAGAGGACTACAGCTGCGATACGGCGGTCCAATTCCAATCGTTTCTCTAATAAATCCTCGATTTCTTCATCTGAGAAGTTATAGGCTTTGAGGAGATTAGAAGTACTTTCTTTCCAAAGGTTCAATAATTCCTCACGCTGAGGATGGTCTTCCGCATAGTAGGTTGTATCAGGCAAGATAGTTCCTGGAGCACTAGCCCAGAGAACATTGGTTCTAGCATCCATAAAGTCTGGTGATACTCCAAATGGAAGGAAGTTTGGCTTACCAGCTAATTCAAATGCTGCTAGTTTACTTGCGAAATCCGCAAAACTTTCCAAATCCTGGTATTCCTTAAGCATAGGAAGGACTGGCTCAATTCCATCAGCTTCTCGCTTATCGAAATCTCTCACCATAGCGTGGTATTTGACAAAGTTTGCTAGGATATGATCTTCTGGAACATCTTCTCCAGCCAACCACTTGTCCGTCGTTGTTAGCATCAACTCTTCGATTTCTTCGTCAAGGTCGATAAAACCACCTGTTCGTGATTTATCGGCTGGAATGACTGCAGTCTTTTCCCATTCACCATTTATAGCATCATAAAAATCATCTTGATAACGTGTCATCTTGTTCTCGCTTTCATTTTTCACTTATTCTTAGCTTAGCAAAAATCCCTGAGGAATGCAATTAAAAATGCCGTCTCTTCTTGATTGATTTCATCATTAATATTTTAAATTTTTAAGAAAATTAACTTGACTTAATTTTTTTTTTAAGGTATATTAAAAGACAGGAGGATTACAACTGTATGATACGTATCGAAAACCTCAGTGTCTCCTACAAAGAAACGTTGGCACTAAAGAATATTTCACTAGTGCTCCACGGACCAACGATTACCGGAATTATTGGTCCAAACGGCGCTGGTAAATCAACCTTATTAAAAGGTATGCTGGGAATTATCCCACATGAAGGACATGCTTTTATCGATGATAAAGAAATGAAAAAATCTCTTAAGAAAGTTGCCTATGTCGAGCAAAAAATTCATATCGACTACAACTTTCCTATCAAGGTAAAAGAATGTGTCTCTCTGGGACTCTATCCATCCATTCCACTCTTTCACACCTTGAAGGCAAAGCACTGGGAAAAGGTGGCTGAAGCACTAGAAATTGTTGGACTTTCTGACTACGCAGATCGTCAGATTAGTCAACTCTCTGGTGGTCAATTTCAGCGTGTATTGATTGCCCGCTGTCTAGTTCAAGATGCTGATTATATTCTCTTAGACGAGCCCTTTGTGGGGATTGACTCTGTCAGTGAAGAAATCATCATGAACACGCTGAGAGATCTTAAAAAAGCTGGCAAGACTGTCCTTATCGTTCACCATGACCTCGGCAAGGTTGCCCATTATTTTGACCAGGTACTCCTTCTCAACAAGGAGCTAATTGCCTTTGGTCCAACAAAGGAGACCTTCACCCAAGCCAATCTCAAACAAGCTTATGGTGACCGACTCTTTTTCAATGGAGGTGACCTATGATTGCAGAATTTATTGATGGATTGCAGAACTTCCACTTTCTCCAAAATGCCTTGATTACAGCTGTTGTGATTGGTATTGTTGCTGGAGCGGTTGGATGCTTCATCATTCTCCGTGGGATGTCTCTTATGGGGGATGCTATCTCGCACGCTGTCTTACCTGGTGTAGCTCTTTCTTTTATTTTAGGAATTGACTTCTTTATTGGTGCTATCATCTTTGGACTGCTTGCCTCTGTCATCATCACCTACATCAAGGGGAACTCTATTATCAAGAGTGACACTGCCATTGGGATTACCTTTTCATCTTTATTGGCTCTTGGCATTATCTTGATTAGTGTGGCTAAAAGCTCGACTGACCTCTTCCATATTCTCTTTGGGAATATCTTGGCCGTGCAAGACATAGACATGTATATTACCATCGGTATGGGAGCTCTCATTCTATTGATTATCGGGATTTTCTTCAAGCAACTCTTGATTACATCCTTTGATGAACTCCTAGCCAAAGCTATGGGCATGCCAGTTAATTTCTACCACTATCTACTCATGGTACTCTTGACCTTGGTGTCAGTGACTGCCATGCAAAGTGTCGGAACCATCCTTATCGTAGCAATGCTGATTACTCCAGCTGCGACAGCTTATCTTTACGCCAATAGTCTAAAGACCATGATTTTTCTTTCATCAGGCTTGGGAGCTCTAGCTTCTGTCTTGGGACTTTTTATCGGTTATAGCTTTAACCTGGCTGCAGGTTCAAGTATCGTGCTGACATCTGCAAGTTTCTTTCTCATCAGTTTCTTTATCGCACCAAAACAACGTTATCTGAAACTGAAAAATAAAAAAATCAAACAATAATGAGGGTAGACCCTCTGGAGGAATATAATGAAAAAATTAGGTGCATTACTAGTTCTTTTTCTTTCCATCATCGGCCTAACTGCTTGTGCAACTGGAAAAAAAGACACGGCCGCAAGCGACCAAAAATTAAAGGTTGTAGCTACAAACTCAATTATCGCTGATATTACTAAAAATATTGCTGGAGACAAGATTGACCTTCATAGTATCGTTCCCGTAGGACAAGACCCACATGAATACGAGCCACTACCAGAAGACGTCAAGAAAACATCGCAAGCCGACTTAATCTTCTACAATGGTATCAACCTTGAAACAGGTGGAAATGCCTGGTTTACAAAATTAGTTGAGAATGCTAAGAAAACTGAAAACAAAGACTACTTTGCAGTTAGCGAAGGCGTTGATGTCATCTACCTAGAAGGCCAAAATGAAAAAGGGAAAGAAGACCCACACGCTTGGCTCAATCTTGAAAATGGGATCATCTATGCTCAAAATATTGCTAAGCAACTCATCGCTAAAGACCCTAGCAACAAGGAATTCTACGAAAAGAATCTCAAAGAATACACTGAAAAATTAGACAAGCTTGACAAGGAAGCCAAAGATAAATTTAACGCTATTGATGCTGATAAGAAACTTATCGTAACCAGCGAAGGATGCTTCAAATACTTCTCTAAAGCTTACGGTGTACCAAGTGCTTACATTTGGGAAATCAATACTGAAGAAGAAGGAACACCTGACCAAATCAAGACTTTGGTTGAAAAACTTCGCCAAATGAAGGTTCCATCTCTATTTGTTGAATCCAGTGTCGATGATCGTCCAATGAAGACAGTTTCTAAAGACACAAACATCCCAATCTATGCTCAAATCTTTACGGACTCAATCGCTGAAGAAGGTAAAGAAGGCGACAGCTACTACAACATGATGAAATACAACCTTGAAAAGATTGCTGAAGGATTGTCTAAATAATCATTTAAAAAACGTCATTCACCTTGTATTGGCGTTTTTTGTCTGTTCAGTTTTCGGTCAAATCATTGGAAAAATCTGATAATTCTCGGTAAAATAAAAGAAAAAAGAATGGAGTAGTTTCATGACCACTTTTTTCGGAAATCCTGTAACCTTTACAGGTAAACAACTGCAAGTCGGAGACAAGGCACTTGACTTTTCTCTTACGACAACCGATCTCTCTAAAAAAACGCTAGCTGACTTTGATGGAAAGAAAAAAGTCTTGAGTGTTGTCCCTTCTATCGATACTGGTATCTGCTCAACGCAAACACGTCGTTTCAACCAAGAACTTGCCAACCTTGACAACACCGTCGTTCTTACCGTTTCTATGGACCTACCATTTGCTCAAGGACGCTGGTGTGGGGCTGAAGGCCTTGACAATGCCATCATGCTTTCAGACTACTTTGACCATTCTTTCGGACGTGATTATGCCCTCTTGATTAACGAATGGCATCTCCTTGCACGTGCCGTCTTTGTTCTCGATACCGATAATACCATCCGCTACGTCGAATACGTGGATAATATCAACAGCGAGCCAGACTTTGAAGCCGCTATTGCTGCTGCAAAAGAACTCAACTAAGTCCAGCTCTTGTAGCAATAGAGAGTGGGACAGAAATCGGTAATTCGTTAGAATTCGATTTCGTCGTCCCACCTCCGCACAGTTGAGTAGGGCTATAAAAGCTGATGAAATCAGCGTAGTAGAGTCCACTCAACCACTGCGTCTTGCTCGACAATCCAAAGACAATTGAGAGGCTAGGACTTTTGTCCCAGCCTCTTTTTTGGTATACTAGATGGAGATAATAAACAAGGAAATGCGAATGACACCAAATAAAGAAGATTACTTAAAATGTATTTATGAGATTGGCATGGAAGTTCCTAAAATCACCAACAAAGAAATTGCTGCTCGGATGCAGGTATCTCCTCCGGCGGTAACTGAAATGATTAAGCGCATGCAATCTGAAAATCTCATTCTAAAGAATAAAGAAAATGGCTATTTGCTGACAGACATTGGTTTGAAACTAGTTTCTGAGCTTTATCGCAAACACCGACTCATTGAGGTATTCTTAGTTCACCACTTAGACTATACTAGCAATCAGATCCACGAAGAAGCTGAAGTGTTAGAACATACTGTATCAGACCTTTTTGTGGAGAGATTGGAAAGTATGTTAGGTTTTCCAAAGACCTGTCCTCATGGTGGTACTATTCCTGCCAAGGGTGAACTTCTGGTTGAGATCAATAACCTGCCACTTTCTGATATCAACGAAGCAGGAAGCTACCTTCTCACAAGAGTCCATGATAGCTTTGAACTTCTTCAATATTTGGAAAAACATGGCATCCATATTGGCGATCAACTTCAAGTCAAACAGTTTGATGGTTTCAGTAATACTTTTACTCTAATTCACAAGAATGAAGAACTTCAAGTCAGCCTCGAAATCGCTAAGCAACTCTATATTGAAAAAATGAACTAACTCCCCTTATCCCTAGAAGCTTTGTCTTTTAGGGTTTTCATAGATAAACAAAAACCAAGCTTGTATGCTTGGTTTTCTTATCTATTCTTGGTATCTAGAATGATGGTTACTGGACCATCATTGATCAGTTCCACCTGCATATCAGCTCCAAAGACACCTGTCTCAACAGGAACTTCCTTGGCTAGTTCTCGATTTAAGTCTTGGTAAAAAGCCTCAGCCATACCAGGTTGGGCAGCAGCTGTAAATGCTGGGCGATTGCCCTTCTTTGTATCTGCAAAAAGAGTGAATTGAGAGATAGAGAGGATTTCTCCCTCAATATCCTTGACTGACAGGTTCATCTTTCCTTCTGCATCCGAAAATATACGCATATTGATAAGCTTTCTCACCGCATAGTCTAGATCTTCTAGTTGGTCTTCAGGACCAACTCCCACTAGGAGTAATAAACCTTGCTTGATTTGGCTATAAACTTGCCCCTCAATGGATACCTGAGCTTGTTTGACTCGCTGAACGATGATTTTCATAGAAATCCTTTCTGACTGTATCGAGCATACTTAACCATTGGTCCGTTTGACTGAGTAGACTTCTGGTACACTCTTAATCTTATCAACTACTGTTGTCAGAGTTGAAAGATTTGAAATCCCAAAAGAAACGTGAATATTTGCAAATTTCATATCCTTGGTAGGCTGGGCGTTTACAGTAGAGATGTTTTTGGTCGTATTTGACAAGACTTGTAACACATCATTCAAAAGACCTGTACGATTGAGACCATAGATATCAATGTGGGCGATATATTCTTTACTTGAGAATTGATCTTCCCACTCAACATCTAAAAGACGCTGCTCATAGTTTTCCTGCGAACGAAGGTTCATACAGTCAACACGGTGGATGGCAACTCCTCGACCTTTGGTAATATAACCAACAATATCATCACCTGGAACAGGATTACAACATTTGGCAATCCGAATCAAGAGACCTGAAGCACCTTGGATGACAACCCCACCCTCATGCTTCACCTTAAGTGTGTCCTTGTTCTCTACCTTGACTTCCCCACCCTTAACCAACTCTTCTGCTTCTGCCTTAGCTTTAGCACGCTCTTCTTCACGGCGTTCTTTTTCAGTTAAGCGATTAAAGACTGTGATGGCACCAATTTCTCCAAAACCAATTGCAGCAAAGAGAGATTCTTCTGTCTTATAGCTAGTTTTTTGGAGCACCTCATCCATATGTCGCTTATCCATGAATTTATTAGCTACATAGCCATGTTCTTGAAACTGACTGATGAGCATTTCACGGCCCTTATTGATCGATAATTCTTTGTCTTGATTTTTAAAGAACTGACGAATCTTATTCCGAGCCTTGCTGGTCTTGACCATGGTAAGCCAGTCACGACTTGGTCCAAAGGAATTTGGATTAGTAACAATCTCAACCTGGTCGCCTGTTTTCAATTTTGTAGTAAGTGGAACCATACGACCATTAACCTTGGCACCTGTTGCTTTTTCACCAATCTTGGTATGAATTTCATAGGCAAAGTCAATAGGTCCAGAGTCTTTTGGAAGTGAACGAACAGCTCCATCTGGAGTAAAGACGTAGATTTCTTCTGCTAGGTAATTTTCTTTGACCGTCTCTACGAAATCTTTAGCATCATTGGACTGATCTTGAAGTTCCATCATCTCCTTGATCCAGTTCATCCCAATCGCAGATTCTTTGCTATTAACCTGTCCCTTGATTCCTTTTTTGTAAGCCCAGTGTGCAGCAACCCCGTACTCAGCAACCTCGTGCATTTCCTTAGTACGAATCTGGAATTCAATAGGGCCTTTTGGTCCATAAACAGTGGTATGGATTGATTGGTAACCATTGGCCTTACGGTTGGCGATATAGTCCTTAAAGCGCCCAGGCATTGGTTTCCATAACTCATGCACATAACCCAACATAGCATAGACATCACTATGAGTCTCTAAGATACAGCGAATGGCAATCAGATCATAGATTTCCTCGAAACGCTTTTTCTTATCTTGCATCTTACGATAGATAGAGTAGATATGTTTTGGACGACCGTAGATTTTCCCTGAGAGGTTTCGTTCGGAAGTATATTCCTCCAACTTGGTCACAACTTCATCGACCAATTCTTCCCGTTCTCTACGCTTCTCCTTCATCATATGGGTAATCTTGTAAAACTCTGTTGGATTGAGATAACGAAATGACAAGTCCTCAAGCTCCCACTTAACACTTGAAATCCCTAGTCGGTGAGCAAGCGGAGCATAGATTTCCATGGTTTCTCTAGAAATTCGTTCCTGCTTATCTTTACGGAGGTGATGGAGAGTTCTCATATTGTGCAAACGGTCAGATAGTTTAACCAAGATAACACGGATATCCTCTGACATAGCCATGAGCATCTTGCGGTGGTTTTCAGCCAGCTGCTCTTCGATAGACTTGTACTCGACCTTCCCTAATTTAGTAACCCCATCAACGATAATGCGAACATCATGACCAAAAACTCTCTCTAAATCATCCAAGCTAGCATCTGTGTCTTCTACCACGTCATGTAAAAAACCGCAGGCAACCGTCACGGCATCTAGCTTGAGCTTAGCTAAAATCCCTGCCACCTGAATGGGATGAATAATATAGGGTTCGCCGGATTTACGATACTGACCACTGTGGCATTCAACAGCATAAACCAAGGCCTTATGCACAAAAGCCACATCTTCCTTCGATAAATATTTTTGTGTTAAAGCGACAACTTCATCGCCTGAATAAATTACTTCTTTGGGCATGCATACTCTCCAGTTCTTCCTACCATTTTATCACTTTTTCGACAATAAGAAAACTAGAAGAACCTAGAGCTTTATAAGAAAAACACTGCTAGAAAATTTCTAGCAGTGTTTGATCATTTATTTTATCTTAGTAAACTGTTTTTTCAGTTTCTACATCGAAGAAGTGTGCTTTGTTTAGGTCAAATCCAAGTTCAACTGTTGCACCTGCTTGCAAGTAGTCACGAGCATCAACTTTTGCAACAAACTCATCTTTACCAACTTGGCAGTATAGGTGAGATTCAGAACCAAGCAACTCTGATACAGAGATAGTTGCTTTAACAACTGATTCTGGGAATGTTTCAAGGAAAGCAGGCTCAGCGTTCACGTCTTCTGGACGGATACCGAAGATCAATTCTTTACCTTCATAACCTTTTTCACGAAGAACTTTCAAAGCTCCTTCTGGAACTTTCAAGTTAAAGCCATCACCAACGATATGGTCACCGTTCAATTTAACGTTGATGAAGTTCATAGCTGGGCTTCCGATGAATCCTGCTACGAATTTGTTAACTGGGTTTTTGTAAACTTCTTGAGGAGTACCGATTTGTTCAACACGTCCGATAGTACCTGTTCCAGCAGGGTTCTTAGTAGCTGACATGATAACAATACGGTCTGCAAGTGTCATCGCCTCAGTTTGGTCGTGAGTTACGTAGATAGTTGTAGCTCCGATACGACGGTGGATTTTAGCGATTTCAGCACGCATTGATACACGAAGTTTCGCATCCAAGTTTGACAAAGGCTCATCCATCAAGAACACTTTTGCATCACGGACGATCGCACGACCCATGGCAACACGTTGACGTTGACCACCAGAAAGGTCAGCAGGTTTACGTTCCAAAAATTCTTTCAATCCGAGGATTTCAGCTGCTTCTTGTACACGTTTGTCGATATCTTCTTTACTGTATTTACGCAATTTCAAACCGAAAGCCATGTTGTCGTATACAGTCATGTGTGGGTAAAGAGCGTAGTTTTGGAATACCATGGCGATATCACGGTCTTTTGGAGCTACGTCGTTGACAACCACACCATCGATAGATGCAGTACCTTCTGTGATGTCTTCAAGACCTGCAATCATACGGAGTGTAGTTGATTTACCACATCCTGAAGGTCCTACGAAAACGATAAATTCTTTGTCTTTGATATCCAAGTTGAAGTCTTCAACTGAATAATGTTCGCTGTTTGGATATTTTTTGTAAATATTTTTAAGATTTAATTCTACCATTGTGGAGAACTCCTTTTGTTTTTGATAGTTTTATTATATATGAAAACGCTTTATCATTCTATGGCAAGTTGACCAAAAAACAAAAAAAGTTCTGTGCAACTTGCACAAAACTTTATAGGATATCTGGTAAGATGAGTTGATAACAGAGTGTTAAATCCGTCAAATCCTTTAATTGGAGCCCTGTTAATTCTTCCCATTTATCAATCTTGTACTGGAGAGAATTACGGTGCAAATACAACTGCTGAGCTGTTTTTGTCAGAACCGCACTATTGTCCCAAAGAGACAAAATAATTTCCTGAATCTGGTCTTGGTCCTGAATCAACTGGCGAAGGTAGTCCTTGATAATTCTAAGGTCAACCTGTTTTTCTCCAAGGCTCCATAGATAGAGTTGAGAAAAAGTCTGAACCCCTTGATGACCTTGACGCCACCAAGTCTTAAAGAGCTCACGCTCAGCCTTGATTAAGTCTGACAAGGATTGTTGAGCATTCTGTGACCAGACCTGCCCCAACATAATCGACAGACGAAGCCCAAAGTCATACTCTACTGCTTCGAGAGTATCTGATAAGATCGAACGAACAGAGATATACTTATCCTGCTGGAGAACAAAGAGATAATCCTGAGCCCCTACCTGAATCGTAGTCAAGTAATTTGGAAACAGGGTTCGCATCATATCTAACCAAGAAGAGAGATTCTCCTGTTGGAAATAAGATAAATGACAATATACAAGCTGTATTTTCTTGAAAGTTTGAGGTGCTTGGCCCTTACCTTCAATCAAATGGCTATACCAAGGATTGAGCGAGACAGATTGTTCCTGCTGGGTTAAGAGAGAAACCAATTGTTTTTCACGTTCACTCAGACTAGCTTCCTCCAGCAAAAGCCACTGATTATTTGACAAAGATAGGCAAAGATAATCTTCTTTGTCTACTGGTTGATCTAAGATTTTACCATCTGGAAACCAATCTAGTAGTTCTTTTGCTAACATATGCTATTCCTCCACTTTTTGGATGCACCAAGAGATCAAGGTTTCTAATCGCTCCATATTTTCAGTCATATGGAGATAACCCATGACAGCTTCAAAACCTGTAGACATACGGTAGGTGACAACATCAGCATTCTTTGCCTTGGTATGGCTATTGGTGTTACGCCCTCGTTTATAGATTTCTTCTTCTTTCTCAGTCAGGACTTGCTCCTCCAACATCAGTGAAATCAAACGAGCCTGAGCCTTGGCTGAAACATACTTGGTAGCCTCTTGGTGGAGTTTATTGGGCTTGGTCATACCTTTGAGGATGAGATGACGACGAATATACATAGAATACACCGCATCTCCTTCAAAAGCTAGGGCAATCCCGTTAATGAGATTGACATCAATCACGTGTCCACCTCACTCCATCCTTGGTATCCAGTAGCTTAATCCCTTGATCAGCTAGTTGGTCTCGGATTTGGTCGGCTGTCGCAAAATCACGATTGGCACGCGCTTCTTGACGTTTTTGAATCAAGGCTTCAATCTCTTCATTCAAAACTTCCTCGACAAAAATAATACCAAAGACCTCTAACATAGTCGCAAGAGTCTCCTTAACCACTGCATCATAGTTACCCGAGTTGATCCATTTGGCCATTTCAAAGACGACTGTGATACCATTTGCTGTATTGAAATCTTCATCCATGAAAGCCACGAACTTATCTTTAAAAGCTTGCAACTCTTGAGAATCTACTTCTCCAGTAAATGGTTGCTCATAGGTGTTCTTTAGATACTTGAGATTGGTCTCGGCATCACGCACAGCCTTTTCCGTAAAGTTGATAGGTTTGCGGTAATGCTGAGTCGCAAAGAAGAAACGAAGCACTTGACCGTCGATAGTTTTGAGGGCATCGTGTACCGTAATGAAGTTCCCCAAAGACTTGGACATCTTGACATTGTCGATGTTGACAAAGCCATTGTGCATCCAGTAGTTGGCAAAAGTCTTGCCTGTTTTAGCTTCAGATTGGGCAATTTCGTTGGTATGGTGAGGAAACTCAAGGTCAGCTCCACCACCGTGAATATCGATGGTATCGCCTAAAATCTCCGTTGACATAACCGAACATTCGATGTGCCAGCCTGGACGACCAGGCCCCCATGGGCTGTCCCAAGAAATCTCACCTGGTTTGGCTGCTTTCCAAAGAGCAAAGTCTACAGGATTTTCCTTACGAGCTGTTTCTTCGTCTGTCCGACCTGAAGCACCTAACTCCAAGTCTTCTAGGGTTTTATTGGCTAACTTAGCATAGTTGTGGGATTTTTCCACACGGAAATAGACATCGCCCTGACTCTCATAGGCATAGCCTTTTTCAATCAGGTCTTCCACAAAACGGATAATGTCAGCCATAAACTCGACTACTCGTGGATGACGGGTAGCAGGCTTGACGCCCAAGGCAGTAACATCCTCACGAAATGCAGCGATATACTTGTCAGCTACTTCTTGAGGTGTGATGCCTTCTTCTTTGGCACGGTTGATAATCTTATCATCCACATCGGTAAAGTTGGAAATATAGGCAACCTCATAGCCACGGTACTCAAAGTAGCGACGAATGGTATCAAAAGCCACCGTCGAACGGGCATTCCCCACGTGGATATAGTTGTATACCGTAGGCCCACAGACATACATCTTAACCTTACCGTCCTCGATTGGGACAAATTCTCGCAAATCACGAGACATGGTGTCGTAAATTTTAATCATGCGGTCAACTCCCTTCTCTATTTCTGACTTTTTCGGCTGAAAACCAGCTCTGCAAAAGGGCCAAATTGTCTGAGGCTATCCAGTTGGTAAAAGCGCTGCCCCTCCTCTTGGGTAAAGAGTGGAACCCCCTTTCCCAGGATAAGGGGCGCTATCTGAATAATGAGGTGGTCGAAAAGATCCGCATCCAAGAGCGGTCCTACCAAGGAATTACCACCAATCACAAAGACATTTTTGCCTTTGTCAATCTGGTGAACAAAGTCCACCACATCCCCAGCTACTGGCTGGTAATTGCTGACAGGAAGGTGCCTATCATGCGTAAAGACATAGTTTTCCGTAGCTTGATAAAAACTTTCTACATCTTGCAAATCTTGGATTTCCTCAAAGGTCCGCTTGCCCATGATGGTGATATCCATTTGTCTGTAAAAGTCATCATAGCCTGTATCCTCTACAGAACCAAGCTGATGCAGCCAGTCTATCCTGTGCTGGCTGTCTGCCAAGTAGCCATCCATGGTGATACAGCCGTAAAAATATACTGCCATTCTTGTAGTTCCCTTTCTAGTTCTGCTTCGCCTTCACTTAGCTGGATAGACCCAGATGATTAGACCTAAGCTAATCAAAGTATTCAGCAAAATCCTTGCTGGACAAGGAAAATAAGCCAGACAACAGTAATTCCAATTCGTACCTATTATTAGAGAGTAGTTTCAATCCAAATCTCTAGCAATTACTAATGCTATCTCAAAGAAAGTCATAGCATCCGCTTTTCTATCCTCGCGTCTAGCATCCCATTCGTGATTTTGATGGTCGACATAGTCAGCTGTGTAGAAAAATTGATAGACATTGGCTAGTCGATATTGAGCCCAGGCCATGATAGCTGAAGCTTCCATATCTACAACTCTAGCTCCTGCTGCTAGTCTTCGTTTGACCTTAGCAGCTGTCTCACGATAGAAGGCATCTGTGGTCCAAGACTTTGTTCGAATATGCTCAATGCCAGCTTTATCCAAGGCTTTTTCCATAGTTAAGAGTAGAGATTGCTCATAGGCTATTTCATCACTTGCTGGAGCATAGTGATAACTAGTACCTTCATCACGTAAAGCCGAGCTTGGTAAGATAATCCTATCTGCTTGAATAGACTGGTCTAGAACTCCGCAAGATCCCAAAACAATAAAGTTCTTAAATTCTCTTGCTTTTAGTTCTTCTAAGAGTCCAACAACCATTGGAGCTCCAATAGTAGCCATAGCAACTGCTACCTTACTCCCATCTTTTTCATAGATATACCATGGCAGTTTGCCATTTAGATTGGTAAGGTAGCCACCTTCGTAGACACCATCTATCTGTTTTACTCGTTCAAGGATTTCTCCATTAAAAGACAAGATAATGGTATCACAAACTTCTCCACCACTAAGGAGGCTTCGATCAGTTGGCTCGATAACAGCAGGTACATTTTCAAATTCTTCTAATAGCATTTATTACTCTTTCGCATTCAGATAAACCACCTGGGTCTGTTTAACAAAGCCAATCTTTTCATACAAACGTTTGGCACCTACATTGCTATCTTCCACGGCAATCTGAAACTCCTTGTCATTTTGCTCAATCAGTTTGTTGACGAGGGATTTTGCTATATAGCTTCCGTAGCCTTGCCCACGTTCAAGCTCAGCTATTGCTAAACCATAGAGGTAATTCGTATTACTCGATAAATCAACTGTACAAGTTCCAATAACCTGACCGTTTTTTAATAAAATATATAGGCGACTTTCTGGATCTTTCAGAGCTTTAGCGACATATCTATCCACAACTTCTTTAGATTCATGTTCCTCTGAAAATGCCTGAAATCTTAACTGACTAATTTGATCCTGATAAGAACGATCTGCTAACAAAACGTCCAGATTGGAAACAGTTGCTAACGGATAAGGTCTTCTATCCTTACCTAACCAGGTTTCTGTCTCTTCATCCTCGACCAGTCCCCAGTTATTGACAAAATCAGGATGGCGCTCTAGAAAAACACGCTCTGTCTGAAAAGTCACAGACTCAATTGGATAAGATGTCGTTTCTTTCTCAAAACTTCTATACAAAGCCCGCGCAATTCCTTGACGACGATGATTGGGGTGGACCAGGATTGCTACTTCCACATCTTGGTCATCTGCATAGACGGTTAATAGGCCAACAAGTTCACCTTTTTCATAATAAAGGAAAAAGGCGGGCATATCGGGGTTAAAATTGAGCATGTTAGAAAGATAAGGATCACGATAAGTTCCATCATAGGCTTGGCAACAGTTAATTAGTTTTTTCGCCTCAGATAACTCCTCTTGGCTTAACTTATTTCTTGCTTGAATCATATAGATATCCTCTACAGCTCAGACGATCTATGACTAGCATCTCTTGCCTGCTCAAGTTTATTGACGTAGTATTCCCGTTTTCCTTCAACCTCATGAATAGTTAGCTCATCCTTTTGGCCATGAACTCGAACAATCTTGGCTGGAACTCCAACCACAGTCACATCACTAGGTACATCTGCTACAACGACTGCAGCAGCACCAACTTTAGCATTTTCACCTATCTCAACAGGTCCAATGATTTGGGCATGAGCAGAAATGAGAACTCCTTTGCGAATGGTCGGGTGGCGTTTACCAGAATCCTTACCAGTTCCTCCGAGAGTCACACCATGGTAGAGGAGCACACCTTTTTCAACGACGGCTGTTTCCCCTATGACCAGACCTCCTCCGTGATCAATAAACACACCTGAATCTATCTGAGCACCTGGATGTATCTCAATCTGCGTCCAAAAGCGCCAAAACTGGCTGTGCATGCGAGCTAAGAGCTTAAAGCCGTGTTTCCAGAAAAAATGAGAGAGACGGTGGGCAGCCAAGGCCTTAACTCCAGGGTAAGTCAGCAAGACTTCCAAGGTGCTACGAGCCGCTGGATCATTTTCTTTTACGATATCAATGGTTTCACGCCACCATCCCATACATTTCTCCTTTCTTATTCTGAATCTTTTGGTGTTTCTGTAGTTTCTTTCTTAGGTTTATGGTCCTTATGATGGTGACGAGGACGACCGACATGACGATGCCCCTTTTCACCTTTTTCTTCTGAATGTTCAGATTTTGGAGGACGTGGTAAGAGTGCTTTCATAGAAGCATCTACACGACCTTTTTCATCGATCTTAATAACCTTCACATCTACAAAATCACCAATTTGAACTAAATCTTCTACATTATTGGTACGTGTCCAAGCCATTTCAGAGATATGTACAAGGGCATCTGTCTTATCAAATAGGTTGACAAAGGCACCAAATTTCTCGATACGAACAACTTTGGCATGGAAAACTTCATCCACTTTGGCTTCACGTACCAAACCAGCGATGATTTCTTTGGCACGGTTGATTGCATCTTGGTCGCTAGAGTAGATAGATACATTTCCTTCTTCGTCGATGTCAATCTTAACGCCTGTTTCAGCGATGATCTTGTCAATGGTTTCTCCACCCTTACCGATGACAATTTTAATCTTGTCCACATCAATCTTGATGGTATCAATTTTCGGAGCTGTTGGAGCCAATTCTGGACGAACTTCAGGAATAGTAGCTTCAATCACATCAAGGATTTCAAAACGAGCTTTCTTGGCTTGAGCAAGAGCTTCCGTCAAGATTTCTGCAGTGATCCCTTGGATCTTGATATCCATCTGAAGGGCAGTAATCCCGTCGCGAGTACCTGCAACCTTAAAGTCCATATCTCCAAAGTGGTCTTCCAAACCTTGGATATCTGTCAACACTGTATAGTTGTTACCATCTGAGATGAGGCCCATAGCAATCCCTGCTACTGGTGCCTTGATTGGCACACCACCAGCCATAAGGGCAAGTGTTCCCGCACAGATAGATGCTTGAGATGAAGAACCATTTGATTCCAATACTTCTGCTACCAGACGGATAGCGTATGGGAATTCTTCCAAGCTTGGCAATACTTGAGCAAGAGCACGCTCACCAAGAGCACCGTGACCAATTTCACGACGACCAGGTGCACCGTAACGGCCAGTTTCCCCTACAGAGTATTGTGGGAAGTTATAGTGGTGCATAAAGCGTTTCTTGTGTTCTGGATCTAGACCATCGATAGTTTGTGCTTCACCCATTGGTGCCAAAGTTAAGACAGAAAGGGCCTGAGTTTGGCCACGAGTAAAGAGACCCGAACCGTGTACACGAGGAAGGAAGTCGACCACTGCATCCAAAGGACGAATTTCATCAACCTTACGACCATCAGGACGAACCTTGTCTTCTGTAATCAAACGGCGCACTTCTGCATGTTCCATTTGTTCCAAGATTTCAGCTACATCACGCATGATACGGTCAAACTCTTCGTGGTCCGCATATTTTTCTTGGTAAACTGTAGTAACTTGGTCTTTGACTGCTTGAGTTGCGGCTTCACGAGCCAATTTTTCTTCTACTTGGACCGCTTTTTGAAGGTCGCTATTGTAGACCGCAATGATTTCGGCTTGCAATTCAGCGTCTACATGAAGCAACTCAACCACTGCTTTTTCTTTTCCAACAGCAGCAACGATTTCTTCTTGGAAGGCAATCAATTCTTTAACGGCTTCATGTCCTTTAAGAAGAGCTTGTAGCATGATTTCTTCTGACAATTCTTTAGCACCAGACTCTACCATGTTGATAGCGTGCTTAGTACCGGCTACTGTCAATTCGAGAAGAGAGCGCTCTGCTTGTTCTTGAGTTGGGTTGATGATGATTTCACCATCGACATAACCTACTTGTACTCCAGCGATTGGTCCGTCAAATGGAATATCTGAGATAGACAAGGCCAATGATGAACCAAACATAGCTGCCATTGGTGCCGATGCATTTTCATCGTAAGAAAGAACTGTATTGATCACTTGTACTTCATTACGGAAACCTTCCGCAAACATTGGACGGATTGGACGGTCAATCAAACGCGCTGTCAAAGTCGCATCTGTTGAAGGACGTCCTTCACGTTTCATAAAGCCACCAGGAAACTTCCCAGCTGCATACATTTTTTCTTCGTAGTTAACTTGGAGCGGGAAGAAGTCCCCAGTTGCCATCTTCTTAGACATAACGGCTGCAGTCAAGACAGTTGACTCACCGTAACGAACGACAACAGCGCCATTTGCTTGCTTAGCAACCTGACCAGTCTCTACGATTAACTCACGACCCGCAAAAGTCGTTTGAAACACTTGTTTTGTCATTTTAATCCCCTTTGGATTGATAAAATTATACGCCTTGCCTACAAAGATCAAGATACTAAGGCCGTCAAAAGCAAAGTAAAAATAGGAAACTGACGAAGTCTTCGATGAAGACAAGACAGTTTATCTTTTTTACACAGCTTTTCGGCCGAGTTCAATTAATCAAGATATTTTGGACGGTTCGGCTTGCCGAACATTTCTGTAGAAAAATAGGAAGGTGACGCTGCACTCGATGAGTGTAAGGAAGCTTGTCTTTTTTCCTAAGAAATGAGGCCAAAATTCAATTATGAATTTTTTTGATATTTCACTGGAATAGTGCGGACGGGGGCAACTTCCTTCGGAATTTCATCCCTAATTTTTTAGCCAGAAGTCTAAAAAATTCCGTCCTAGAAAATAACAGAGTTATTCTCTAGGATACCACTATAGCGTGAAATATCTTTTAATACTCACTTTGTTCTTTTTTTATAGACACTTATTATCAGGTTTTAATACAAACCTAATCATCTATAAAAAAACTTTCATAGCTTAAATACCCTCATCTTTGTATCAAGTACGTACAGAGTCTATTTTATCATATTTTTCTTAAAAAGTACGGTCTTTTCTATAAAAAAGGAACCATTCTTCTCATCAGAAAAGAATGGTTTGCTTTTTATTATTTTACAGGCTGATGGTTAAACAAGGCATGGGTTGCTTGATGTATGTACTGAGCCGTATCTGCATTGTTCATAGTGTAGAGATGCACACCTGCAACGTCTTGCGTTACCAAGTCCACGATTTGGTCTACGGCATAGGCAAGTCCTGCTGCTCTGAGTGACTCAGGGTCATTCTCATACTTGTCCAAGATAGCCTTAAACTTACGTGGGAGATGGATATTCTCACAAGTCTTCAAAAGACGAAGGGCTTGGTTACGGTTAAGGATTGGCATAATCCCTGCATGAATGGGAACATCAATTCCAGCCAAGGTACACTTATCTTGGAAATCGTAGAAACGCTCATTATCAAAGAAAAGTTGCGTTACTAGACTAGAGCATCCTGCATCCACTTTTTTCTTAAGATTTTGGATATCTGAGATTTGATTTGGCGAGTCTGGATGTCCTTCAGGATAACAAGCACCAATGATATCAAAGTGTGGGGCCTGTTCCTTGATGAACTCAATCAAGTCTGTCGCATAACAGAAATCCTTCTGTGGCTCAACACCTGGAATGATATCTCCACGAAGGGCCAAGATCTTCTGTACGCCAACCTTGTCCAAATCTCTAATGGTTTCAGCAACCTTATCCTTAGTCAAGTAAATGGCTGGCAAGTGAGCAATGGTCTTAATATTCAAGTCATTTTGGATATAGTCAGCCAAACGAACCGTCGTCTCTTTGATATTAAATTTATTATTACTGGCAGTCACACTGATGAAGTGTGGTGCTAAATCCTGCATATTTTGCAGTGCAGAAATAATTTTATCATTGCCTACTTCTGGGTTTGGAGGGAAAACTTCAAATGAGAGGGACGGTGTTTGACGTGACATATGTATAAACCTTTTCTAGTTGATTTCTTACTGATCAACCGTGTAGGGAGAATTGTCTTTTCTTACAATTTCTCACGCGCAGCTTTAGCAGCTTCTACAAGGCGGATCAAGCTTTCTTTAGTTTCTGGGATACCACGTGTTTTCAAACCACAGTCAGGGTTAATCCATACTTTCTTGCTAGGTACTTTCGCAAGGATAGCTTCGATTGTGTGGTCGATTTCGCCTTCATTAGGCACACGAGGTGAGTGGATATCGTAAACCCCAGGTCCAACTTCTGTTTGGAAGTTTTTCGCTTTGAGTTCGTCCAAGATTTCAAGGTTTGAACGGCTAGCTTCAAATGAGATAACGTCTGCATCCATGTTGTCGATAGCTGGGATGATATCTGTAAATTCTGAGTAACACATGTGAGTGTGGATTTGTGTGTCTGGTGCTACAGTTGAGTGAACCAAACGGAAGGCTGGAATAGCCCAGTCAAGGTAGTCTTCGTACCAGTCGCTACGACGAAGTGGCAATTTCTCACGAAGGGCAGCCTCGTCGATTTGGATGATTTTCACGCCTGCAGCTTCAAGGTCAAGAACTTCATCCTTGATTGCAAGAGCGATTTGAAGAGTAGAATCCTTGATAGAGATGTCTTCACGTGGGAATGACCAGTTAAGGATGGTAACAGGTCCAGTCAACATACCTTTAACAGGTTTGTCCGTACGGCTTTGTGCGTAGCTAGACCATTTCACAGTGATAGGGTTGAGACGAGTGACATCGCCCCAGATGATTGGTGGTTTAACCCCACGCATACCGTATGATTGTACCCAACCATTCTTAGAGAAGAGGTAACCTGACAAGTTTTGACCGAAGTACTCAACCATGTCATTACGCTCGAATTCACCGTGTACAAGCACGTCAAATCCAACTTCTTCTTGCCATTTAATCCATTCGTCGATTTGCTCTGCCAAGAACTTGTCATAATCTTCTGCTGACAATTCACCCTTACGGAAGGCCAAACGTTTGGCACGAACTTCCTTAGTTTGAGGGAATGAACCAATAGTTGTTGTTGGAAGAGCTGGAAGTTTGAAAGCTTCTTCTTGGATTGCTTCACGTTCAGCAAAGGCTGGCAAACGAGTGTAGTCTGCGTCAGTCAATCCAGCGATACGAGCACGAAGTTCCGCATTTTCACCAACACGTTCAGTCGCAAAGAGTTCTTTGTTAGCTGCAAGAGCTTCTGCTCCTTGACCGTTGCGGATAGCATCCAAGTCACGGATCTCATCCAATTTTTCAACTGCAAATGCAAAGTGGTTCAAGATAGCTGGTTCAAATTCTTCGTTAGCAGTTGTAAATGGCACATGAAGAAGTGAGCATGAGCTAGTCAAGACGATGTTTTCAGCTGGGATTTGCTCAAGAATAGCCAAGCTCTTTTCGTAATTGTTGCGCCAGATGTTCTTACCATTGACAATACCTGCATAAAGAGTCTTGTCAGCTGGGAAGCCACCTTTAACGAGTTCAAGAGTTTTCTTACCTTCAACGAAGTCAAGACCGATAGCATCTACTGGCAATTTCACAAGGTCAGCGTAAACGTCACGCACGTCACCGAAGTATGTTTGAAGCAAGACTTCAAGACCTTTTTTATCAGCCAAGAGTTTGTTGTAGATGTTCAAGAAGAGAGCTTTTTCTTCAGCTGTCAAGTCTTTGACAAGAGCAGCTTCGTCCAATTGGATACGAGCCGCACCAAGTTCAGCCAATTTTGCAAAAACTTCTTGGTAAGCAGCTACAAAGCTATCTACAAAGTCTTCTGCTTTAACACCTTCTTCAAAATCTGACAATTGAAGGAAAGTGAATGGACCTACAAGGACAGGACGAGTGTTAAGACCCAATTCTTTGGCTTCTTGGAACTCATCAAAGATCTTGTGACCAGCCAATTTTACTTGAGTGTCTTTTTCAAATTTAGGAACGATATAGTGGTAGTTAGTGTTAAACCATTTTTTCATCGGAAGGGCACGAACATCCCCTTTTTCACCTTGGTAACCACGAGCCAAAGCAAAGTAGCGCTCAAGTTCTGATAATTCCAAGTTTTGAACGGATGCAGGAACTACGTTGAAAAGGAAGGCTGCATCTAGGAAGTTGTCATAGTGAGAAAAGTCATTTGATGGGATTTCAGTGATGCCTTTTTCTTTGACAATGTTCCAGTGTTTAGCACGTAATTCTTTAGCCGCAGCCAAGAGTTCTTCTTCTGAGATTTCTTTTCTAAAGTATTTTTCAGTTGTAAATTTTAATTCGCGGAATTCACCCAAACGAGGGAAACCGATAATTGTAGTTGACATGTTTTGTCCTCCAAAAATTGTTGTTGAAACTATCTTAACAGAAAAGAAACTGTCTGTATAATTGTAAAAAATTAGGCTTTGATATAGTTTCAAACTATATCTCGATTTAGAGCACAAAAAAAGATTTAGAGAAGATTCCCCAAATCCTTTGATAGATATAGATTAGTAACCTTTCAAGGTTGCTATGTTCTTCGCAAAAAAATAGTGAATTGAAAGCTACCTATGGCTTGGTATTAGAAAAGACTATAGGTTGATTTTTCTTTTATAATTCTGATATTTCCCTGAAAAAGTGCGGACGGGAGCAAATTACTTCGTAATTTCATCCCTAATTTTTGAGCCATAGTGTCTCAAAAATCCCGTTCTAGATAATAATAAATTGTTATCTAGAATACCACTATAGCGGGAAATATCCTATAAAAGCTCACTTCGTTCCCCCTTAATTTAAAAAACCATAATCCTTCATAATTATAAAATTGAGGTACCATAACTATTACTCCAGCTCTACCCCCTTCTCTCGAAGATTAGCCAGACATTCCTCATAGTAGGCAGCGTCATGTTCGCTATAGATAGGACTTTTCAGCTTTTCCTCTGCTAAGTCTTCATAGGAAGGACAGGTCTTGCCTCGGTAGTTCTTGTCCAGCCACTCTGGACTGACATTGTAGCCTCGGTCAGCCATCTCCTCCATAATCAAACGATGATAGGCATAGAGACGATAGGGCGAGTGGGTAAAGACATAGTCAACCGTCGCATGCTTTCTGCCCCAGCCATTGCCACGCAGGGCGCAACACTCTCGATGTTGCCCCAAGAGCTGAGGACGGGGAAGTTGTGGTATCAAAGCTTCATGCCAAAGTCTCATGGGAGTCTCCTTTCAGCAGGGCAGAATCTTGCAGATAAGCATTTGGGTAACGCTCAAGCAAATCTCTAGTTCTAGCAATCAAGTCTTGCTTGGAAGCCTGACCAAAGCGATAGCGATCCAGCAAGAGCATATAGTCCTTGCGCTCATCAGGACTGGCTTGCTTTTTAAAATAGCCCCAAATATGCTGAAAGGCATTGCAAACCTGACCCCTGTGTTCTGGAATCTGGCAGGCACGGTCAATCATCTCCTGAACCTGACTCAGCTCCACCACTTCTTGCTTGAGATACTGGCGAATATCTTTGTAAATATTGCTGGAATGGCTCAAAACAAGGTATTTATTTTCCGCCCAGAGTTGCTGACAAAGGGCACGTTGGTTGTTGTTATTCATAACTGACATTATACCATGTTTGAGTCAAAAAGTACTTTTCCTATTTCAAAGCACTTTTGACCTTTTTCTTGGTAATGATGCGGTCGTTTTTGTTGGCTAAGGATTTTAGTCTGGCTTCGAGCAGGATTTTTCTACCTGCTTCGTTACGGGTGTAGACGAGTTGGTAGTTGCCTATGTGTGGTGCGACGGCATTTTGGAAGAGCTGGGCATCTTCCTTACGTTTTTCAAAGAGGCTAGGAACTACGAAATACTTGGACTGGCCGGTTGGTGCTTTTTGAGCTACTAAGAGGTAGCGTTGATTATCCACTGGCGCAAAGAATTCTCCTAAAACCTTTGAAAAGAGTTCCTTGTCTCTCATACTGCCACCTTTTAGATAGGCGAAAACATTAAAGCTTTCCTTGTCCTCATCGACCTGCACGCGCGACTGGTCATCAGACAAATGCCCTGCAGTCACCATAACCTTACGGATAGCTTCTCCAATCTGGCGCAAGCGTTTATAGGGACTCTTGTAGTTATAATAACGAAAGGCTGTGATAGCTAGGAAGAGGACACAAAGAGCTGTCAGCCATGGCAAGGTAAAGAAGGTTAGTCTAAAGACATAGGTCAGGAGACTAATGGCAAATACCATCAGAGCATAGCGAAGCCACTTTTCAGCATCTGCTAGGGCAAGCAGAGGGATTCGTTTGCTGTCGGTCGCTACTTCATTGACAATTTCAATCTTATCAGCAACGATGAGAGATTCCTGCCATTTTTTACGAAGGGAGGCGCGATCCTTGGATAGTTCCATAATCTTCTCGTTATAGTCTTCGAGTTTCCTTTTCTTAAATGGGAACTCAGGAAAGTTCAAGCGATCCAGACCTGTTTCAATGGTATCTTCCTTATAGGACAAGCCAAGGAAGTGGTCCATCCGACGGGCAAGAGTCTGCAGGTCCTGATATGGATTGAGGTCTTGTTCTTCTTGATTTTCATTAGAAAAGGCTGGATTTTTGTAAGGTTTGATGGCTACTAGGTGCCAGATATTGCTGGTCTTATCTGGATGTCCTGGCCAGATACGGATGGCGCGGCCCCGCATCTGATTGCTGAGCATAAAGCTTCCGACAAAACTTCCTAGGATGAGAGAGTTGACACAAGGTGCATCCCATCCTTCTCCCAAGAGAGACTTGGTTCCGACCAAGACCTGGATAGAACCACGTTGGAAGAGCTCAGTCACTGCGGCAACCATCCCCTTAAAGCTGGATGGAAATCCTACTTGGAGATAGGCATCTTGGTCAAGTTTTCCAATGGCTGAGAAGGTCAAGTTGGTATTTGGGATGAGGGCTTCGAGTTCTGTTTTGACACTGGTCGGTATGATCACGACACTACCTGAAAGGACTGCTATAGGGACAGAAAGACCTTGTTTTTGCGCACTGCGGCGAATGGTTTCAAAGTAAGGGAGGACACCTAATTGCGTGATTGGTGCTTGGTCATCCCCCAGATAACTGGCAAAATCCTTGCGGATATAGTCCGCCAAGACTAACTGTCTCAAGTCCTGACCTAGACTGGCATACTCGGTTTCAAAGATTGAAGCAATACCAGCCAGTTTTCCTAGAGATTGATTGAGGATTTGGTCATTAGCCTTGGATTTGACCAAGAAGACCTGACGTTTTTCAATCAGTCCTCTTGATTTCAAATCGGCTTCTATCTTTTTCTTTGTCTCCTGTGGATCCTCATACCAGTCGGGTGTCTGATAGAGAAGGCCTTGCAAGAGAACTTCCAGCCAGTAGTAATTAAGAGCAGGCAAGCCTTCCGCCCCCAGTAAATCTCGTAAGTGCTTAGGAATTTCTAGCTTTTGAGCCTGTAGATAAATGAGGAGGGCTGATAGATACTTGGGATCTTCGAGGAGCATATCCGCAGAGATTTCCTCTTTGAAGACCTTGGAACTCTTAATCAACTCTTGAAAATCAGGATCAACCACTAGTTGGCTGACATACTGCCACTTGGTGTCCTCAAATTCTTCCAAGCGCTTGTCTTCTTCCTTGGTCGGAAAACAGATATAGACAAAGTCCTGGTGAGGGCAGAGGGTGTCTTCCTTGACCAGTTCTGGCACTGTTATTTCTTGGTCGATCTCGCCACACATCTGGAGATAGCGATCCCAGAGTTCTGGCTCACTGTCATATGGCGGTGTTGCAGTGAGTGAGATGACTTGTAGTTGCGGGTAATTTTTACGGAAGTCTTCTAGGCTTTTCCACCATTCATTTCTCAAGTGATGGCATTCGTCCAGGCAGAGGGTTTCGACGCCTTTTTCCTTGAGTCTAGCAATCAGGTCAAAGCCGACAAAGTCCTCAACCTCGCCATTATCCTCTTGAGATTGCACCTGTTGCATAGCGCTGTGAAAGGCTTGGTAGGTGGCGATGGTGATTTGCTTCATATCCTTGAGATTTTGAGACACGAGACTTGTGACCTGGTCCTCATCCTCTAAAAAGGCCTGGCGAATCCTATCCACCCATTGTTCCCGAATGGTAACCGTCGGCACCAAAACCAGAGCTGGTTTATCAAAGCGGGCAATCAACTCGATACCAATAGTTGTTTTACCAGAACCTGGCGCTGCCACCAAGTGGACATGACCATCTGCTTGGTATTCTTGAAAGTTGTCCAATACCTGTTTTTGGTAGTTGCGCCAAGTGCCATTAAACTTCAATCCTAACATGATTTCCCTCATTCTAAGCTGTCATTTTCTTATTCTCATTTTACCATACTTGAGGCAAAGTCACACGAAGTACCCATGTAGTCTTTCTCCTCAAAATATGGTATAGTAGATTTATACTATTTAAGAGGAGTTTACATGTCACACGATAAAGAAATGAAAGCTGTTTCTCCCCTTCTACAGCAAGCAATTAATATTTCATCCATCATCGGTGGAGTTGGTACTTTAATATTCTGTATCTGGGCCTATCAAGCTGGGATCTTGCACTCCAAGGAAACTCTATCTGCCTTTATCCAACAGGCAGGTATCTGGGGGCCTCCACTCTTTATCTTTTTACAGATTTTACAGACAGTTGTTCCTATTATCCCTGGTGCTCTGACATCTGTTGCGGGTGTTTTCATCTATGGGCATATCGTGGGGACTATCTATAACTATATCGGCATCGTCATTGGTTGTGCTATTATCTTTTACCTAGTAAGGCTCTATGGTGCGCCTTTTGTCCAATCAGTCGTCAGCAAACGGACCTATGATAAGTATATCGGTTGGTTAGATAAGGGCAATCGCTTTGACCGTTTCTTTATCTTTATGATGATCTGGCCTGTCAGTCCTGCGGACTTTCTCTGTATGCTGGCTGCCCTGACCAAGATGAGCTTCAAACGCTATATGACTATCATCATCTTGACAAAGCCTTTTACCTTAGTTGTTTATACCTATGGCTTGACTTATATCATCGATATTTTTTGGCAGATGCTTTCTAATAAATAACAAAAAACTCAAGGAACCTACATCCTTGAGTTTTTTGTTAAACTTCTTTTTTCAAAAAAATAGAAACAATGACTGATGTTGCAATCATCCATGCTCCTAGGATAATAAAGGTCAATCGACCATCTGTAGTCACCAAGCCAATCCCTGAAAGAACGAAGGGTGTTAATGATGCTCCAAAAGAACATCCCAAAACAGCAAATGAAGTTGCTTTATTGAGGAGTTTTGCTGGGATTCGCTCAGATATCAACTGAAAGACTGTCGTCAGAGCAATGCTGTAGGCAAATCCTCCTAGGATAGAACCTGCAACCACCACCCAGAGTGAAGGGGAAAGAGCAATGATGATTTGCCCGATACCAAAAGTGACACCAGCGACCAATAGAAGTCTTTCCTTGAAGGTCGAGATCAGGAAAGAAAAGCTGATTCCAGCTAGAATCCCAATCAACTGCATAGCACTAAGTACCAAACTGGACAACTGAGCATCCCCAAAGCCTGCCTCAATCATAAGACTAGGGATGCGGAAGGTGATAGCAGTATTGGTACATACAATCACTGCGGCTGCAATAGCAAGGAAGAAAATGAGCTTTTTCATAGAAGCAGTCAATCTTACAGCTTCTTCTGTCTGATGCTTGGACTCATGAATTTCTTCCTTGTTGTAAGGGACAAATAAAAGAAAGAGCACCAAGACTACCAAGCCTGCGGCATAGGCCAAGAAACTAGCTGTCCAGCCATATGCTAAGAGTTGACCAACTGCTAAGGTTAAGATGGATGCTCCTACGACTTCGGCAGACCCACGAAAACCAAGCATTTGGATACGAGTTTTTCCGTGATAGCGTTCACTGATGATAGAAATAGCCTTGGCATTCAGCATCCCTACACCAATCCCGAAAAGTAGGCGTGTCGCAAAGACAAAATAGTAACCCTGATACCAGAAAGGTGCAGTCCCGCTAATCGATAAAATCAAGAGACCCAGGGTCAATTGGAGACGTTCAGGAAAGATTCGCTCCAAAACTCCATTCAGTAAAAGCATAGCCATTATTCCAAAGGAAGGTAAGCTAACTAAGAGCTCAACTTGACCTGTCGAATAGCCTTGATAATAGTCAAACATAGCTGGTAGAGCACTTGAGATTGAAAACGATGTGATCAATACTAGTGACAGAGAGAGTATACTCAGCTTTTCCAAAAATTGTTTCATCTTATCCTCATTTTTCTTTTTAGCCTAAAAGGTACTTCCCTATCATACACTGTTTCCCCAAAATTGGCAAGCGACTGGCTATAGAGATAAAAAGAAAAAGCAGGGCAATCAGACTCAGTGAGTTCTTGATTGCATCCTGCTTTTTTATATTTTTTATATAAGATTGTCTTAGATTTTCAAGAATCGGCGCATTGAAATCCCTGATCCAAGTGATCCGATACAAATACCGATAACAAACAAAAGACCGATCATAACTGGATTAAAGATGTCAGGTGTAATCAATGATAGGTTTTGACCAACCAATGACGGGTTAACAGATTGGAAGACTTTATTATAGATAAAGTAAACCAAAACTGATGGAAGAGCTGCTCCCAACAATCCGATAAAGGCACCTTCCAGCAAGAATGGTCCACGGATGTAGCTGTTTTTAGCACCAACCAAACGCATAATCTGAATTTCACGACTACGTGAAATGATAGTGATTCGGATGGTATTTGAAATCAGGAAGACTGCGATAAAGATCAAGAGTCCTGCAATAACCAAGCCCCAAACACGGATAAATGAAGCCAACTTGAAGAGACGTTCTGTATTGGCACCACCGTCTTGGACCTCAGAAACACCTTCAATCTTTTTAGCATCTTCAGCTACTTTCTTAACATCACTTGGTGAATTGGTATCTACAATATAGGCATCGTGAAGGGGATTGGCATCTCCTTCAAAAACCTTCCACTCTTCACCCATGGTTTCAGTCAGCTTGTCATACTGTTCTTCCTTACTTGAGAAAGTTACATTTTTAACTGCTGACATAGACTTGAGGGCATTATAGACCTTGTGGTAGTCATTATTGGTAACTGTTTGGCCTTCTTTTACAATCGTTTCACTATTGTCCTCAACGTCCTTACGGATATAGACCATTACACGGACGTTGTTTTCAATATCAGTTGCTAATTTTGCAGTGTTAAAGATAACTGAAGCAAAGATTGCAACCAAGGTCAAGGTGATCATTACTGAACTAATGGCAGCAATGGTCATCCACCCATTACGCTTTAAACTCTTTAAAGACTCAAATAGGTGACGGAAAAATCTACTAATCATCGTATCCGTACTCTCCTTTCGCTTCATCACGTACCACGCGACCATTTTCGATGGCAATAACGCGGTGGCGTAAGGTATTTACGATTTGACTGTTGTGGGTCGCCATCAATACTGTTGTACCTTGAAGATTGATTCGTTCCAAGAGATTCATGATTTCCCATGAGTTATCTGGGTCCAAGTTCCCTGTTGGTTCGTCGGCAATCAAAACCTTAGGATTGTTTACGATAGCACGGGCAATGGCGATACGCTGTTGCTCACCACCTGAAAGTTCATTAGGGAACGAACGCACCTTGTGTTTCAAACCAACAAGATCCAAGACTTCCATAACACGTTTTTTGATATTACGACGTCTTTCCCCAACTACCTCCATTGCGTAGGCAATGTTCTCATAAACAGTTTTCTTTGGTAACAATTTGTAGTCCTGAAAGACTACTCCTACGTTTCTACGTAGCATTGGAACATCTTTCTTTTTAATTTTAACAAGGTTATAGCCAGCAACTTGCAAGCTCCCTTTGTCGACTTTTACCTCACGATACAAGGCACGGATAAAAGTTGATTTCCCTGCACCTGAAGGTCCTACGATGTAGGCGAATTCTCCTGCATCGATATTTACAGTGATGCCACGTAGGGCTGTAGTCCCGTTGTCATACTTTTTGACAACATCTCTCATTTCAATGATTGACATGTGACTTCCTTTCTATTAACTAATACGCCATTTTAGATAAGCATCGATGAAACCGTCTAGGTCTCCATCCATTACCTTATCTACTTGCGCAACTTCAAAGCTAGTACGATGGTCTTTGACCATAGTATAAGGGGTAAATACATAGGAGCGAATTTGGCTTCCCCATGTAATTTCTTTTTTCTCTCCCTTAAGTGAGTCTACCTCAGCAGCTTTCTTTTCTTGCTCCATTTGGTAGAGTTTAGCTTGAAGCATCTTCATAGCACGGTCGCGGTTTCCGTACTGGGTACGGTCAACAGTCGATGCTACGACAATTCCTGTCGGAATATGAGTCAAACGAACACCGGTCGAAACCTTGTTGACGTTCTGTCCACCTGCTCCACCTGAGCGGAAAGTATCCATCTTGATATCATCTTCTCGGATATCTACTTCGATGGTATCATCCAACTCTGGCATAACTTCTACAGAAGTAAAAGAGGTGTGGCGACGTTTGGCTGAGTCAAATGGTGAGATACGCACCAAACGGTGAACTCCCATCTCTGACTTGAGGAGGCCATAAGCATTTGGCCCTTCGAATGATAGGGTCACTGACTTGATTCCCGCTTCATCACCTGCTTGGTAATCCAAAATCTCAACCTTGAATCCCTTGGCATTTCCATAGCGAGTATACATCCGAAGGAGCATATCGCCCCAATCCTGAGCCTCTGTTCCTCCAGATCCTGGGTGAATCTCAAGGATAGCATTGTTATGGTCATAAGGCTCAGACAAAAGAAGGGTCATCTCGTAGCTGGTCATCATTTGGTCCAAAGTCCCCAGCTGCTCGATTAACTCTTCACGGACAGATTCATCCTCTGCCAAAAAGTCTAGTAAGATTTCAACTTCATCCTGCAATTCTTCCATCTTGTGGAAAGTATTATAGGTGTTTTTTAGTTCGTTTAATTCTTGCGATGTTTTTTGGGCCGCGATATTATCGTTCCAAAAATCAGGCTCAGTCATTTTGTTTTCCAAAATGGCAATATCTTCTTCTAACCTTTCGAGGTCAAAGAGACCCCCTAAAAGAAGCTAATTTTTCACGATTGGCGTCAATTTTTTGACGGATTTCTGAAATGTCCATAAATACTCCTTTTTGTATCTTTTTATTATACCATAAGTTCTCTTATTTATCTAATTTGCTTTTTGAAAATTTCTAAATACAAGACTTGAATACTTAGTAAAAGCCTTGATATTACTAGTAAAATAAGAAAATCTCATAAGATTTTTCTCATGAGATTTAGAGATTTTATGCTTATTTTTACAAGTTAACAGTTAGTACATGTCCGTCTTTCACAACTTGGTGACCAGCAATATAGACATGATCAACATCACTGGATTTGACAGCGTAAACTAGGTGAGACAGCATGTTTTCTTGAGGTTGGAGATGGATTTTTCCTTGCGGTTGGATGACGAGAAAATCAGCCTGCTTGCCGACTTCTAAACTACCAATCTCGTCTTCCATTCCTAGTACCTTAGCACCCTCGATCGTCAGTGCCTTGAGGGCAGTTTCGATTGGAAATTGGCTGGCATCACCACTCTTCATCTTCTGTAAGAGTGCTGCAGTCCGCCCTTCCTCAAACATATCCAGGTTATTGTTAGAAGCAACTGAATCAGTTGCAATACCAACTGCTACTCCTGCTTTTTGAAGTTGGACGACTGGTGCAATGCCTGAGGCTAGCTTGAGGTTGCTGATAGGATTGTGGGCGATAGCGACTTGCGAATCTACCAAGCGGGTAATTTCTGCTTCATTTAACTCCACACCATGGGCAAAGACAGCTTTATGATCTAAATATCCGAGCTCATCTAGGAAGGCTAATGGGCGTTTGCCATAGCGTTTCAGAATAATGCCTGACTCTTCCTGGGTTTCTGCCACGTGGATATGAAGAGGAATATTCTCTTCTTTTGCTAGCTCAAGACTTGCCTCCAGCAAATCTCGACTACAACTGTAGGGCGAGTGAGGGGCCACCATCACCTTGAACTTGGGATCCTGGTAGCCTTTAATTCTCTCAATGATAGCTCGAGTTCTGACTATGGTCTCATCTGTCTTCTCCAGTTCTGAAGAAAAGAGGGTTGGAGAGAAATAGCAACGCATCTTGGAAGCCTTGACTACCTCATAAATCTTAGCTATATCCACTCCATTAGGATTATACATGTCATTGAAGGTTGTCGTTCCTGATAAGAGCATTTCAGTCAGAGCCTCTTTGACGGCCTTTGTGGTCATCTCTGGCGTGAACTCTGCCTCAGCTGGCCAGATATAGTCCTCTAGCCATTCATGGAGATTACTATCGTCACGAATGCCTCTCAAACCTGTCATAGCAGAGTGGGTATGGCAGTTAACCAAGCCAGGCATAATCCAGGCACCTTGATAATCTATGATGTGTTCTGCTTGCTCGAGAATCTCTTGATTTTCCTGACCGACATAGACGACTTTAGATTCTTTGACAGCTAAAATCCCATCCAGATAGACGTGGAAATCTTGGTCACAAGTCACGATATTTACATGCTGATAGACTTTCATGGTGCTTCTCCTTCTCTAAGTTACAATTTAAATATCACAATTTTTCTAGCTATTGTAACAAAAAAGTCACCCTAAGGCAACTTTTGGTTTATAAAAACGAGTCATTTTAAAGCTAGTGCTATCAATCTAAATCAAAAGCTGCTGCTTGCTGCATTTGATAATACTTGCCTTTTCTCCTCATGAGTTCTTGATGGTTACCATACTCTACAATGTCACCATCTACCAAGACAAGAATCAAATCAGCATCCTGAATGGTCGATAAACGGTGGGCGATGATAAAGCTTGTTCGCCCCTTCATGAGTTTGGCAAAGGCATCTTGAACAAGCACCTCCGTCCGAGTATCGATAGAGGAAGTTGCCTCGTCTAAGATGAGAATCTTAGGAATGGATAGAAAGACACGTGCGATGGTCAAGAGCTGAGCCTGACCGACTGACAGTGATTCACCTGCATTTTCAAGCTTGGTATCATAGCCCTGGGGCAATTGTTGGATAAAGAAGTCTGCGTTAGCTGCCTTGGCTGCTGCAATGACCTGCTCTCGGCTAGCATCAGGATTTCCAAAAGCAATATTGTCATGAATGGTTCCTTGCTTGAGCCAAGTTTCTTGAAGCACCATTCCAAACTGCTGTCGAAGAGATGCTCGGGTATAGTCATAAATAGAATGACCATCTAGCAAAATATCTCCTGAGTTAATAGGATAAAATCGCATGAGGAGATTGATAAGGGTAGACTTCCCAGCACCTGTTGGTCCAACGATAGCAACCTTACTACCTGCTGGAATATCAATAGACAGATCCTTAATCAGTATCTTTTCAGGATTGTAACCAAAAGAAACATGTTTAAAGGCAATAGCTCCCTTGACTTGGTCGCTGTTCAACTCTTCCTGACCAGTTTCTGTAACCTCAGGACTTTCTAGAACAGCATAAACACGTTCTGCACAAGCTAAGGCGCTTTGCAACTCGGCTAAGACAGATGAAATATCGTTAAAAGGCTTGGTGTACTGCTGCACATAGTTCAAAAAGGTCACTAAACGTCCAACTGTCAAAGTAGAACCTGCCATGATGCGCAAGGCTCCAACACCAGCAAGTAGAGCATAAATGAGGGCATTGACAAAACGGGTGGAAGGATTGACTGTCGATGAATAAAAGATAGCCGACTGAGAATAACCTGCGTAGTTGTCATTTGCCTCATGAAGTCTCTCGATAAATTCTTCCTGGGCATTAAAAGACTGGATAATGTTCTGTTGGGTGAGCGATTCCTCGATTAGCTGGGTTTGAATCCCCCTAGTCTCTGTCTGCTTTTGAAAGAGATGGTAGGATCTCTTAGCGATAAAGCGAGAAATGACCATAGACAGAGGGGTTAAGAGTAGAACCAAGAGCGTCATCAAGAGATGAATTTGAAGCATGGCAAGGATGCTGACCAAGATCATCAATACTCCGATAAAAAATTGGTTGAAAATCATGTTCAAACCCGCTGCCAACTGTTCAATATCTGTCGTCACTCGGCTGACCATTTCCCCACTACCTTGTCTATCTACAAGGGCAATCGGAAGACGATGGAGTTTTTCAATGATTTTCTCCCGTAAATCTTTGGTATAAAAGAAAATCAGTCGATTATAGAGGAGAGGATTGGCCCATTGTACCAGCGTATTTCCTATGACTACCAAGATCATCTGGAGGAAAATCTGCCAGAATAGCTGGGATGATCCATAGACTAAGACTTGGTCGATCACCTGTCCAATCAAGATTGGTAGATAAATAGAAAGGGCTACCTGGACAATGGTTCCCAAGAAAGCTAGGAAAAGAAGGATGGGATGACTTGTTAAATCTTTTGCCAAACGTTTGAGAGTTTGACTTGCATGTTTGCCTTTCATTCTAGTCCTCCTTTCCATGTTGGGATGCATTGATTTCACGATAGACTTGACTAGTCTTCATCAATTCCTCATGATTTCCAAGCGCTAATTGCTGACCCTTTTCTAAAAGGAGAATTTGATCAGCAATTTTCAAGGTCGAAGTCCGTTGGGAAATCAAAATCAAACTAGTATCAGGCAAATTTTCCTGAACAGCCTTTAGAAGATTGGACTCAGTAATGGTATCAAGGGCTGAAGTCGCATCATCGAGGATGAGAAAAGGAGCTTGACGTAAAACTGCTCGGGCAATCGATAAACGTTGTTTTTGCCCACCTGAGAAATTACGGCCACCCGCTTCAACCACTGCATCTAGCTGACCTTCCTTTTCACTAATAAAGTCCTTGGCCTGGGCAATTTCTAAAGCCTGCCATAGTTCATGGTCAGAGACTGCCTCATCTATACCCAAAGTCAAATTAGAACGAATAGTCCCTTTAAAAAGTTCAACCTTTTGAGGGACATAGGCCATCCAAGAACGCCACTCAGAAAGATTGCGAGGACTTTGTCCATCTCGATAAAGGGAAATGCTTCCCTTATCTGCCGGATAGAGGCCAAGTAGGACCTGCACTAAGGTTGACTTACCAGAACCGGTTCCCCCAATGATCCCAAGAATCTCCCCCTGCTTCATATCAAAAGAAATATCCCTTAGCGAAGGCTGAGCTGCATCTGGGTAGGTAAAGCTCAAGTGAATGACTTGTAATACTTGACGCCCATGTACTTTTCCTGCCTGAATCTCAGAATGAATATCTTCAGGTTTTTCAGCGAAGACTTCTTCAATCCGCTTGGCAGATATATAAGACTGGTTGAGTGAATTGATCAGCATGGCTAGCTTGATTAACTCAACCAAGATTTGAAGAAGATAGTTGATCAGGGCAATCAAAGCACCCTGACTGAGCCAGCCTCCCTGAATAGAAATATAACCATTCCAGATAATCACCAGTAAAGTTCCGTTAACGATCAAATAGGTCAAGGGTGTCAAGAGACTAGACCAGTATCCTGTTTTCATTTGGATAGCCGTATAGATTTGGTTGAGTCGTTGGAAATTCTCAATTTCTCGTTTTTCTTGACCAAAGGCACGAATCACTCGCATCCCTTGTAGTTGTTGGCGCGTTTCCTGAACCAGCTGATCTGTTTTCTTTCTCAAAATGCTATAAAGAGGATTGACAAAGCGTGATAACACGACAATGACAAAGGTCAAAATGGCAACCATGACCAAGAACCAGAAGGTCAATTCAGGCGAGAGGCGATAAGCCATGAAAATGGCACCGAAAACAATAATAGGCGCCCTTAAAAAGAGGCGTAAGAATTGATTAATCCCTGTCTGAATCTGATAGGTATCTGAAGTCAAACGCGTCACCAAACTCGAAGTCGTCAAACGGTCTCTACTATCCTTGGGCAAGGAGAGAATATGACGATAGAGGTCATTGGTCAACTCCTTGGTGAAGCCGACTGCTGCCTTGGCTGAGTAAAACTGAGCAACTAGGGCAACTAGGACGCCAATAACTGCAAAAACAAAGAGGAGACCCATTTGCATCCAGAGGTGCCCCTGATCTTTTTGAGGGATAGATTGGTCAACAATCCCTGCTATCACCATGGGAACCAAGAGTTCAAAAACAGCCTCTAACAACTTAAACAAGGGTGCTAGAAAAGACTCCTTGAGGTAGGGTTTAAAGTAAGAAAGTAATTGTTTCATATGTCCCTTCTATTTACAAAATGAAGAAGGTGGAAACCCACCATCTTTTTACTTGTTCAAATATGGAAGCAAGTAGCCATAACCAGTCTTTTCCATCTCATCCTTAGCGATAAATCGTAAAGAAGCAGAATTGATACAATAGCGTAAGCCACCTAGTTCCTGAGGCCCGTCTGTAAAGACATGACCCAAGTGGGCATTACCCGAACGTGACCGAACTTCGATACGTTCCATACCGTGAGTCAAGTCACGATAGTAATGGATGAGTTCCTTGGAAATAGGACGGCTAAAGCTTGGCCAACCACAGCCTGAGGCAAACTTATCCTTGGCAAAGAAGAGGGGCTCCCCAGTCGTGATATCGACATAAATTCCTTCCTCAAAAGTTTGGTCGTAGGCATTGCTAAAGGGAGCTTCCGTCGCAGCCTCTTGAGTAACTCTATAAGACTCTTCTGACAAATTCTCTCGTAAAACTGCCTGACTAGGTTTTTCATAGTTGGCGGCATCTATCAGTGGTTTCTCAGCATCTCTCACATCGATATGGCAATAACCTCCAGGATTTTTCTTGAGGTAGTCTTGGTGATAGTCCTCAGCCAGGATATAGTGACGAAGCTTATCCACTTCTACCGCTATTTTACGACCGATGAGAAGCTCTTGTTCTCGAACGACCGTATGGATGGTTGGCAAATCCTCTTCATCTAGGTAATAAATCCCTGTGCGGTACTGACGACCACGATCGTTTCCTTGTTGGTTGACAGAAAGGGGATCGATAACTCGGAAATAATAGAGTAAAATCTCACGGAGCGAAACTACCTTTTCATCATAAATAACTTGAACAGTCTCTGCATGATCTGTTTCTTTGATCAGTTGATAATTGGTGGTTTCTACCTGACCATTGGCATAACCAACACTGGTTTGCAACACTCCAGAAATACGGGAAAAGTATTCCTCTAAGCCCCAAAAACAACCGCCTGCTAGATATATTTCCGCCATTTCAAATCCTCCTTGACCAAGAACGGTCGTCAAATTCTGGAAAGAGTTTACTTTCCTTCTTTCATTTTCAAAAAAAGGACAGGAAGCCCTCTATAGAGAGTTTCCCCATCCTATTGCTAAATTTATTTTGCTTCGACGCGCACGCCTTGTGTGTCTACTTGCAAATCATGAAGCTTGCCTTTGAACGGTTGTTTTTCAAGCTCTGCCTTAATCTTCGGCATCTTATCAGGCTCAGCTAGAACCATAACAGTCGGACCAGCTCCAGAAAGGTAGGTTGCATAAGCACCATTTTTCTTGCCAACTTTTTTGATGGTCGCAAATTCTCGCACCAGTTCTTGACGGTAACGCTCGTGGAAGAGGTCACTCTCAATAGCTTGGCCTGCTTTGACCATGTCACCAGTCAACAAAGCTGCGATTGCTACGTTAGCGATAGAACTTGCTGCAACAGCTTCTTTATAAGAAAGTTTCTTGGGCAAGACACCGCGACTATCTCGAGTTCGCAATTCATAGTTTGGAATGTAGGCTAGGAAGGCACACTCTGGGAAAGGCGCTACGACTGCTGAAACCTGACCTTCGACTGAGCTTGCAATAACTAGATTTCCATAGATTGCAGGCGCAACATTATCAGGATGGCCTTCAATCTTAGTTGCCAATTGCAACTTCTCATGCTGGCTTAGCTTGAGGTTTCCGAGTTGGTTTGCCAGTTCTATCCCTGCAACGATGACTGAACTAGAGGAACCTAGTCCACGTGCAAGTGGAATATCACTAACCATCTTCAAACGTCTTGGTTGTAAGTCTGGAACGATTTGTAGAGCAATTTTCAATAAAAGATTACGTTCGTCACGGGGAATCCATTTGCCTAGTTGGTGCTCAATCATCCATTCTTCACGTTCTTCACAAACCTGAATTTCTAGATACTTAGTTACAGCTACACCAACCGAGTCAAACCCTGGACCCACATTGGCACTTGTAGCAGGTACAATAATCTTCATCTTAGTCTCCTAAAACCTTGAAGGTATTGAGAAGTTCAAACTCAGATACACCCTTCAAAGATGCTGTAATTTTTTCAAGCTGTGCCTTGTTGATTTTATGAGTGATGATAACGACACGAGCCTTGCCTTCTTGCTTGCCATCTTGAAGGATTTGCTTGAAGGAGATATCTTCCGCATTAAAGAGCTCAGCCAATTTCAAGACTTGACCTTTTGAGTCAGGAGCCAAGATTGAGAAATAATAGTTAGCTTTGACATCTTCTGGCTTAGCTAAGACCACTGAGCGGCTGTATTCATTAAAGGCTTTTCCAATTGTTCCATCATTCAAACGACGAACGATACGGGCAATATCAGCCACAACACTTGTTGCAGTTGGTTTTTGACCTGCACCTGGTCCGTAGTACATAGACTCGCCGATACCGATAGATTCCACAAAGACAGCATTCATAACACCGTTAACACTTGCTAATGGGTGTTCTTTAGGAAGGAAGGTTGGTGTAACCTCAGCAGCGATTCCAGAAGCTGTTTCTTCAACAGAACCAACCAGTTTCACAACATAACCAAGTTCTTGAGCTACTGCCACATCTTCTGGAGTGATGTTGCGAATCCCTTGGTGGCCAACATCTTCAAACTTGACATTCATCCCAAAAGCAAACTGGCTGAGGATAACCATCTTGTAGGCTGCATCAATCCCGTCAACGTCATTGGTAGGGTCGCTTTCAGCGAAGCCAAGTCGTTGGGCTTCTGCCAAAGCATCTTCATAAGACCAGCCTTCTGTTACCATTTTGGTCATCATGAAGTTAGATGTTCCGTTCACAACACCAAGAACACGTGTGATTTTATCTGATGCTAGTGAGTTGACCAAGGTACGAAGGATTGGGATACCTCCTGCAACAGCTGCTTCATAGTAGAGGGCAACATTGTGAGCTTTGGCTACCTCAAGCAATTCTGCACCATGGACTGCCAAAAGGTCCTTGTTAGCTGTTACGACGTGTTTCCCTGCTTCTAAAGCACGAGTGATAAATGTTTTAGCAGGTTCGATACGCCCCATCAACTCAACAACGATCGTGATGTCTTTGTCTGACAAGATTTCATCGATATTTGTTACAAAATTAAAATCATTTCCTGCATCAAGCAAGCGGGCTTTCTCTTGATCGTCTTTGACCAAAACTTTAGCTACTTCAATTTCTGACTGAGCCGCTTGAACGATTTTTTCTCTATTTTCCTTCAGCAAGAATGGCACACCACTGGCTACTGTACCAAATCCAAGTAAAGCAATCTTAACTGACATATTTGTCTCCTCGAAATTTTCTAATAGTCCTATTATACCAAAATTGTGTGAAAATTCCTACCATTCAAAACTAAAAATAGGAGCATCAAATCACAAAAAAACTGCCCCGATACATTCATGGGCAGGATTTATGTTTGCTATTTTACAAAAGACAATTCCTTGTCACTAGACAGGTCTTCTCGATAGTTGAAACCTGCAAAGCTGAGCTCTTTAATCTCTTCTACAGAAGTTATCTGACCTTCCATCAAGGCTGTTAAGAAGGCTCCTCTGGCTTTTTTTGAAATGGTTGAGTGGATTTTTAATTTACCATCTCGCTCTTCCATGAACTTGAAGGTCACCATCTTTTCACGGACCTCTTTAGGGAAGACAGTTTCAAATTCAGAAGACAAGAGTGAAAAGATTAATTCTTCACCCTTCATCGACTCTTCATAGGCTACTTGCCAATGATTTTTCAAGCTTTTTCCAGCGACTTTGAGTTTCATCAAAAAGTCCAGTCTGTGGGCAGCAATGGGTCCAAAGGCCGGGATCACACCATAGAGAGCTGACGTTATCATGAGGTGTTTCTCGAGATAGTTTTGCTCTTTCTTGGTTAGATTGTCCCGTTTGATGTTGCGATACATGAGTCCATCAAAGAGGTGCAAGGCTGGATAGTTGCTAGCCAATCCATTTTTCAAGGCTTGGATATGGGCATACTCCTCTTGCGCCTTTTCGGCAGAGATTTTATAAAAACTCTCTAAATCTTGGGCAGAATATCTAGCTAATTCATCTAGCACCGCCTGACTTTC
This sequence comes from Streptococcus sp. SM5, assembly GCF_027497975.1. Taxonomy (NCBI): domain Bacteria; kingdom Bacillati; phylum Bacillota; class Bacilli; order Lactobacillales; family Streptococcaceae; genus Streptococcus; species Streptococcus sp. SM5. The sequence goes on along the minus strand of NZ_JAJNSC010000003.1, from coordinate 30,719 downwards.
AGGACGTAAAGGTCTAGCCTCTAAACTAGGGATTTCAGTGTTCATTTCTTTTGCAGTTGGGATTAGAATTTTCATAGTGTTAGTGTAGCATATTTTTTTAGGACTACCAAGGATTTGAGCCTAAATAATACGACCTTCTAAATGATCCAATTCATGCTGACAAATCTGAGCAGGAAATCCTGCCAAGGTAATGGTTTGCTCTTGCCAATGGAAATCTCTGTAGCTTACTGTAATCTTCTCATACCTAGTTGTCGGTCTTACACCTGCCAAAGACAAACAACCTTCCTCTGTCTCGTATGGTCCTTCAAAAGATTTGAGAACTGGATTAAACATAACCATGGGAATCATTCCGATATTAAAAATAATGACACGTTTTTGTACCCCAATCATATTGGCCGCTAGTCCAACACAGCTTTCTCGGTTAGCCAATAGGGTATCCTGCAAATCCTTTGCTAGGGGTAAATCTTCCTGACTAGCAGGCTGAGATACCTGCGACAAAAACAAGATATCTTTTACAATTTTCTTTTCCAACTACTATTCCTCCATCTTTTTCTCAACTTGATTATAGCATAAAATCAATCTCTGTTTACCATATATAAAAGCAAAAAGCCATCCGAAGATGACTTTTCATAATTGTTTAAATAGCGTTTTTATCTTTTCCAAGTGCTCGTTGGATTGCTTTAACAATCTCAACAAGGACCACGATCATAAGTGCTCCTACGGCGACCACCATCCATTGAGTCAAACTCAAGTGTGACACGTGGAAGAGATTATTAAATCCAGGAACCAAAATCGTCACCACAAAGAGGACAAAGGCAACTGGGATAGACCAGTTAAAGGTCTTGTTGGTAAAGAGTCCCACTTTAAAGATTGATTGGTAAACCGACTTAACGTTAAAGGCATGGAGCAATTGGATCAAACCGAGAGTTGCAAAAGCCATGGTAAGGGCATCCGCATGGATTTCAGTATGACTTTGGTGCTCTGGGAAGAGAAGAGCCCAACCATAAACACCCAGAACCAGCATGGTTTGGAAGATCCCTTGATAAATGATTGCTCCGAAGACACCACCATCAAAGAAGTTAGACTTACGACCACGAGGTTTGTGGGTCATGACACCTGGTTCAGCAGGTTCCACACCAAGGGCGATGGCTGGTAGCGTATCTGTTACCAGGTTAATCCAGAGAAGATGCACTGGTTGAAGCACATCCCAACCTAACAATGTTGCAAAGAAGATGATGAAAACTTCAGCCATATTAGCAGACAAGAGGTATTGGATGGATTTTTGGATATTTGAGAAGACCTTACGTCCTTCTTCAACCGCTACGATAATGGTTGCAAAGTTATCATCAGCAAGGACCATATCAGAAGCTCCCTTAGAAACTTCTGTACCTGTAATCCCCATACCGATACCGATGTCAGCTGTCTTAAGTGAAGGCGCATCGTTGACCCCATCACCCGTCATAGCGACAACCTTACCTTCATTTTGCCAAGCTTTAACGATACGAACCTTGTGTTCAGGAGATACACGCGCGTAAACAGAGTATTGCTTGAAGACTTTTTGGAATTCTTCATCAGTGAGTTCATTCAACTCAGCACCAGTGAAAACATGGTCTTCTGTATCATTTGGATCGATGATACCGAGACGTTTAGCGATAGCTTCCGCTGTATCTTGGTGGTCACCAGTGATCATAATCGGACGGATACCTGCTTCTTTAGCGACACGTACAGCTTCTGCAGCTTCTGGACGCTCAGGGTCAATCATGCCGACCAAACCAGAGAAGATGAGGTCAGACTCAACAATTTCAGATTCCAAGGTTGGAATTTCCTTACTTGTCTTGTAAGCCATCATCAAGACACGAAGGGCTTGTTTAGCCAAGTCTTTATTGATAGCAAGGATAGCTTTCTTATCTTCTTCTGTGATTGGGCGAACTTCCCCATTGACTTCAATACGAGTCACACGTTTGAGCAATTGGTCAGGGGCACCCTTGACAGCGATAAAGTAAGAGCCATCTGCTTCCTTATGAATGGTAGACATGAGTTTTCGGTCTGAGTCAAATGGCAATTCAGCCACACGTGGCTCATCCTTCAAGACTTCACGAACATCGAAGTTGTGATCCAAACCAAACTGTACAAGGGCTGTCTCTGTTGGATCCCCAATCAACTTACCAGATGGGTCCACCTTTGTATCATTGGCAAAGTTCATGATACGGAGGGTATTATTGTTAGCAGTAATCTCAGTTGCAGCACTTTGCAATTGACCGTTGGTATAAACTTTTTCAACCGTCATTTGGTTCATGGTCAAAGTACCTGTTTTATCAGATGCAATGATTTCTGTTGAACCGAGAGTCTCAACCGCTGGCAATTTACGGACGATTGAATTCCGTTTGGCAAGGGTTGTAGTTCCCAATGATAGAACGATGGTTACAATGGCAGGAAGTCCTTCTGGAATAGCCGCAACCGCAAGAGCAACCGCCACCATCAAGCCTTCTAATGGATGTTCACCACGAACAAAGACACCAACCAAGAAAGTAATCACTGCAATCACAATAATCAAGTAAGTCAAGACCTTAGATAATTGTTCCAAGCTTTGCTTCAATGGTGTTTCAGTTTCGTCTGCGTTGGCTAACATATCCGCAATCTTACCAACTTCTGTATACATACCAGTGTTGGTCACGACCCCAATACCACGACCGTAAGTTACGTTTGAGTTTTGGTAAGCCATGTTAACACGATCCCCGATACCAGCATCTGCTTCAACAAGTCCTGTCACATCTTTTTCAACTGGGACAGACTCCCCTGTAAGAGCTGCTTCTTCGATTTTAAGAGACGCCGCTTCAAGCAAACGCATATCGGCAGGCACTACATCTCCCGCTTCAAGCAAGACGATATCTCCGGGTACCAATTCTTTCGAGTCAATCTCAATCACATGACCATCACGACGAACACGGGCCATGGGGCTAGACATATTTTTCAGAGCTTCAATAGCTGCTTCTGCTTGACCTTCTTGGTAAACCCCAAAGGCAGCATTCAAGACAACAACGGCCAAGATGATAAGGGCATCTGTTAAACCATCCATTCCTTCTGTAATGACAGACAGTGCCGCAGCCGCAAGCAAGATGATAATCATCAAATCCTTAAATTGATCAAGGAATTTAGCTAGTAGGCTACGTTTCTCTCCCTCTTCCAACTCATTACGACCATAAGTCGCTAGTCGTTCTTGAGCTTGAGCAGTTGACAAACCTTCGATAGATGAGTCCAAGTTCTTTAGGACTTCTTCTGAGGTCTGTGTGTAAAACAAGTCTTTATTTTGTTCTTTTGACAAAACAGTCTCCTCCTTTTTGGCCTCTTTTTACAAAAAAAGAGACCTGTTTTTAAAAAAACAAGTCTCGCTGTTTAATATAGTGCCGGAAATAATTCGTAATGACGACACTATCGCGGTTAACCGCCAGCTACTCCCTTGAGTAGTTCTATTATATCAGAATTTCAAAAGTTTTCAAGTTTTGAGGTGTATTTAACTTACTTCCCACATTTGAATTTTCCTTGGAAAACCAGTATAATGAAAGAATACTAAAATGTTAGAAGGGGAGTTAGATGAATCAATCGGTTTCAAACTTAAAATTAGCTGAGCGTGGTGCCATTATCAGCATCTTGACCTATCTATTCTTGTCTGCAGCTAAGCTAGCAACCGGACACTTGCTCCATTCATCCAGTTTGGTAGCTGATGGTTTTAACAACGTTTCAGATATCGTTGGAAACGTGGCCCTCCTCATCGGGATTCGTTTGGCTCGCCAACCGGCAGATAGAGATCATCGCTTCGGTCACTGGAAAATAGAGGATTTGGCAAGTCTCATCACTTCCATCATCATGTTTTACGTTGGCTTTGATGTTCTACGTGACACCATTCAAAAGATACTCAGCCGAGAGCAAACGGTCATTGACCCACTTGGGGCGACTCTAGGAGTCATCTCTGCTATCATCATGTTTGCCGTTTATCTCTACAATACCCATCTGAGTAAGCAGTCTAAGTCCAAGGCCCTCAAGGCTGCAGCTAAGGACAATCTGTCAGATGCCGTGACATCTCTTGGAACTTCTATTGCTATCCTGGCTAGTAGCTTCAACTATCCAATAGTGGATAAGTTGGTTGCGATTATCATTACCTTCTTTATTCTTAAAACTGCTTATGATATCTTTATCGAGTCATCCTTCAGCCTTTCTGATGGTTTTGATGAACACTTGCTAGAAGATTACCAAAAGGCTATCATGGAAATTCCTAAGATTAGCAAGGTCAAATCACAACGAGGTCGTACTTACGGAAGCAACATTTATCTGGACATTACTCTGGAAATGAACCCAGATCTCTCTGTTTTTGAAAGTCACGAAATTGCGGATCAGGTCGAATCCATGTTATCAGAACGCTTTGGTGTCTTTGATACAGACATTCATATTGAACCAGCACCAATCCCTGAGGATGAAATTCTAGATAATGTCTATAAAAAATTGCTCATGAGAGAGCAACTGATTGACCAAGGAAATCAACTGGAGGAATTACTTGCAGAAGACTTCATTTATATTCGCCAGGACGGACAAGAACTGGATAAGGGAGCCTATACGGCTGAAAAAGAATTGACCTCTGCCATTAAAGAGCTTCATTTGACTTCTATCAGTCAAAAGACTAAACTCATCCGCTACCAAGTCGGTGATACCATTCATACCAGCATCTGGCGCCGCCACGAAACTTGGCAAAATATTTTCCATCAGGAAACAAAAATAGAAAAAGACTAAAGCAAAACTCCCAACTTTCTCAGTTGGGAGTTTTTCTATATTCTTATTTTGCAACGCTCTTAGCAAGAACGAAGTTTCCTAGTGTAGCTGAACCATTGCCAGCAACAGCTGGAGTCACGATATAGTCACGTACATCTGGAACTGGTAGGTAGCCATTGAGTAGGGCTGTGAATTTCTCACGTACACGGTCAAGCATATGTTGTTGAGCCATAACCCCACCACCAAAGACGATAACATCTGGACGGAAAGTTACAGTCGCATTCACTGCAGCTTGAGCAATATAGTAGGCTTGAACATCCCAGACAGAGTTGTTGAGTTCAATGTTTTCCCCACGAACACCTGTACGAGCTTCCAAACTTGGACCAGCTGCATAACCTTCCAAACATCCATTATGGAAAGGACAAACACCTTTAAATTCTTTTTCAATATCCATTGGGTGTCTAGCCACATAATAATGACCCATCTCAGGGTGACCAACACCGCCAATAAACTCGCCACGTTGGATAACACCTGCACCGATACCTGTACCGATAGTGTAATAAACTAAGTTTTCGATACGACCGCCGGCATTATTACGAGCAACCACCTCACCGTAGGCAGAACTGTTTACGTCTGTCGTAAAATACATAGGCACGTTTAGAGCGCGACGAAGAGCACCAAGCAAGTCTACATTTGCCCAGTTAGGTTTTGGAGTTGTTGTGATAAATCCGTAAGTTTTTGAGTTTTTATCGATATCGATTGGACCAAATGAACCAATGGCAAGTCCTGCAAGATTGTCGAATTTTGAGAAGAACTCGATGGTTTTATCGATTGTTTCAATAGGTGTTGTTGTAGGAAATTGTACCTTTTCTACAACATTATAGTTTTCATCTCCGACAGCACAGACAAATTTTGTACCGCCTGCTTCCAAACTTCCGTATAGTTTTGTCATGATAAACCTCTTGTATTTATTTTCTCTATTATAGCATATTCCCATAAGGAAAATTACTCTATATTTTAGTTTTTTCTCTGTAAATTTTACCATTCAAGCAAAAACGAACAAACATGACATTTGTTCGTTTTTTTGATTTATTAAGCTTTAACTTCGATGATTGCGTCACCCTTAGCAACTGATCCAGAAGCAACTGGATTTACTGAAGCAAAGTCTGCAGTGTTTGTTACGATAACCATTGTTGTGTTATCAAGTCCTGCAGCAGCAATCTTAGCTGAGTCAAATGTTCCAAGAACTTCTCCAGCTTTAACCTTGTCACCTTGGGCAACTTTATGATTGAATCCTTCACCGTTCATTGAAACAGTGTCGATACCAACGTGAATTAAGATTTCAGCACCGTTAGCTGTTCTCAATCCATAAGCATGTCCCGTTGCAAAAGCAATGGTTACTTCTGCATCTGCAGGAGCATAAACAACACCTTCAGATGGCTTCACTGCAATCCCTTGCCCCATCGCACCGCTTGAGAAGACAGGGTCATTCACATTTTCTAAAGCAACCGCTTGTCCAACGATTGGAGTTTGGATGACACCTTCACTAGGTGAAGCAAGGGTACCAGTTACTGCTTCTTCTGTTAAACGGTCAGTTTCAGCTTCAGAAATTGCTCCTGCAACCTCTTCTACTTCATCTTCGTAACCAAACATGTAAGTAAGAGCAAAACCAAGTGCAAATGATACAGCTACCATAAGAAGGTATTGTAGAAGTTGTCCATTACCAATGTAAAGCATTGTACCTGGGATGACTGTGATACCATTACCAGTACCAGCAAGTCCTAGGATTGAAGCAAGTCCACCACCGACTGCACCAGCAATCAATGAAAGGAAGAAAGGCTTACGGAAACGCAAGTTAACCCCGAAGATAGCAGGCTCAGTAATACCTAGGAAGGCAGAAAGAGCAGCTGGGAAAGCAAGAGTTTTAAGTTTAGGATTTTTAGTTTTCACACCAACGGCAACAGTTGCAGCACCTTGAGCAGTCATAGCTGCAGTAATGATAGCGTTGAATGGGTTAGCGTGGTCAGCAGCAAGCAATTGAACTTCAAGCAAGTTGAAGATGTGGTGAACACCTGATACGACGATTAATTGGTGAACTCCACCAATCAAGAAACCACCAAGTCCGAATGGCAAGTTAAGAATAGCTTTTGTTCCAATGAGAATGTAGTTTTCAACAACGTGAAAGACTGGTCCGATAACAAACAATCCAAGGATTGACATTACAAGGAGTGTTACAAACGGTGTTACCAAGAGGTCAAGTACATCTGGAACAACCTTACGAACTGCTTTTTCAAACTTAGCTCCGACAACCCCGATGATGAAGGCTGGAAGAACTGAACCTTGCAAACCTACAACTGGGATAAATCCGAAGAACTGCATTGCAGTTACTTCACCACCAGACGCAACAGCCCAGGCATTTGGAAGTGAATCAGAAACGAGCATCATACCAAGAACGATACCAACAGCTGGGTTACCACCGAATACACGGAAAGTTGACCAAACAACCAAACCTGGCAAGATAATAAAGGCAGTGTCTGTCAAGATCTGAGTATAAGTTGTCACATCTTCTGGAAGTGTCATTCCAAGAGCAGTCAAGAGACCACGAACACCCATGAAGAGACCAGTTGCTACGATAACTGGAATGATTGGAACGAAGACGTCACCGAAAGTACGGATGGCACGTTGGAACCAATTTCCTTGTTTTGCAGCTTCTGCTTTCATATCTTCTTTAGAAGATGTTGGCAACCCAAGAGCTACGACTTCATCGTACATCTTGTTTACTGTACCAGTACCAAAGATGATTTGGTATTGACCTGAGTTAAAGAAAGCACCTTGAACTTTTTCCAAGTTCTCGATAGCATCCTTATTGATTTTCGCTTCATCTTTTACCATAACACGGAGGCGAGTCGCACAGTGAGCTACACTGTTGACGTTCTCACGTCCACCCAAGGCTTCGATGACTTTTTTTGCAATTTCTGTATTGGTCATTTGCAAAAATCTCCTTATAAAAAAATTTGTTCTTGTTTGAAAGCGATTTTACTCGCCCTACGAGTATTATTTTATCATCTTTCAAAAATATGTCAAGCGTTTTGCAGAAAAAGTTTTTTGATTGCTAAAATTTTTGATAGTTTTTGCTACTTTCTTAATAAAATTCTCTCAAAATCGCCTATCTCTACATGTTTTTATGTGAATATTTTCAAAAACTTTCATATTTTCATTGATTTTCATAAAAATAGGTTTCTAATTATCTGTCAATCGTTTGACATTTTTTTCTTAACTTCGATATAAAAGACTTGCTTTTTTATAAGGAAACGTTTACTATAAAGATAGTAGAATTTATGGAGGGAATATAAATGGAATGGACTACCGAGCGTCGTTATAGACGCTATGAAGATTGGACACAAGAAGAAAGAAAAGAACTCCAAGAAAAGATGGCGCAATCACCATGGCATGTTGCCTATCACGTCGAACCAAAGCAAGGACTCCTTAACGATCCGAACGGTTTTTCTTACTTTGATGGCAAGTGGGTTGTCTTTTACCAAAACTTCCCCTTTGGTGCAGCTCATGGATTGAAATCTTGGGTTCAGCTTGAAAGTGACGACTTGGTTCACTTTACTGAAACAGGTGTAAAAATCTTACCTGATACTCCATTGGATAGCCACGGCGCTTACTCTGGATCTGCTATGCAGTTTGGCAATCAATTGTTTCTATTTTATACAGGAAATGTCCGTGATGAAAACTGGATTCGCCATCCTTATCAGATTGGTGCTTTGATGAATAAGGACGGAAACATAAAAAAGATTGATAAGGTCTTGATTGATCAACCAGCTGATGCTACTGACCACTTCCGCGATCCACAGATTTTTAACTTTAAAGGACAATACTATGCTATCGTCGGTGGTCAAGATTTGGACAAAAAAGGGTTTGTCCGTCTCTATAAGGCTATCGATAATGATTATACAAACTGGCAAGAAGTCGGAGACCTTGACTTCAACAATGACCGCACTGCCTATATGATGGAGTGCCCAAATCTTGTCTTTGTCGGAGAACAACCTGTCCTTCTCTACTGCCCACAAGGTTTGGATAAAAAGGTTCTTGACTATGACAATATCTATCCAAATATGTATAAAATTGGTGCTTCCTTCGATCCTGAAAATGCACGTATGGTAGGTGTGTCTGAACTACACAATCTAGACTATGGTTTCGAAGCCTATGCTACTCAGGCCTTCAACGCTCCTGATGGTCGTGCCCTGGCAATCAGCTGGCTTGGTTTACCAGATGTGTCTTATCCATCTAATCGCTTTGATCACCAAGGAACTTTCTCATTGGTCAAAGAATTAACCATTAAAGATGGCAAACTCTATCAGTATCCTGTAGCAACCATCAAGGACCTCCGTGCTTCAAAAGAGGAATTTTCAAATCGTTCTGAAACCAAAAACACCTACGAACTTGAGCTTAACTTAGAAGCCGATAGCCAAAGCGAAATTGTCCTTTTTGCTGACAAAGACGGCAAGGGGCTATCTATCAATTTTGACCTTGTCAATGGCCGAGTAATCGTTGATCGTAGTCAAGCAGGTGAGCAATATGCTCAAGAATTTGGAACTACTCGCTCTTGCTCAGTTACTAATCAAGCAACTACTGTCAATATCTTCATCGACAATTCAGTCTTTGAAATTTTTATCAATAAAGGAGAAAGAGTATTTTCTGGTCGTGTCTTCCCGCATGCGGACCAAAATGGGATCCTTATCAAATCTGGAAACCCAACTGGAACATACTACGAATTAGAATATGGTCGCAAAACTAACTGATGTCGCAAAATTAGCTGGTGTCAGCCCTACTACCGTTTCACGTGTCATCAACAAAAAGGGTTATCTGTCAGAAAAAACCATTCAAAAAGTCAATGATGCTATGCGTGAGCTGGGCTATAAACCCAATAACCTAGCTCGCAGTCTTCAAGGAAAGTCTGCCAAATTAATTGGGCTAATTTTCCCTAAAATCAGCCATGTTTTCTACGCGGAGTTAATTGATAAATTGGAACACGAACTCTTCAAAAAAGGCTACAAGACCATCATTTGTAATAGTGAACACGATTCAGAAAAAGAACGTGAATACATCGAAATGTTGGAAGCCAATCAGGTGGACGGTATCATTTCAGGAAGTCATAACTTAGGTATCGAAGACTACAATCGTGTGACTGCTCCTATCATTTCCTTTGACCGTAACCTGTCTCCAGATATTCCTGTCGTTTCTTCTGACAACTATGCTGGCGGAGTCCTAGCAGCTCAGACCTTGGCTAAAACTAGAGTTAAATCTATTATCATGATTACAGGAAATGACAACTCCAATTCCCCAACTGGACTTCGTCATGCAGGTTTCGCTTCTATCTTACCAAAGGCTCCCATTATCAATATTTCCAGTGACTTTTCACCCCTTCGAAAAGAAATGGAAATAAAAAATATCTTAACCAAACAAAAACCCGACGCCATCTTTGCTTCGGATGATTTAACTGCTATTTTGGTTATCAAAATTGCTCAAGAACTTGAAATCTCAGTTCCTGACCAACTAAAAGTAATTGGCTATGATGGGACTTATTTTATCGAGAATTACTACCCTCACCTCACTACCATCAAACAACCTTTGGAAGAAATTGCTCGCCTGACAGTTGATTTGCTCCTTCAAAAGATAGAGGGCAAAGAGGTCGCTACTACTGGTTATTTCTTACCAGTTAGCCTCTTGCCTGGTAGAAGCGTCTAAGCATATAAAAAACTCAGACTTGATTAGTCTGAGTTTTTCTTATGAGCGTAAAGCTTCTAAAATACTTTTTGCTTTTTCTAGGTTAAAGGTTTTTTCAGCAATCAAACCTTCTACTAGCTTTGGTATTTCTGCTTCTTTAGCTCCTGCTAGGAGAGCTAGAGATTTAGCTTGTAATTTCATATGTCCCTGTTGAATACCAGCTCCAACCAAGGCCTTTAGTGCGGCAAAGTTCTGGGCCAATCCCATAGAAACAATAATTTGTGCCAGTTCTTTCGCAGACGGTTGACCTAGAAGTTCGTGGCTGAGCACAACACGAGGATTGAGACCGATAGAACCACCCTTTGTAGCAATTGGCATGGGAAGAGTCATCTCTCCAATCAGCTCTTCTGTCTCTATGTCTAATGTCCAGTGGCTAAGTCCTCGATAAGCACCATCATGACAGGCATAGGCATGGGCTCCTGCTTCGATAGCCCGCCAATCATTTCCTGTTGCAATCAGGAGAGCATCAATCCCATTAAAGATACCCTTGTTGTGGGTAGCAGCTCGGTAAGGATCTGCTTGAGCAAAATGACTAGCCAAGACTATCTTGTCAGCCAATTCACGCGCTTCATCCTTGTTAGGACTTAAATAGCGAAAAGCAATACGACAGCTAGATGTCACCAGAGAATCTGTAGCATAGTTAGACAAAATTCCCATAAGACTTTGTCCATGGCTTAGACTTTCAAGATGAGGTTTTAAAGCCTCTAGCATGGTATTAAGCATATTAGCTCCCATGGCTTCTTGAGTATCAACGTGAAGATAAACAACCAGAAAATCTGTCTGTCCAGAAACTTTCTCAACTCGCAAGTCACGCGCTCCTCCTCCTCGCTTGACAATTGAAGGATAAGCTTGATTTGCTATTTCAAGTAGCTGGTCTTTTTGATTCAGAATTTCCTGGCAAGCTTGTTCTCTATCTGGTACTTGATAAAGAGCAACCTGACCAATCATAAGTCTTTGATGAACATGGGCAGAAAAACCACCAGATCTGTTGATAATCTTGCATGCAAAACTAGCTGCTGCCACTACTGATGGCTCTTCCGTCACATAAGGAACAGTATAGGCCTGATTATTTACCACTATCTCAGGAACAATGGAGTAGGGAAGAGAAAAAGTCCCTACTACATTTTCACTTAGCTGATCAGCAATGGCAACACTCAAAGTCTCATTTTTCTCTAGATTATCCTGAAGTTCATGAGAGAGCAAGTCAGAATCCCTAAGCGTTTCTAGACGTTCTGGATATGTTTTTTTTGAAAATCCACTCCAATTAATCTTCATCATTTTTCAACCTTGCTATAATAACGGTGATGTTCTAAAATTTCAACCAGAGCATATTCTTGGTCTTCATAGCCCGAGAGTTTAGCAGAACCTGAACCATCAAGATGTGTCTCCTCATAGAATACTTTTTCATATTCTTCGACTGAGAGAGGTATACGCTGGTCTAACACTTTGATACGGTCTTTATCTAGATACTGCTCATAACCTTCAACCAATTCGACACTAAAGAACTCAGAAACTGCTCCACTACCGTAACTGAATAGTGCAATCTTATCTCCAGCTTTCAATGTTTCAGCATTTTCCAAGAGAGAAAGTAATCCAAGAAATAGAGATCCTGTGTAGATATTACCAACTCGATTACTATAGATGATAGAAGCGTCAAAGTGTTTCTGTAAGAGCTCTTGTTTTTCCTGAGACAATGATTCATCCAATAGCTTATTAAAACCTTTGAGGGCTAATTTTGGATACGGCAAGTGGAAACATACTGCCACAAAATCATTTAAAGTCCAATTAAAGCGTTTTTTGTATTCTTCCCAGGTAGTTTGCAAACAATCTAAATACTGCTGGGTAGAGTATACACCATTTACAAAGGGTGTAATCGAGTAATTCGGACGCCAGAAATCATTGATGTCTCTAGTCTGAGCTACATTATCGTCATTAAAGCTCAAGATCCGTGGATTTTGAGTAATCAACATAGCGATACTACCTGAACCCTGAGTTGGTTCACCCGGTGCATTGATACCATATTTTGCTATATCACTAGCAAGAACAAGTACTTTTGATCTTGGTGAATTTTCTACATGTAGCTTAGCATAATGTAGAGCAGCTGTCGCTCCATAGCAAGCTTCCTTGATTTCAAAACTACGAGCAAAAGGTTGAATACCAAGTAAGCCATGCACAAAAACAGCTGCAGCCTTACTTTGATCGATTCCAGATTCTGTCGCAACAATGACCATATCAATTTCTTGCTTTTCTTCTTCTGTCAGGATAGAATTCCCAGCACTAGCTGCAAGAGTTACGATGTCTTCAGTCAAAGGAGCGATACTAATCTCCTCTAGTAAAAGTCCTTTTGTATATTTTTCAGGGTCTACCCCCCGTGCATTTGCTAAATCTTGTAGTTTCAAGACATATTGACTGGTCGCAAAACCAATCTTATCAATACCGATTGTCATATTTACCTCTGTATTTAATCATTCATTGTAAAAAATCGTTCAAGTCTATTTTATCACAAATTAAAACAAAATAGAGAAAAAAGCCTTAATCCAAAACTCATACTATTTTCTAAACATTCATCAATCATCATCTGAATCACTCCTGTTTAATAGTTTTACTCAATTAAAAATCGAACCTTAGATGGTTCGATGTGATTTTAAATGATGATACAATTTTAGAATAACTGTCCCACTGGCCATTCCAATTGAGATGACAAGAGCTAACATGACAACCAGCATAGAACTAGCAATGGCATTTCTATAGTCTCCTGTAACAAAGAATGAAGTTGTTCGATAAGACAAATATCCTGGAACTAAGGGCGCCAATATAGCAAGGCTAAAAACAACTGCAGGTGTTTTATAGATAATGCTCATAATCTGGCTAATACATGAGCCAATTACGGCAGCAATGAAAGTTGCTAAAATGACGTTAGTCGGCTCCTTAAGAACTAGATAGAGCAACCAGATAAACATTCCTAAAACTCCACCAGGAATTAGCATAGAACGTTGTACGTTTAAAACGATTAAAAAAGTGATAATTGCTAGTAAACTCGCTAGAGCTTGCAATAAAAATGTTGTCAAATTCATATTAGTAGTTCATGAGTACCAGGGCGACAGAGGTGCCAGCCCCCAAGGCAAGGGTAATCAGCAAGGATTCAAACATCTTGCTCATACCAGAGTTAATGTGATTGGTCATGATATCACGCACAGCATTGGTCAAGGCAATCCCTGGCACGAAAGGCATGACAGCCCCTGCTATAATTAAGTCTGCCGTTGAAGGTAAACCAGAATAACGAGCCCAGAATTGTGCTATCAAACCAAAGACCAAGGCACCTGCAAATGCAGTCATAAAGGGGATGCGAATAAATTTTTCTACATAAAGTGAAAAAGTAAAAGCAAACACAGTCGCAACTCCTGCACCAATCGCATCATAAGGATTTCCGCCAAACATAATGGAGAAGAATGGAGCACTAAAAGTTGCAGCAATGATTAACTGTACTTTAGTATAGGGCAAGGATTTTTCATTTAAATCCTTCAATTGTGCAAAGGCTGTCTCTAAATCAATTTGTCCAAAGACAAGCTGTCTAGAAATTTGATTGACATCACAAACTTTCTCAATGTTATAAAGAGACGAAGTCACTCGCTTCATACGAGAGATATTGGTATTTTCAATAGAGAAAAAAATGGCTGCCGGCATGGCTAAAACATTGCAATCCATTATCCCTTGTGAATGCGCAATGCGGATCATAGTATCTTCAACACGATGAATTTCCGAACCATTTCGAAGTAAAATCGTACCTGCAAGCATAATGATATCAATCACTGCATTGAGTTCTTTTGATTCCTTCATTTTCTCCCCCTTTTTGATATCCTTTATTTTATCATAAAATCCTCAGAAAAAAAACTTTGCCACAAATTCTGTGACAAAGTTTTATGAATAGTCTGTATTAGCTACCTCAGTTGTGCTCAGGTGTTGTTTGACTAGTTTCTGCCTCACGAGTTTGAGGAGGTGTTACCTCGATTCTATTTTCATGAGGTACTTGTGGTGTGACTGTAGTAGTTGTCGTTTGTTTTGGTTTATAAACAGAAATTTTAACACGCGTTTTACTCAAATCAAGATCCTCATATGGTTTTGGACTTTGATTGATTACAGTTCCTTCAATAGTTCCTTCAAGGACTGTAGAAACTTCTACTACCTCAATATTAGCTTCTTTAACACCCACAACTTGAATCAAATTATTCTTTGTAAACTCAAGACTTGAGCCGATATAATAAGGCATTGAAACAGTTGTAACCTTCTTTGCAACTGTCAAGGTAATCTCAGTCGCCTTGCTAAGATCGTATGTTGTTCCTTCTGACAAACTTTGTCTCATGACAAGACCAGGTTCAGTTTCACTCGATTCTTCCTCAACAATCTTAATTAGATTTTCTGGGACTTTCTTGTCTTTTAACTCTGCTACTACATCTGAAGATTTTCGTCCGATATAGTTCCCTATCGGGAATGAAGGTTTACCTGATGAAACAATCAGATTAATCTTAATTCCTTCTTTGCGAGATGAACCTCCATCTGGATCCGTTCGAATAACTCGTCCTTCTTCTACTGTATCACTGGATTCGCTTTTCTCTTCACCAATTTCAAAATTGGCATTTTTCAGAGTTTCTTTGGCCTCAGCCACTGTTTGCCCTGCAACTTTCGGAATCACAACAGTTGCTGGCGTCTTAGATATAATCCATAGTATAGAAGAGAGCACCAGAATAAAACTAGCAAGGAGAACCAAGTAACGAGCCTTAAAACGACGCTTCTTCACCGGCTTAGCTACTCCCTTAGGTTTAGGAGCTGCTTGAACACTCGGTTTCTTAGTCTGAGGACGACTATCTTTTGGTTCAACCTTAGGAATCGTTGTCAAGGTTTGTTGCTGAATCTTTGGTAATGTTTTTGTATCAACCTTACTTGTATCATCAAAAACACGTTTAGATTCATTTCGTCTATTGTGAGAAAGACTGCTCAATAAGTCAACATACATCTCAGAGACTGTTTGATAGCGATCCGTTAATTTTTTCGCTGTCGCTTTAATAACAACATTTTCTAATGATTGTGGTACCGAAGGATTTTCAGCTATAACAGATGGGAGTGGTTTCTGAAAATGCTGAAGGGCAATCGTGACCGCACTATCTCCATCATATGGGACATGCCCTGTTAACATTTCAAAGAAAATAATTCCCATGGCATAAATATCACTCTGAAACGTAGCCTTAGAGCCACGTGCCTGCTCAGGTGATAAATAGTGGACAGAGCCCAACATAGAGTTAGTTTGAGTCAAGCTGGTTTCCGCAAAAGCTACCGCAATACCAAAGTCAGTAACCTTAGCCGTTCCATCAGGAGTCAAGAGAATATTTTGAGGCTTTAAATCACGGTGAACAATTCCTTTTGCATGTGCTAAACGCATAGCTAGCAAAATCTGACCCATGATACGAACTGCTTCCTCATTTGAAAGAGGATAGTGTTCTTTAATATATCGCTTAAGATCGAGACCGGCTACGTATTCCATAGCTAGGTATTGCTGACCATCTTCTTCACCAATATCAGTAATCCGAACGATATGAGGATGATCCAAGTCTGCCATAGCTCGCGCTTCCCGTTGAAAACGCGCAACAGCTATAGGATCCGTCTGGTAGTTGGTCCTCAGGACCTTTACAGCTACCTCTTCCCCATCTAAAATCAAATCCTTGGCCAGGTAGACATCTGCCATGCCTCCACGACCAATTTGTTTGATAATTCGATACCGTCCGGCAAAAATCTTGCCGATCTGGATCATTGTGCTGCCTCCTCCTTAATCGAAACAAGGGCAACACTTATGTTATCAAGCCCTCCGGCATTATTTGCAAAACGAATCAAGGTTGCTGCTTTATCATCCAGTGAGATATCACTTGTTACAATATCACAGATTTCACTTCCAGAAATCATGTTGGTTAAACCATCACTATTAAGCAAAATATAGTCTCCTGGTTCAAGGGTGATAATTCCCATATCAGGTTGAATTTCATCTTTTTGACCAATAGATTGAGTGATGATATTTTTTTGAGGATGTGCATCTGCCTCTTCTTGAGTTAATTGTCCAGCTTTGAGCAATGCGTTAACCAAAGAATGGTCACTTGTCAAAAGATGATATTCTTCTCCACGGATTAAACCGATACGCGAATCACCGATATGGGCATAAATAGCTTGATTCTCAATGATAGCAAGTGCTTCTAAGGTTGTTCCCATACCCCTGTAAGCTTCATCACGACCTAGTTGGTAAATCTTTTGATTTTCAATTTCTAAATTATGGGCAAACCATTCGCGAACTTCATTTACAGTGTCAATTTGAGTATCCACCCAAGCTACACCTAAGTCCGTTACCGCCATTTCACTAGCAATATTGCCTGCACGATGTCCTCCCATTCCATCAGCCAAGATAATCATCGTATGACCTGCTCGGTTGACAAAAAGGTTGACATAGTCTTGATTGTTTTTTCGTTTCTGACCCACATCTGTTAATAATGAAATTTCCATTGTGTCAGTTCCTTCCTAATCAGATATCTTTCGAAATTGGCTGATAAAGAACCCGTCACTACCATACAGTTCTGGAGTAATGAGGATACAACCATCTTTTAAGATATCTTTGCATTCATGTTCTAGTTTAACCTGCTCAAACTCAGGGTGTCTTTCTAAAAATGTCTGAACGACTTGAAAGTTTTCCTCCGAGACTATAGTACAGGTACTATAGGTTATTATACCACCTTTTCGTAGTGTTTGACAAACACTACCTAATATTTCCAGCTGAATTTCCTGTAAAGACATGAAATCCGCAGTTTCTTTGTTGTATTTGATATCTGGTTTCCGACGCAATAGACCGATCCCTGAACAAGGGGCATCAACAAGAATCTTATCAAATTGATCCTTACCAAAAAACTCGTGAACCTTTCGGGCATCCAATTTTTGTGTTTGAACACGGTCTGCTACGCCTAAACGCTGGGCATTCTCTTGAATCAAAGTGAGTTTGTGGTCGTAGAGATCCAGAGCTGTTACCTGACCTGTCGTTAGATAAGAGGCTATATGGGCTGTTTTCCCACCTGGAGCCGCACAGGCATCCAAAACCTGCTCCTCTCCTTGTAGCTCTAGTGTTGGTGCAACGAGTTGACTAGACTCGTCCTGGATGGTAATAGCCCCTTCAGCAAACAAGTCATGACCCGCAAAATGCCCCTGCTCTTTAACCAGACCAGAAGCTGATAAAGCAGAATCACTTGCATCAAGCAGAGCTTTAATTTCCTCTTTTCGGCTCAAATCTGTCACACGGATACTGGCTTTATTACGTTTTAGTAGACTTTCAAAAATCGCTTGCGCTCTCTCTTCACCATACTCTTCCTTTAGTTTAGAAACTAACCACACTGGCAAAGAGTAGGCGATAGAATCACGCTTGTTCTTACGCTTGATACTGGCAATATCTGGCAAACCTTCTCGCAAGATACGGCGAAGGACTGCATTGACCAGTTTTTCGCTGCCTTTCTTACGAGATTTTGCAATTTCTACCGCTTCATTGACCACTGCATGGTCGGGAAGCTTATCCAAGTATTGGAGTTGATAGACGCTCATGAGAAGCAAAACATAGAGCCAGCTATCTAGCTTGTCTCTATCCTCAATAAAGTGAGACAAATACCATTCTAAAGTTAGTTTACGGGCTACAGTCCCATAAACAAGCTCTGTCACCAAACCTTTGTCAGTTGCTGACAGTTGACTTCCCTTGAGGTGTTTATTTAAGGCGATATTGGAGTAGGCTTGATTGATAAAAACATCCTCTAACACTACTAAAGCTAGATTTCTAGCAGTTTCTACTTTAGTCACCAAATCGTTCTCCTACTGCCAAGGTACGTCCCACACCGTTGAGGAAGGAAGCAATGTCCATCTTAGGTTTCCCTGCTGGTTGAACCTGTCTGAGAGATAGAGCTCCATCTGCTGTTGCGACAATTAATTCTTTCTTACCGATGGAAATAATCTCACCCGGATTTCCATGACCCTCTACTGGCAGAGCTTCATAGATTTTGAAGCGATCTCCCTTTAGAAAAGTGTGGGCAACAGGCCAAGGATTCATCCCACGAATTTGGTTGAAAAGTTGACGGTTGGTCTTGTTCCAGTCCAACTTTTCTTCCTCAGGTTTGATATTTGGTGAAAATGTAACCTGACTTGGATCTTGTGGTTCTGGCTGAATTTCACCAGCTATATAAGCTGGTAGAGTATCCAAAAGTAAATCACGCCCAACAATGGCCAATTTTTCAAACAAAGTTCCAACATTATCCTCATCAGTAATGGGAATACTGCGACGAGAAATCATGTCCCCTGCATCCATTTCCTTGACCATTTCCATAATGGTTACTCCTGCTTCCTCATCACCTTGAATCAAGGCATAATGAATAGGAGCACCACCACGGTGCTTTGGAAGAAGCGAAGCATGAACGTTTACTGCAAAATCCATGCTATCAAGGAGTTTACTTGGGAGAAATTGCCCAAAAGCTGCAGTTACAATACCATCGGCTCCCAAATTCATGATAGCTTCCATCTCTGGACTACCCGATAATTTTTCTGGTTGGTAGATAGGAAGCCCTGCTTCTTTTGCTGCTTGTTTTACAGGGGTTTCTTGGATGACTTTTTTACGGCC
Source organism: Streptococcus sp. SM5 (assembly GCF_027497975.1). NCBI lineage: Bacteria > Bacillati > Bacillota > Bacilli > Lactobacillales > Streptococcaceae > Streptococcus > Streptococcus sp. SM5. Next base: position 11,485 of record NZ_JAJNSC010000003.1, on the reverse strand, counting down.
GACAGCGCGGTCTGGTTGCGTAACAACAGCTACAATCTCGTAGCGGTCATCTGACAAAAGCCCCTTCAAAACGGTTGCCGAAAACTCGGGGGTCCCCATAAAGATTAGTTTCGTCATATTTTCTCCTTCTTATAAAAATTGCTGCGGTTCGTGGTCAATACTGAGACGCAGTTCACTATTTTCCCGTTCTTGAGTCAAGGCCAAAACTTGGTTGAGTGTCGGACCAAGCTCATCTTCTATACGGTATTTGATTAAAATCTGATAATGATAAAGATTGTGCGTACGAGCGATAGGTTTAGGCGTTGGTCCAAGGATGATACTAGCATCCGACAAACCAGACCTCAAAATACCCATCACTTGATAAGCACGTCTAAGAACCTCTTCTTCTTTTTTATGAGATAAGGTAATCCCAATAGTGAAATAATAAGGTGGGTAACCCAACTGACGTCTGATACCCATTTCATAGGCATAGAAACCTTCGTAGTCCTGATCCTTGGCAAAACGAATTGCATAGTGTTGTGGATTATAGGACTGAATCAATACCTGACCTGCCTTTTCAGCTCGTCCTGCTCGTCCTGCTACCTGGGTCAAGAGTTGGAAGGTCCTCTCAGAAGAACGGAAATCAGGCAGATTCAAGGCAGTATCCGCATTGAGAACACCAACCAAGGTCACATTTGGAAAATCCAAGCCCTTGGCAATCATCTGGGTTCCTAACAATATGTCCGCTTCACCACTGCCAAATTGTTCAAGTAGAGCTTGGTGACTGCCTTTTTTACGTGTTGTATCTACATCCATTCGCAGAATGCGAGCCTGAGGAAAGAGTTCTGCTAGCTCATCGTAGGCCTTTTGAGTTCCCGTTCCATAGTATCGAATACTACGACTCTGACAGTTGGGACAGACATGAGGGATTTCCTTAGAAAAACCACAATAATGACAATTCATAGTCTTAGTATCCATGTGTAGCGTCAAGGAAATATCACAGTTTGGACAGGTATCAACGGTCCCACATTCCCGGCACATGACAAAGCTAGAGTAACCACGGCGATTGAGCATGAGAACAACCTGCTCTTTTTTGTCCAGTCGATCTTGAATTGCCTCAATCAGTGGTGGTGTAAAGTTTGATGTTTCATTCTGCCCGATGTAATCACGGAAGTCAATCAGTTGAACCTCAGGAATACTCGCTAAAGGATTGGCCCGTTGAGTCAGACGTAGATGTTGATAGACACCCTTACCAGCACGCGCACGACTTTCTAAACTTGGCGTTGCAGAACCAAGGACTAATGCTGCTTGATTGTACTGTGCTCGTAAAAGAGCCACATCTCTAGCATGGTATCGAGGATTGCTGTCTTGCTTGTAACTGGCCTCATGCTCTTCATCGATAATGATAACGCCTAAATCTTTCAAAGGAGCGAAAATAGCAGATCTAGCCCCAACGACTACCTGAGCATCTCCATGCTCCACTTTGCGCCATTCATCGTACTTTTCACCATTGGACAAGCCAGAGTGGAGAATGGCAACTTTATCACCAAAACGAGCAATAAAACGCTCGGTCATTTGAGGTGTCAGAGAGATTTCCGGAACTAGAACAATCGCTGTTTTTCCCATATCCAAAGCTCCTTGGATAATCTGCAAGTAAACCTCGGTTTTCCCACTTCCTGTAATTCCTTGAAGTAGAAAGGGAGGCTGTTGCTTACCAATCGCTCCAACAACTGCCTCACAGGCTTCTTTTTGCTCCGGGTTTAACTCTAGAGCTTGATTTGACTCGATTCCTTCAAAGTAGGCAGCTGAACGTTGGACTTCTTTTTGAAGGATAGTTAAAGCACCCTGTCCCACAAAAAAGTTAACTTGTTCCCGTGAGTAATATTCTAACAAATCAGCCAAAGGAACTGTTGCAGGATGTGCTAATAAATATTCTCGCAGTTCCAATTTCTTCTTGGCACGATTTGAGATTTCTAGTTTTTCTAATTTATCAGGATTCACTTCAACCCAAGACTGCGTCTTAACTTTCTTCTGGTCTACAGCCTGGTACTCTAACTTTAAAAGACCTTTTCGAGTCAACCGCATCATCTCAGCCTGTTTCTCAAGATCAAGAGATGAAAATGCTAAAGACTCCTGCGAACCAAACAAACGGTCTCTGTCTTCTTGACTCAAACCTTCCAGAGGATAGAGGATCTTATCATAGCTAGAATTCAAAAATCCCGGAAGCATAGCTTTTAGAATAGAAATCTTGTATGAAAAAACTGACTTACGTAGTTCTTCAGCTAGCCAGAGTTGTTCCTCCGTTAAGACAGGAGAAAAGTCCAGCACCTCAGCAATCTCTTTCAAGTCCTCGTCTGCCACATCTGAATCAGATTCTTGTTCCATTCCAAGAACAATTCCCTGAATCAAGCGATTAGCCTTCCCAAAGGGTACATGAACTCGCATGCCAACTTCCAGCATCCCTTCAAATTCCTCTGGAATCTTGTAGCTATAGGGCTGATCTGTCTGCATCAAGGGAACATCGACAATGATTTTTGCAATAGCCATTTCCTCACCTCCTTCTCTTCTTAAATCGTTTCAATTGATTGAGTATTCTTGCAATAGAAAAAATAAGATTGAGTCTCCCCAACCTTAAATTTTTTCACCTTCTTCTTTTTCTTTCGCGATTTGCTCTTTGATTTTCTTTTCTTCTTCTTCTCTCAATCGTCTTTCTTCTTCGATACGACGACGAACAGCTTCGCGTTTCCCTTCTGGATCTGGGTGGATGGTTACATTCCCAGATTCAATCTCTTCCAAGGCACGAAGTGTAGATTTTTCAGATTTGAATTCTTGTGTTGGAGTTGCTCCAGCTTCTAATTCGTGAGCACGTTTTGCTTCCAAGATGACGAGTGAATATTTTGATGGTACCTTGTCAAGCAAGGTATCAATAGAGGGTTTAAGCATCATTTGTTTGTACCTGTTTTCTATAGTTTATCGAATAGTTGGAGACTTTGGTAGCATATCCTGATAGTGACCGATGACACGATCGACACGGAAATGTTCTGCTTCAATCACACGTTTGACACGTTCTGCGGCAAGAGGAACATGGTCATTGACAATAGCATAGTCATACTCACGCATCAAAGCAATTTCTTCTTTAGCTTTTTCGATACGTTGGGCAATCACTTCTGCACTATCTGTACCACGGCCTACGAGACGGTCTTGCAATTCTTCCAAATCTGGTGGTGTCAAAAAGATAAAGACAGCATCTGGAACTTTTTTCTTGACCTGGAGAGCTCCCTGCACTTCAATTTCAAGGAAGACGTCGATTCCCTTATCAAGGGTTTCATTGACATAGGTCAGAGGAGTTCCATAGTAGTTACCTACATACTCTGCATACTCTAACATCTGTCCTTGACGGATTAATTCTTCAAATTCTTCACGCGTGCGGAAAAAATAGTCAACTCCGTCCACTTCACCTGGACGTTGCGCCCGCGTTGTCATAGATACAGAATATTGGAATTGATTTTCAGAACTCTCAAAAATTTCTCGTCTAACCGTTCCTTTTCCAACTCCTGAAGGACCTGAAAAAACGATTAGTAAGCCACGGTCTGCCATGATGTCTCCTTTAGATAGTTTGTGAAATGACCTAAAAACCTGAGCAAGATTATCTGTATAAAGGCATTTCTAGTAACTACAATCTTTCTATCTAGTGTAACAAAAAAGCAGTAATTTTTCAACTGCTCTTTCTTATTTATTTTGCATAATCAACGGCACGAAGTTCACGAATAACGGTTACTTTGATATTTCCTGGGTAATCGAGATTGTTTTCGATTTTCTCACGAACCTTGTGAGCCAAGATTGTGACTTTGTCGTCCTTGATTTGACCTGGATTTACCATGATACGGATTTCACGTCCAGCTTGAAGGGCAAAGCTATTTTGTACTCCTTCAAAGCTATTTGCAATCTCCTCTAAGTCATGGAGACGTTTGATATAGCTCTCAAGAGACTCGCTACGAGCTCCTGGACGAGCAGCACTTAGAGCATCCGCTGCAGCAACAAGAACTGCAATAACACTTTCAGGCTCTACATCTCCGTGGTGGCTAGCAATAGTATTGATAACAACTGGGTGTTCTTTGTACTTACGAGCCAATTCAGTACCAATCTCAACGTGGCTACCTTCCACCTCACGGTCAATAGCTTTTCCGATATCGTGAAGGAATCCTGCACGACGAGCGAGAGCCGCATTTTCACCAAGTTCACTAGCCATGATACCAGCCAACTTAGCAACTTCAATCGAGTGACGCAAGACATTTTGACCGTATGAAGTACGGAACTGCAAACGACCCATGATTTTCATCAAGTCTGGGTGAAGGTTTGGTGCTCCGATTTCATAAGCTGCAGCCTCACCATATTCACGGATTTTATTGTCAATCTCTAGACGATTTTTCTCAACTAACTCTTCGATACGAGCTGGGTGAATACGTCCATCCTTAAGCAAGGTTTCCATCGTCATACGGGCAATCTCACGTCGGATAGGATCAAAACCTGACAAGGTTACCACTTCTGGTGTGTCATCAATGATAACATCAACCCCTGTCAAACTTTCAAAGGTACGAATATTTCGTCCCTCACGACCAATGATACGACCTTTCATGGTATCATCAGGCAGATGAACCGTAGAGTTTGTAGATTCGACTACATACTCACCAGCAATTCTCTGCATAGCTTGAGCCAAGATATCCTTGGCTAACTTATCTGAACGTTCCTTAACTTCTTGCTCAGCCTCACGAATGCGACTAGCAATTTCTTTAGTTAAGTTTTCCTCTGTCTGAGCTAAGATAATATCTTTTGCTTCTGTCTGTGTCAGGGAACCGATACGTTCCAATTCAGCTTCTTTTTGTCTTTCGACTTCCTCTAATTGCTCTTCCCGTGCATCAAGGTTTTTTGCTCTATCAGAAATACTTTGTTCTTTTTGTTCAAGAGTTTGTTCTTTGTTCGTTAAATTATCATCTTTACGGTCAAGACTCGCTGCTCGTTCGGTCAAACGAGTTTCAATTTGTTTGAGTTCTTGCCGTTCTGATTTAAATTCAGCGTCCACTTCTTCACGGTATTTTCTGGCTTCCTCTTTGGCCTCCAATAGTGCTTCTTTTTTAAGAGACTTACTTTCACGTTTAGCTTCATTCAATAATAAATCAGCTTCACGCTCAGCTTGTCCACGTAAATTAGTTGCTTCTTGTTCAGCATTTAAAAGCATCAACTCTGCAGCCTCTTGCGATGATTTCATCTTGGCTGAGATGCTGATATATCCAATGACTAAACCTATGATGACGGCAAAAACAAGAATCGCAATTGTCATGATTTCCATGTTTTTACCTCAATTTATTTGTTTATCCGAATGACATACATTCTTATACATTCTACCACAAAAATTGATTTTTAACAAACCTTAAATGGAAGTTGTTTTGATCATTTTTTTGTGGAAAATCTTTTACTTCCTTATTAGAATAGGCCTATTTGAATAGAAATATTTTTACTTATTTTTTACAAAACAAAAAAGCCTACCTCTCAGTAGACTTAGTTTGATTCGATTTTAATTGGCACTCGACCAAAATTTTGTTCTGCTATACTAGGGTGTCCCAGTTGATAAATTCGGTCTGCCTTTTGGGTTATGGCATCCCAGGGTTCTTTACCAATTCGGCTAACTAGCTGGACTTGATCTTTCAAATCTTTAAGGTGTTGTCTACCTTTTTCGGTAAAACCTAGGACATGAATGACTTCTGGCAAGTCACTTTCTCTAGCCTGCACCAAGATATAGGTCAAGAGGCGTCGCACACGCGCCTTGGTGTAGCGTTTGGTAGCCACTAACTCAACCAATTCCTCAATAGATTTTGCTGTTTTGATGGCTTCCTTAATGCGTACAGCCATTTCTTGATTGACCTGATAAATCGTACTTAAATCTGGATTTGACAAGATTTGATAGCGGAGCAAGGGAAAATAGTTATCCCAACTCACCTTACTAGCATTTTCAAAGAAGGCAACAGAAGGCATAAAGCGTTCTAAGAAGTCTTGATCATTTTGATGCTGACGAAGAGCTGTTGCCGAGGCAAAGTCCACATCCTTGTCTACCGAATGGTAGCCAGCTCCCAGACGTTGAATTGGATGAAGTTCAATGTTGTGCCTAGCAACTGCCTTGACATAAGCAAGAGCTAGGACATGATTGGGCGTATCACCAGAAAAATCAAGACCTGCAAATTCCTTCCACATGGCTTGGGTTTTCTGAGGGTAGGAGAAGGAATCAGGTAGATTATCTACAAAATTCTCCATCTCTTGACCACGTTCTGCGTATAAATCAGCAATTTTCTGGTAATCCAGAACTTCTTCTGTTCCAAAGACTAGGGTATCAATCCCCAAACGAGCCAATATATCTACTGAACCTTGACCAAAGAAATCCGCCGCTTGTACACTGACTAAAAAGGGCAATTCTACGACCAAATCCGCACCATTTTCCAGCGCCATTTGAGCCCTTATCCACTTGTCAACGATAGCAGGCTCTCCACGCTGCATGAAATTTCCAGACATGGCAACGATTTTCAAGCCATTTGCTTGGTCTAGCAGATACTTATGGCCATTATGAAAAGGATTGAACTCCGCAATAATACCTGTAATGGTCATGGCAATCTCCTACTTCTGCGCCACAAAAAACCAACGGGTGCTAGTTTCTGTTGGCTCCTTGTCCTCAAAGTCCGCAAAGAGTTTGAAGGACTTAAAACCAGCTTGTTCTAACAAGATATCATAGGTCAAGACTTCGTAGGTTCGCTCCTCATGCACTTCATCGTGGCGACTAAAGGAACCATCCGCTTCCTTGATAAAGAAAGTCAGTTCATGCACGATGGAGTGAGGTGCATCATCTTCATAGGTATCCCAAAGCATAGCAAAGTCTTCTGCATTTTCATGATATGAATAGCCTGGAAAAACCTCATCAGTCTGGTAGGTCGAATGCACATCAAAGATGAAGACCCCATCTTCATTAAGGGCATTATAGACTTCCTTAAAAACGTCCCCGACTTCCACCTCATCCTGCATGTAGCAGATTGAGTCCGAGTAACATGTGATAAAATCATATTTACCTGCCTTGGATAAATCCAGCATATTACCTTCCATAAAATCAATCTTTTGCTTGGCTGATGCCGCTCTCTTCTCAGCAATCTTCAACATGTCCGCGCTCAAGTCCAGTCCAGTTACATCAAAACCTGCTTGAGAAAAGCGCACAGACTGGATACCTGTGCCACAAGCCAGCTCCAAGAGTTTCTTTCTCTCCTTAGTCTTAGGTAAATGACGCAAAGAAAACTCAGTCCATTTATCATATAAACTATCATCCATGACTGCATCGTAAACAGCCGCAAAGGTTTCGTATGTTGCCATAATCATGATACCAAGAGCGTCCATGGCAAACACCACTCGCTCTCACCTTTCTAACGATTTTCTTCTAAATTAAGCAAATAAACCCAGTTGACTGCAACTGAGTTCATCTACTACGCCAAAGCTTCAGATAAATCTACTGACTCTGCCTCATGCCATAATTTTTCTAGGTTATAGTGGGCACGCATTTCTTCTGAGAAAATATGCACAACGACACCACCAAGGTCCAGTAAGACCCAGCCTCCAGATGCATCACCTTCTACATGGCTACCTTTAAAGCCTGCTTCAGTAACTTTTTCACGGATATTATCAGCGATAGCATCCAACTGACGACTATTCATAGAGCTAGTGATAATAAAGTAATCTGTTACACTGGTCAATTCTTGTACGTCAAGTGCGAGGATATCCTCGGCACGTTTCTCATCTGCCGCTTTCACGACTAGTTCTAATAATTCTTTTTCGTTCATTTAATCCTCTTTCAAATAGTGCACAAAGGCGTTATAGGTTTCAAGGGTTTGGGGATAGATGGGGAATCCCTGATGAGCCAAATGTTCCACAGTACGAGCTGTTTCGTATGCCACTGCCTTATTGAGCGATAGCTCAGCAATTTCACGCGCCTGCTCCACTCCTGGAAAGGCACGATTGTGCTCGATATAGTCTGCGACATAGATGACCTTATCAAGGTCCGTCATCTGACCAGCTCCAACTGTATGAATTTCAATAGCTCGTAGGATTTCAGAATCTTGTAAATCCAAATCTTCCTGAATCTTGTAAATGCCAACCATCCCATGCCAGACATTATTGCCCCAATTTTTAAGGTCAGAGTCAAGCTGATATCGATCAATCAAGTCTAGAAACTCTTGATCTGATAGCTTTTTAGCATAGTCATGAAGAAGACCTGCCAAACCAGCTTTCTCAGCATCAACTCCAAATCGTTCTGCAAGCTCAATGGCTGCACGCTCCACACCCAGACAATGGGTTAAGCGTTTTTCAGGTAGAAGCTCTGCCATTTTTTCCAACAATTCTTCACGGGAACAGTTGATATAGTCTTGGTATGCCATCAGTAAAGTCCTTCTTTCTCGATATAGTCTAGCACTGGCTTAGGCAAGAGAAAGTTGGGTGTTCGTCCTTGGGCAATGAAGTCACGCACCATACTAGATGAAATATCCATGAGAGGCACATCCACCCAGATGACCGGATAAGAAGTCCCTGCCTTGTAACGTGGTCGCTGAACTCCCACAAACTGAACTAGTTCCACCAACTCATCAATTCTATACCACTTAGGCAGATAGTCTACCATATCGGCACCAATAATGAAATAGTAGTCCGTATCTGGATGTTGCTCTGTTAAAATCTTCATGGTATCGTAGGTGTAGGAAATACCCTTGCGCTCTAACTCAATGGTTTCAATGGCTAGCCCTTCAATCCCCTCAATCGCCAACTCAAGCATCTTGAGACGATGATGCTCAGGGATGGTTTCCTTTTTATCTACATGAGGAGGTTGGTATTCGGGCATGAGCAGGACCTGGTCCAGTCCTAACTGTTGTCGTACTTGGTCTGCAACGATCAGATGGGCATTGTGAACAGGGTTAAAATTCCCTCCTAGAATCCCGACTTGTTTGCGTTTTTTCTCCTTGATTTCTGGCTCCAACTCTACCTTGGTAAAGGGAGTCAATAATTCGATTGCCATAGGCTAATCTCCTTTAGTCTTCTGTAAAAACAGTTTTTTGGAGTATATTTTTAAATTTCTTTAACTTTTTTAGAAATTTTACGATTTTCTTTCTTGCTTGATTGCTTATACAAAATCAAGATACGACCGATCTTTTGTACTGTATCCACACCGATTTCTTCTTCCAAGATTTCAGCTACTTCGTGGATGTTTTCATCTGTGTTTTGCAAGAGAGTAACCTTGATCAATTCGCGGGCATCAAGTGCCTGACGAACGCTGGTTTTGATTTGGTCGTTGAGTCCATTTTTCCCGATTTGGATGATGGGTTTGAGGGTGTGTGCCTGGCTGTTGAGGAAGGCACGTTGTTTTGAGGTTAATGACATAATTCATTTAAAAGAGTTTCTTTTTATACTTTTCTGAAGTGGTGACGGACGTCAGCAAAGTCCTCTGGACTTTCATGACTAAAATTTGAGCCTAAGGTCTCAAATTTTCCGCAGTTGGTACAATCACTTGTACCAACTAACACCACGGCGAAAAGTATCTTCTATGGGCTCGCAGTGCTCGCCTTTATAAAGACAACCCTTTCCTTTCTGTGTTTAAATAATTGCTTTTCGTGTGACGACTGCGACGCCTTCTGGGGCCCAGACAGCTACTTTGGCAGTTCCTGTCACACGAATCCAGCCTAGTCCTGAGATAACGAGGTCTGTCTTATCCTTGATAGTAAAGACATGTTGGACCAGTTTTGGAAAGTCTTCTTTTTCCTTGCTATTCGGTGGTGTAAGGAGGATTCCAAGGTGCTTGTCGTAAAAGTCACTCGCTCCTTCAAGCTTGGTACGATGAAGTTTGAGTTCATTATCAAAGAAAGCTGTGAAACCTTGCTTTTCTCCTGCAATGAAATCAAAGCGTCCCAAGCCACCTAAAAATAGGGTTTGCTCAGGATTGAGCTGGTAGGTTTTAGGTTTGATTTCCTTTTTAGGACTGACATACTTAAGGTTTTTAGCCGTCAAGTAGTGGGCCATCTGATGACGATGGATAATTCCCGGCGTATCATAGATATAAGAACCATCATCAAGTGGGATCTCAATCTTATCTAAGGTTGTCCCTGGGAAACGTGATGTTGTGATGACGTTCTGGTCACCCGTAATTTCCTGGATAATAGCATTGATAAGAGTTGATTTACCGACATTAGTCACCCCAACTACATAGACATCGCGTCCTTTACGGTAATGCTCGATTTTTTCAATGACTTCCTTGATAGCATGCTTATTTTGAGCTGAAGTCAGAACAACGTCCACAGGACGTAGACCTTCTTCGTGGGCACGTTCCATGAGCCATTGGCTAATCTTCCCAGCCTTTACTGACTTAGGTAGGATATCTTTTTTATTTCCGACTAAGAGCACATCATTACCTGATACAAAGCGTGGTAATCCTGGGATGACTGAGCCATTAAAGTCAAAGATATCGATGACGTTCACTACTAAGGCATCACTATCTCCCACCTCGTGCAAAAGTTTTAAGAAATCATCATCCGTCAGCTGCACATCTGTGATTTCATTATAATGACGAAGACGGAAACAACGCTGGCAATAAACTTCACCGGTTTCCAAACCTTTTTCAAGTGCTGACTGAGGTGTAAATCCAAGACCAGTCTTATCTTCCGTCTGAATGGTTGCTCCACAACCAATACAGAGAATTTCTTCCATAGTTAGATTCCTTTTTTATATATGATAGGCCCATACTTTTCAGTGATTTGTTTCATGACACGGCGCTCACGAGCTCGGTTGATTTGCGTTTTGATAGAGTCATGCTGGACCAAGGGTTTGACCAAAATCGAACGAATCCCTGCTCGGTGGGCAGCTCGAATATCCGTCATGAGCTGATCCCCAACCATAACCACTTCATTTTTCTCATAGTGGAATTCCTTCATGGCACGATCAATCCCGAAAGTAAAGGGCTTCAAAGCCCAATAAACATAGTCAATCCCAAATTTTTCAACCGCACGTTGAACTCTTTTTTTAGAGTTGTTAGACACTACGATAATGCGAATACCCGCATCACGAAGGTCATGTAACCATTGCTTCATCTCTGGAGTCCCATCAGGGTTATTCCAAGCAATGAGGGTATTATCCAAATCGACCAAAACAGCTTTGATCCCTTGATCTTTCAGGCTTTGGACTGTCAAATCATATACTGCTTCTACAGCAAAGTCTGGCATGTAGTTTTCAATCACCATTTTGGCTCCTTTTCTTTTATTTTCTAGTAATTTTCTTCAGCCATTGAGATAAGGCTGCCCATAAAATCAAGCTAGCCATTAAGATATAAATCCAAGCATTTGGCTCTTCTGTAAATGGTAGAGGAACATTCATTCCGAAGAAACCTGTAATAACCGCAAGTACTGCTAGTAAGACGGAGATAATAGTCAAAATTGACAAACTA
>NZ_JAJNSC010000039.1:0-15519 GCF_027497975.1 Streptococcus sp. SM5 | reverse complement strand
TCTGATATTTAACATTATACACTAAAATTTTTGCATTTTCAAATAAGCACATGTAAAAAGAACTCAAATATTGAGTTCTTTTTATCTACTATTTTGTAATTTCTGCCAACATTTTTTCGATATGTTGGATTGATTTTTCACGACCAAGCAAGTAGATGGTTTCTGGCAATTCTGGTCCGTGCATCTCTCCTGAAACGGCGATACGGATTGGCATAAATAGGTTTTTCCCTTTGATTCCAGTCTCTTTTTGAACCGCTTTGATTTGTGGGAAGATATTTTCTACCACAAACTCTTCGTCTGACATAGCCTCGAGTTTCGCTTTGAAAGCTTCTAGTACAGTTGGTACAGTTTCACCAGCCATGACTTCTCTCTCAGCTTCTGTCAATTCTGGGAAGTCTGAGAAGAAGAGGTCTGTCAATGGTACGATTTCATCCACTGACTTCATTTGTGGTTTGTAGAGTTCCACTAATTTCTCCGCCTTATCTGTCAAACGTCCTGCTTCTTCTAGGAATGGTTTTGCCATTTCAAAGATAGTTGCCAAGTCAGCTCTCTTAATATAGTCATTGCTCATCCAGTCTAGTTTCTTCTGGTCGAAGGCTGCTGGAGACTTACTGAGACGACTTTCATCAAAGAGCTTGATAAGTTCTTCGCGAGAGAAGATTTCGTCTTCCCCACCCGGATTCCATCCAAGAAGGGCAATGAAGTTAAAGACAGCTTCTGGAAGGTACCCTTTCTTACGGTAATCTTCGATAAACTGAAGGGTGTTAGTATCACGTTTAGATAACTTCTTACCAGTTTCAGAGTTAATAATCAAGGTCATGTGACCAAACTCTGGTGCTTCCCATCCAAGCGCTTCATAAACCATGAGCTGTTTTGGTGTATTAGCAATATGGTCATCTCCACGGATGACGTGAGAGATTTGCATATCGTGGTCATCGATGACAACGGCAAAGTTATAAGTTGGGTAGCCATCTTTCTTTTGGATAACCCAGTCACCACCGATATTGCCACCTTCAAATTCGATATCACCTTTGACCATATCATGCCATTTGTAAATACCAGACTCATTGACTGCCAAACGCACCGTTGGAATCACACCTGCTGCTTCACGTTCTGCGATATAAGCCGCTTTTTCTTCTTCACTCATACCAAGGTATTCGTTGATGTAGCGAGGTGTTTCCCCAGCTGCTTCTTGACGTTCACGTTCCGCTGCCAACTCTTCTTCTGTAACATAAGATTTGTAGGCTTTTCCTTCGGCTAGCAATTGGTCAATGTATGTTTGATAGAGTTCCAAACGTTCAGACTGGCGGTAGTTTTCATGAGTCTCTGGACTTTCATCCCAGTCCATGCCCAACCAACGAAGGTTTTCAAGCTGAGAACGTTCTCCGTCTTCAACGTGACGCTTGCGGTCTGTGTCTTCAATACGGATGATAAAAGTTCCACCATGGTGGCGTGCATACAGGTAGTTAAACAATGCTGTACGGGCATTTCCGATGTGTAGTAGTCCTGTTGGACTTGGTGCATAACGCACACGAATATCTTTTGACATAGCTTCTCCTATAAAGTCTCTAGGCGTCTGCCTTTTTGCTCTCTATATTATATCACAAGTCTTGCCAGAGTCCAATTTCTCTTTTCTAGAAATAGTAAAAAGAGTGGTAAAACCACTCTTTGTTGAATCTATTATAGACGAGCGTTAAGTTCTTTGCTCAATTCTTCAAATCCTGGTTTTCCAAGAAGGGCAAACATGTTACGTTTATATGCTTCAACACCTGGTTGGTCAAATGGGTTGATAGCGTTCAAGTAACCTGAAAGGGCGATTGCCAATTCGAAGAAGTAGATAGTGTAACCAAGAGTGAAGGCATCTTGCTCAGGAAGAGTCACGTACATGTTTGGTACGTCACCGTCAGTGTGAGCAAGAAGAACACCGTCAGTCGCTTTTTTGTTAACGAAGTCAACGTCTTTTCCTTGAAGGTAGCCAAGTCCGTCAAGGTCTTCTTCCAATGTAGGGATGATCACGTTCTTACGTGGTTTGTCAACACGAACAACTGTTTCAAACATGATACGAGTTCCTTCTTGGATAAATTGACCCAATGAGTGCAAGTCTGTTGAGAAGTTAGCTGAAGTTGGGTAAATACCTTTTTGGTCTTTACCTTCTGACTCACCAGCCAATTGTTTCCACCATTCTGAGAAGTATTGAAGAGATGGCTCGTAGTTTACCAAGATTTCAGTTGCATAGCCTTTACGGTAAAGGATGTTACGAACTGCAGCGTATTGGTAAGCTTCGTTTTCAGAGATTTTGTCTGAAGTGTAATCTTTGCGAGCTGCGTTAGCACCTTCCATAAGGGCTTTGATATCAGCTCCTGATGCTGCGATTGGAAGCAAACCAACGGCTGTCAATACTGAGAAGCGTCCACCGATATCATCTGGAACAACAAATGTTTCCCAACCATTAGCATCTGCTTCAACCTTAACAGCACCTTTTTGGCGGTCAGTAGTGGCGTAGATACGTTTGTTCGCTTCTTCTTGACCGTATTTCTTAACCAAGAGTTCTTTGAAGACACGGAAAGCGATGGCTGGTTCAGTTGTTGTACCTGATTTAGAAATCACGTTGACTGAGAAATCTTTATCTGCAACATACTCTACCAAGTCAGCAAGGTAAGTAGATGAAATTGAGTTTCCAGCATAAAGGATTTGTGGTGCTTTGCGTTCTTCTTTTGTTTGCAAGTTTGCAAAGTGGTGGTTCAAGAAGTCAATGGCAGCTTTCGCTCCAAGGTATGATCCACCAATACCGATAACGACCAAAACATCACTGTCTGCTTTGATTTGTTCAGCAGCTTTCAAGATGCGGTCAAATTCTTCGCGGTCGTAGTTTTCAGGAAGGTCCAACCAACCCAAAAAGTCGCTACCAGCACCAGTTCCTTTACGGATCAATTCGTCTGCTGCTGTAACTTGTGCTTGCATGTATTCCACTTCATGCGGTGCAACAAATTTGTCTAATACTTTTGAATAATCAAATTTAATATGTGACATAGTATTCCTCCAAAATTTCTTCTTTTCTATCATAACGCTTACCTTGGATTTTTTCAAGTTTTTATACTGAATTTCCTCAAATTTTATCATAATTCAAACGTTTGCGTAAAATTGTATAAAATTAAAAAACTTGAAGCATCAAACCCTACGAATAAAAAAACGACCAGGATTCTAGTCGTTACAATTCATTCAATAAATACTCAAATAATTCTAAGTTCCCATCTTCTTCGTTGACTAGAAACTCTGGATGCCACTGCAAGCCGATAATACGGTGATCATCTATAGATTCGATTGCTTCAATCGTTTGGTCGCGGGGATCTACTGCTGTTACACGGAAATTTGGAGCCAAGTCTTTAATACTCTGACGATGAACTGAATTAACCTGACTAGTTTTACCAAACAATTTCGACACAAGGCTTCCATCAACCGTTTTAATGGAATGTGACGTTCCAAAAGGAAGCCCCTGCCAGTGTCCTTCAATTTCTTGATTGAGGGTTCCACCAAAGGCAACGTTGACGAGCTGGACACCACGACAAATGGCTAAGATTGGCTTGTTCTGACGTAATGCTTCTTGTAGAAGAGCGAGCTCAAACTCATCACGAGCTAGGTTATAATCATCACTATCAATGGTTTTTTCCTCACCATAAAACTGAGGATGAACATTTTGTCCTCCAGTTAAGATAAGCTTATCAATCATTTCTACGTAATCATGGACAAGTGACTCATCTCCTACTGGAATGACCAAAGGAAGTCCGCCAACCTGACGAATGCTCTCAGCAAATTTACAAGAGACTGATGAATGAATATTTTTACCTTCTGCGTCCACAGGACATAGATTCGCAGCTACTCCAACAACCGTTCTTGCCATACTGTTTTCCTTTCAATTTCCTTTGATAAATCTATCTTATCACTCCAACTCATTCCTGTCTAATATGTATTTTAAAAGGCTGTGATAGGTTTCTTTTATCAGAAAAAAAGTTGCCCTATTCTAGGACAACCTTCCTTTTATTCAAAGACAAATTGATTATGATACAATTCTGCGTAAAATCCACCAAGTCTAAGCAATTCCTGATGATTTCCTTGCTCAATAACTTGACCATCTTTGAGAACGATAATCTGATCGGCATTGAGAATGGTTTTCAAGCGATGGGCAATCACAAAACTAGTTCTTCCTGCTACAATGGCTTCCATAGCATGCTGGATCTTACTTTCTGTTACAGTATCAACGTTTGATGTTGCCTCATCCAAGATTAAGACCTGAGGATCCGTCATTAAAGTTCGAGCGATAGATATTAATTGCTTCTGCCCTGTTGAGAAAACACTTTGATCATCATTGATAAGAGTGTCATACTTTTCTGGCAGGCTTTCGATATAATCATGAATATGTGTAGCTTTCGCCGCAGCTTCTACCATTTCTTGACTGGCATCTGGGACACCAAAGCGAATATTGTCTCGAATGGTTCCGCTAAATAAGACAGAATCCTGTAAAACAATTCCTACCTTACTCCGTAAACTATCTAAATCAAACTCTCGAATATCTGTTCCATCAAAAGTAATACTACCAGCATCTACATCGTAAAATCGGTTGATTAAGTTCATGATGGTCGTTTTCCCAGAACCTGTAGGACCAACTACCGCTATCATTTTACCTTTTGGAGCTGAAATGCTGACATCTTTAAGAATTGGCTTATCTGCTAGGTAGGAGAAGTCTACGTTTCGAATCTCCACACCCTTTCGCAATTCCGTGAAAGCTGGAGCATTTTGAGGGCGGACTTCTTCTTCGGCATCAAACATTTCTTGAATTCGGTCAGCACCTGTAAAGGCGAGCTGCAAACTTCCCCAACTAGCTGCCAACTGGATTATGGGTTGATAATACTGTTGAGAGAACTGAGTAAACATAACAATCAAACCAAGCGCTGTTGAAGTCTCGATATTCGTATCATTGAGTAGGACAGCTGAACCAACAAAAATAACAATAGCTGTATTGACCAAGCTCATCCCGTTCATGACAGGGAATAGGATCCCTGAAAACATTCTACCCTTAAAGGTTGCCTTACGGACACGCTCGTTTTGCTCAACAAAACCTGCGATTACATCATCTTGAATACCCTGAACGATAACTGCTTTTTGCCCAGAAATACTTTCATCCATGTATGCATTTAGCTTCCCAACTTCTTTTTGCTGAAGGTTAGTATATTTTCTTGCTAATTTCAAAATGACAATCAACATGAGGATAGCAACTGGAGTGCTGGCAATTGTAATAAAAGCAAGAGTAACATTTTTAGCAAACATGACAATAATCAGTCCAATATAAAGGGCAATATTTGTCATGACTGATACTAAACTTTCATTAAAAGCTTGCTGGATATTATCTAAATCACTAGTGAAACGAGAGAGGATATCTCCATCTTGATGTCGATCAAAGAAAGAGACTGTTAAGCGCGATAGCTTACCAAAAAGTCCCTTACGCATCTCATTTGTCGATCCTGCCATAATATGTGTCATTAAGAGCATATAAATTAAGCTAGAGACTACTAAAACGACTAGGGTATAGGCCAGATTGAGGAGGAGAGCATACAGACTCTGCCAAACGACTTCAGGATTTCCATCTTGATAGGCCACTACTAAATTAGCAAGTTCTGTTACGGTTTGGCCTGCAAAAACTGGAAAGAGAGCTTGTGCAATTGTCGCAACAACAATCATAGTAAAAACAATGATAAAGGAAATCTTGTAAACTTTAAAATAGTTCCAAAAGAATTTAAATGTTTTCATCTAACTCCTCCTTTCCTTTTTGTGTTTCATAAATCTCACGATAGACCGGATTATTGGCAACCAAATCAGCATGTTTCCCTTGACCAATCAAACGACCTTGATCAAGAACCAATATTTTATCCGCATGAACAACAGAACTAATTTTCTGAGCGATAATAATTGTAGTTGTTCCCTTCAGGTCCTTATTTAGCGCTTCTTGAACCAAGCGTTCTGACTTGGCATCAAGTGCCGAAGTAGAATCATCAAAAATCAAGATTTTAGGATTGCTAACAATTCCACGAGCAATGGACATTCTCTGCTTTTGTCCACCAGAAAAATTGGCTCCTCGTTCTTCTACAGGACTTTCGAATGCTAACTCCATACGGCTGATAAACTCACTGGCTTGAGCAATGCTTGCTGCACGCTCCATTTCTGGGACAGTTGCATCACCTTTTCCTTGTCTGATATTATCAGCGATGGTCCCACTAAAGAGAATAGCCCTTTGTAAGACAATGGATACCGTCTTGCGAAGTGTTCCCTCACTGACTGTTCGAATGTCTTTACCACCAATTTTAATAGAGCCTTGCTGAGGATCAAACAATCGTGGAATTAACTGAGCCAAGGTGGATTTTCCTGCACCAGTTGCACCAACAACTCCAACCATCTCACCAGCAGCAATGTCAAAACTTATATCTTTTAAGATAGGTTCTTTGTCTGTTGGATAGGTAAAGGTTACATTTTCAAAACTCAGACTTGCTTCTAACTCTTCGTCATCGACATCTTCAAAAGTCATGGCTGGCTCTGTATCCAGGATTTCTCGGATACGACGCATAGAGGTCATAGCTCTACCGATTGAATTTCCCAAAAAGCCAATCATCACGATTGTAAAAATAATCTGGCTTAGATAGTTTACAAAAGAAGCAATAGAGCCAACAACTGATGGATTGGTTTCAACCATACCAGCAACAAACCAAATTGATAAAAAGACTGCTCCGTATGAAATTAACATCATTGCAGGTTGCATAACGGAGAATGCATATCCAATATAAATGTTTTCTCCTAACAATTCATCTGATACTTGGGTAAACTTATCAAACTGGTCTTTTTCCTGGACAAAGGATTTAACCACTCGTACTCCACGAAGGTTTTCCTTAGCAATGGCATTGATACGCTCTAACAGTTTTTGAAACATAGCAAATCGTGGGAAAATCATCCTCATCATCATACCCATCATGAGAATAATCAATAGAACCATAAGAACTAGTACCCACCATAATGATGGCAGTGTCAGAATGGCTAATATAAAGGATCCGATAAATAAAATTGGCAATCTAAATAAGATTTGGAAGGTCATCATGACAACGTTTTGGATTTGATTGATATCGTTAGTCATTCGAACGACAAGATTCCCTGCATTAAACTTCTCTATGTTGGCATATGAAAATGTTTGAATCTTACGAAAGGCATCTTCCCGTAAATCAGATGAAACTCCCTGGGCAATGTAAGCTGCTAGTACGACGTTAATTCCACCTGCTACCAGACCGATTAGAGCTACAAGAATCAGCCAAAATCCAAGACTATAGATTGCTTCATTATCTCCTACTAATAATGCTTCTAAAACATCCCTCAAGTAGCGAGGCTGTATGAGAGAACTCGTTACCATTAAAGCAGTCATAGCTAGCGAAGCCATTGCCTGCCATTTATATGCTTTTATTTTCTTAAACAGCATATCTCCTCCTAATAAAATAGATAAAAGGGAACGACAACTTGTCATCCCTTCTTATACTTTCATGTTGACGATATTCTAGCAAAAATGAAAACTCTTGTCAAAACACTCAACCGTCCACTGTAAGTGCTCGTGTAACAATTGATTTTATTGCTCTGAACGGTCAACTTCTTCTAACTTGGCTCTACCAATCTCACGATAGCTACGATCACCAACAACCTTGACTGTAAATTGGCCGTCTTCATACTCAAGTAAGGTAACACTACCATTATCAAGACCATGTGGCTGCATTCCATTGATTAGATATACGATGGTTCCAATAGTCATTCCATGACTCACAACAAGGGCATTCCCTCCGCCTTGTGCTTCCATTTCCTTGGCAATAGCTTCAAAACCTTCACGGATACGGCCACTTAGCTTTTCCCAGCCTTCAGCCCAGCCTGCAGTATCAACCTCGACTATGCCTTCTGCAAGTTCTGCATAAGACAAGTGGTGAACATGATCAACGTTGAAGATACGAGGAATAATTCCCATAAAGAGTTCTCCATCATATGCCCCATCAAAGCTACCAAAGCACCACTCACGGATACGCTTATCCATTCGATAAGGAATTCGTCCGGTCAATCCAAGCTCCTCAAGAATAATTCCCATCGTCTGGATTGTCCGTCCTGAGTCACTTGAATAAGCGCGCTCGAAAGTTAATCCTGACTCACGCAAGCCAATTCCCAACTCATGAATACCACGTTCTCCCTCAGCAGTTAAAGGTGAATCACTCCAGCCCTGAGCACGCCCAATCGTATTAAACATTGTTTTACCATGACGCACTAGATACAATTTTACACTTGCCATTTTCCGTCCTCCATATGTATCTATTATAGCATGATTTAAAGCAAAATCCTTATCTAAAGCCCTAGTATCAAACCTTTACAGTTTCAACTCCAATCTGATACTTCTATCTCAACAATAAAAAAGCCGAAAATATTCGACTTTTAACTCCTATATCATATTCTAAATACTAGAGAACTTACTTGTAAGAAAAATTCTTCAATTTTTCCCTTCAGTTGAAGTCTCTCTATTGCTTTCTTTCACAACTATTTGATTTTGTTTGCCATCTTTCTTTTGGCTTTTTTCTTCTGTTTTTTTCAAAGACGGAAAGTGAAATTCATAATAATTTTTATCTGAAATAACCCTTGTGACAAATCCTTTCTCTTCATTATGATAAATAACTTTCCCCATAGTGAATAACCGTTCTCCACTATCAGAAGTAGCTTTTTCATAAGTTCTTTTCGCCATGGCTAAGGCAGTTAGTTTTTCTTTATTTAGGGCATAATCATGATAATGGGCCAGCTGTCGATTGAGATAAAACTGAAATAAGAGGCTAAAAACACCTGCAATAGTGATAGCGTAAAGGAGCACTCCTGCTTTAACTTTTTTCTTTTTCCACACGATAGATAAATTTCCTCTCTAGTCCCTTGTCAAAATAAAAATTGAAGTGAACTACTTGACCTTCTTGGTAAATACGAGCAGATTTTAGACCATAGACCATGGGTTGATAGCCACGTCCACTAGCATCTGTTTTTCGAAAATCATTTGACTTTGATTTGCCCATGGAAATGGGTTTCCCATCCTGTTTGAGGTAAAGTCTATCATTCTCCACTTTTTCAAACTGGGCTCGATTCAACTCTGCTTCTAGCTGATCTACAAATAAGAGCCATTCTTTTTGCTCACTTCTCTGCTGGTAGCGAACTTCTGAAACCAAGAGTTGGCTCATAGATTGAAAAAGAAGCAAGCTACCACTAATCACAATAAGAGCAACCAGGGATTCTAAAAGCGTAAAAGCTCTGACTCTACTTATCTTGAATCGCCAGTAATTTCTCCGTTCCATGGTATACCTCCAAACCTCGCTCATTCGAGACAACATGAACCGTAAGGCCATTGACAGTCAACTCCTTTTGTCCGGTCTGCAAAGCCATCCGAGCCACTCGCAAAACTTCTTCCTGTTTTAGAAGTTCTACTTCTCTTTTTCTACTTTCTTGAATTTGTCCCAGCAAGAGAGTTGCAATACTGGCAAAAATGGCTAGTGAAACCACTGCTTCCAGTAAAATAACCGCCTTAATTTTTTGCTTCTTGAATACGTTTAATCTTTCCATTTCCTAGATATAGTTGGTAGCGAACCACTTCTTTCCTTGTTTGAAATTTCACACTTGCCAGAGACGAATTCCCACCAGCCTTGTCAAAGGAAATTGACTGATTAGACTGCAATTGAATTCCTTTAGGGATGGCTAATTTCTGATAGCCATTTCCAATACTTCTCTCTTCTAGCATTAAGTTGATCTTTTGCTGACTAGCAAGACTTCTCTTCTGAGTTTCCCGATAAAGTTCCTCAAACTCCATAAAGAAAATTTGTTCATCCACAGCAGCAAAAGTCGTCTGAACCGAGCTTGACAAGGCGAAAGCTAAAACACTAGCTATCCCCAATACCAATAGACTTTCTAGCATGGTAAAAGCCTTAATCCGCAACTGTTTGATTTGTATTTTGTTTCGCATGGTATTCTTTGTAGGCTTTTGCCTGCTCAGCAGTGATACGTCCATCTGCCTGTAATTTGCTTAGACTAGCATCTTCATTTTTATCCAGACTATAGAGTTCTGCTTGACTTTCTACCACCTTAACTACTGCAGCTTTCCCCTTATCATTCACTGTATCCTTTTGCTTAGTCAGATTTGGCACAAACAGTAAGAGTAGAACGCTAATGATAAGAAGGACCACTAACATTTCGACCAGTGTGAAAGCTTTTGCCTTGGCTTCTTTTAATTTCATCATCATTTCTTTCATTTAAAAATTTACCTCCATATTTTGATACATTGGCAGCAACATGGCTGCGTACAATAAAACGATTAGTAGGGCTACAAAAATAAAGACCAGTGGTTGAACGAGGTTCATGGTCCGATTGACTCGGGCAAAGAAGGATTCCCAGGTTTTTTCCGCATAGATCTCCAATTCGCTTCCCAACTTGGATTTAATCTCTCCATATTCAATAATTAATCCCAACTCCCTTCTAAAGAAAGGATAGTTCTGAACAACCTTAGAAAATTCATTCCCATTTTGTAAGGACTGCTCTAAATCAAAACCAATCTCCCTAAAAAGTGGATTACCTTGTTCTTGCATCATCTGAAAAATCTGCGTGAGCTCTAATCCTTGAGATATCATATTCCCCCATTCACGAGCATAATAAGCAGTCAAATATGATTGAACAAACACACCTAGAAATGGAAATTTAGCCAGAAAAGAGAAGACTGATATCTTCCTAGATTTCCTGTAGAAAATCAGCCCTGTTAAAGATACAAGTCCCAAAGTTAGTGTAAGTCCTAGAAAAATCTGTGGTAGGTTACTAATCACTAAGGTAGCTATGTTACTACTATCCAGTTGGGGCAGGAGATAATTCCGCAAGCCCAACATAATAAGCAGTAAGAAAGCTAGTAAAATAACTGGATAGGTCGCAACTTCAATTAACTTCTTCTTAACTTTTGCAAGATTATCTAGATATTCTTCGATTTTCCCTAAACTCAGATGGAGATTTCCGTGTAGCTCAGCCAGCGAAAGCTGCGTGACAATCGAACTCGAAAAACCTAGATTATCCATCATTTCCGAAAAAGATCTTCCCTGGGCAAGTCCTGTATGCATGAGGGAGACATAATCTTTTTCTAACAAGAGGCTCCTCTCTAGGAAGGAAATAATCTCTACTAGGTGAAAACCACTAGAGAAGAGATTGTTAAAAAGTGCTATAATCTTCTTTTGTTTACTTGTAGCTAATCTTTTCTGTTTCAGCTTGAAGGGCAGTGATATGTCCGTCTTTAAGAAGCTGATCAATTTGCTCATTCCACTTTTCTGCCTGGTGTTCTGAATAATTTTGGTTTGCAAAATCAATAATTCCTCCTCCCCCGATTAGTCTCTGGTAGCAAACACCTTGTAAAACAACTGCGAGTTCATCCTCACTGACACCAAGTTCTAAAAGACGCTCATAGACCCCACGAATACTCTTTGCATGTATGGTTGAAAACACTGTAGCACCCGTCAAACTAGCCCTAACAACTGCTCGCGCCGTCTCGCTATCCCGGGTTTCTCCAATGATTAAAAGATCTGGGCGGTGCCGCAAAGAAAGTTTTATCAAGTTTTCATAACTCAGTCCAATAGCTTCATTGAGTTGTAATTGTAGCATCTCTTCTTGCTTAATCTCGACTGGGTCCTCAATGGACATGACTTGTTGTCCCTTGAACAATGACTTAGCTAATTCATGCATTAAGGTAGTTTTCCCACTTCCTACAGGGCCTGCAAAAAGATAAAGACCGCGTTGTCTAAAACCCTTTTCCAGTTCCTTAAGGTCTTGAAACCAGAAGCGCAACTCTTGTTCTTCATCGTGCAAAAGGCGAATAACTAAACTCTCATGACCACGATAATCTCCTACCGTCGATAAGCGTAGTGAAGAAACCTTGCCATTATGCTGATAATCGCAGGACCCAAGCTGACTACGACGCTTTTCTCCAACATTCATACCCGCAATAAATTTAAAATGACTAATAACAGCACCTAGCTTATCAAAGTCATAAGAGTCAATCAAACGCCTTTCATCACCAATTCGCATATGTAACTCATACATCCTATCTTTGGGAACAAAATAAATATCCTGAGCCCCTTTATTCTTTGCAAGAGTAATCAATTCTTGCGCAAG
Organism: Streptococcus sp. SM5; assembly: GCF_027497975.1. Classification (NCBI taxonomy): domain Bacteria; kingdom Bacillati; phylum Bacillota; class Bacilli; order Lactobacillales; family Streptococcaceae; genus Streptococcus; species Streptococcus sp. SM5. The sequence continues at coordinate 3,285 of NZ_JAJNSC010000039.1, read as the reverse complement.
TTCTTGTACCATATCTTCCTCCTCATTCTTATTATTCGAAGAAAATATAAAAAAAGAACAACTTCTTTAAAAAGTTGTTCCCTCTTTTTTTATGTGGCAAGTTCTATGAGCCTCAAGACCCGTTTGTTTTTCATATCCAGGTCGAAATTTTTCATCCGGAATAACTTGACCATCCTCTAACAAGACTAAAGAATGGTATTGTTGAAGAAACTCATCACATTCCTCACACCATCTTTTATCGCTTGGATCCCAAAAAATAGTCATTAAGTCTCCTCGACTTTTATATAGTGGAATTTTCTTTTCCAGTTCAAACCAGCAAGATTTATAATACTTCAAGGCATCATAGTAATTTTCAAATTTTTTACTACTAATGACGTCTTCTTCCCATCCTTCTATGAACCACCAAGGTTCAAAATCCCCGTACATTTCTATAACTCGATACATAGTTTCATTTCCTTTGTATCGTATATTATAGCGAAATTTTAAGAACAATGAAAGAAATTTGCTTATTTTCACGAATAGTCTGACATTTCCATAATAAAAAAATACATGTATTTAAAAGCAAAAAATGTTAAAGAATCCTCTCTTTTCTTTAAAAAAATAAAAACAGAAACTGTAAACCAGTTTCTGCTTATTCTTATGCTTGATAACGTTTCTCACCATCAAGGTAGGTTGCCACCAATTCCAAATCTTTATCGAGAACAATGAAGTCAGCATCATAGCCTTCTCGAATTTGTCCACATACATCATCAATATTTACTGACTTAGCTGGATTAAGGCTGGCCATCATAACAGCTTCATGTGGATTAGCAATTCCCCATTCAACCACATTTTTCAAGCCATCTTTCAACTTAAGAATAGAGCCTGCCAAGTTCCCAGAAGATTTCAAACGGGCTGTACCATTAGAAACTACAACTGGAAATTCTCCAAGCATGTAGTCTCCATCTTGCAAACCACCTGCAGTCATACAGTCAGTAATTAGAACAATATTTTCAGTACCTTTTTGTTTGAGTAGAATTTCGCAAGCCTTCGGATCAACATGATGACCGTCACAGATGAGCTCTGCATAAGTATGAGGAAGTTGATACATAGCGCCAACCATTCCTAATTCACGATGTGTTAGACCACGCATACCATTATAAGCATGAACCCAAACACTCGCTCCTGCATCAACAGCTTTCTTGGCCTCATCAAATGTAGCATTCGAGTGCCCAAGAGCAACAGTTACACCTTCTCCAGTTATAGTACGAACAAAATCTTCTACGCCATCACGTTCAGGTGCCAAAGCAATTTTATTTAGAAGACCATTAGCAGCCTTCTGCCAAGCTCGAAACTCATCCATACGTGGATCTTTCATATAAGCAGGATTTTGAGCACCTTTAAATTCTTCTGTAAAATATGGTCCTTCAAAATAGATACCACGGATTTTAGCACCGCTGGCCTCTTGATAGCGAGCACCAATATTTTCAGTCACTGCAAGTAATTGTTCATAAGAAGAAGTAAGTGTAGTTGGTAGGAAACTCGTAACACCAGTAGAAAGGAGGCCCTCACTCATCGTATGCAGTGTTCCTTCAATATTATTATCCATAACATCGACACCACCAAATCCGTGAATATGAGTATCTACAAGACCCGGAGCAACACTGTATCCAGTATAATCAATAACTTCGACACCATCAGGTAACTCTTCAAAGTGTTTACCAAACTTTCCATCAATAAGCTCCAAATAGCCACCACGGCGAATACCATGTGGATAAAAGAATTGATCAGCTTTAATATACTTTGGCATAATACTAACCCCCTTTTAAAATTATACTTCGTTTATTATGTCAATTACATTATAAACCTTTCTATAGAATTTGTAAATGGTCTAGACCTATTTGGAATGAAAAATTTATAAAAAAAAAGACAAGGTAATACCTTGTCTGTAAAACTATACCGGCGGCCGGGGTCGAACCGGCACGTCCTTGCGGACACTGGATTTTGAGTCCAGCGCGTCTGCCAATTCCGCCACGCCGGCAAAGTATAACTGGGGTAGCTGGATTCGAACCAACGCATGAGGGAGTCAAAGTCCCTTGCCTTACCGCTTGGCTATACCCCAATAATATAAATAGGCGAGTGAGGGGAATCGAACCCCCGAATGTCAGAGCCACAATCTGATGTGTTAACCACTTCACCACACCCGCCATAGTTTAAGAAACACGGGCAGTAGGAATTGAACCCACACTGAAGGTTTTGGAGACCTTAGTTCTACCTTTAAACTATGCCCGTTACTATGGAAGGGGAGGGATTCGAACCCCCGAACCCGAAGGAGCGGATTTACAGTCCGCCGCGTTTAGCCTCTTCGCTACCCTTCCTTAATAATATAAATGGCGCGAGACGGAATCGAACCGCCGACACATGGAGCTTCAATCCATTGCTCTACCAACTGAGCTACCGAGCCAAATATTGCGGGAGCAGGATTTGAACCTACGACCTTCGGGTTATGAGCCCGACGAGCTACCGAGCTGCTCCATCCCGCGTTAATAATAAATAAAGGAGGATGTGGGATTCGAACCCACGCACGCTTTTACACGCCTGACGGTTTTCAAGACCGTTCCCTTCAGCCGGACTTGGGTAATCCTCCAACAAAATAGTCCGTACGGGATTCGAACCCGTGTTACCGCCGTGAAAAGGCGGTGTCTTAACCCCTTGACCAACGGACCATATTCTTAAATGGGCACGAGTGGACTCGAACCACCGACCTCACGCTTATCAGGCGTGCGCTCTAACCACCTGAGCTACGCGCCCAAGTAAAAAACTTGGTACTTGAACAAAGTTCAAAGCGGGTGACGAGAATCGAACTCGCGACAACAGCTTGGAAGGCTGTAGTTTTACCACTAAACTACACCCGCTAAAATGGGAGTTAACGGGATCGAACCGCTGACCCTCTGCTTGTAAGGCAGATGCTCTCCCAGCTGAGCTAAACTCCCTCTAGCTAAGCGACTTCCATATCTCACAGGGGGCAACCCCCAACTACTTCCGGCGTTCTAGGGCTTAACTGCTGTGTTCGGCATGGGAACAGGTGTATCTCCTAGGCTATCGTCACTTAACTCTGAGTCATACATACTCAAAATTGAATATCTTTCAAATTTCACTTGAAAACTAATCACGCTTCGTATTCTCAGTTACTTTGGATAAGTCCTCGAGCTATTAGTATTAGTCCGCTACATGTGTCGCCACACTTCCACTTCTAACCTATCTACCTGATCATCTCTCAGGGCTCTTACTGATATAAAATCATGG
>NZ_JAJNSC010000038.1:0-16221 GCF_027497975.1 Streptococcus sp. SM5 | reverse complement strand
AATCAGGCGGTTAGAGGTTCGACTCCTCTAGGGTGCATTTTTCTATTTAACTCGGGAAGTAGCTCAGCTTGGTAGAGTACTTGGTTTGGGACCAAGGTGTCGCAGGTTCGAATCCTGTCTTCCCGATTCATTACAGAGATATGTAAGCGTATCTTTTTTTGTTTAACTAGATATTATATACATTAAGAGAGAATCAGTTTGCTTCTCTCTTTTTTTATTGGCTCATTGTTAACTGTAGTGGGTTGAAGAAAAGCTAAGCTCGAGAAAGGCCACATTTTGTCCGTTCTTTTTGATATTTAGGGAGATAAAAATCCGTTTTTGAAGTTTACAAAGTTTCGGAAACCAAAGGCATTTCGTTTGATTAGTTTGATGAGATTATTAGTCGCGTCCAGTTTGGCATTTGAATAGGGGAATTGAAGGGTGTTGACGATTTTCTCTTTGTCCTTTAGAAATGTTTTAAAGACAGTCTGAAAAAGGGGATGAACCTCCTTTAGATTGTCCTCAATGAGCCCGAAAAATTTATCCGGTTCCTTATTCTGAAAGTGAAAAGGCAAGAGTCATAGAAATGATAGTGGTGTTTCAAGTCTTCTGAATAGCTCAAAAGCTTGTCTAGAATTTCTTTATTAGTTTGGGCACGCACACAACTCATAGCACGGCTCATGTGTTGGACAATATGGAAACGATCCAACACGATTTTAGCGTTTGGGAGTGAAACAGTCTCCCAGACTGTTTCAGCCTGAGCCTAGAAATTCGAAAGCGAAGCTGCTTAGCCAAGTCATAGTAAGGGCTAAACATATCCTTCGTAATGATTCTCACTCGACAGCGAACAGCTCTATGGTAGCGAAGAAAGTTATTTCGGATGCCAGTTTGTGTTCTACCCTCAAGAACAGCTATGATACTGAGATTAAAAATTCTTGCGCAATGAAACTCATCTTCAACTACCGATTGAAACAGTCACTCACCTGACTTTTTTAACATCCAAGGGCATAATTTCAGGCAAATGGCTAAAGTTACACTCAAAGTGAAAGTCATTGAGCTTGCGAATGACAGTTGAAGTTGAAATGGCTAGCTGATGTGAAATATCGGTCATAGAAGTCTTTTCAATCAGCTTTTGAGTAATCTTTTGGTTGATGATACGAGGGATTTGGTGATTCCTCTTGACGATAGAAGTCTCAGCCACCATCGTTTTTGAACAGTGATAGCACTTGAATCGACGCTTGCTAAGCAGAATTCTAGTAGACATACCAGTCGTTTCAAGGTAAGGAATCTTAGACAGTTTTTGAAAGTCATATTTCTTCATTTGACTTCCCACAATGAGGACAAGATGGGGCATCGTATTCCAGTTTAGAGATGATTTACTTGTGGGTATTCCTATTGATAACAGCTAAATTCCCAAACTAAGTTCCACCGCTAGTAAAAGTGGAAGTTCCTTTGAGAAGTTACCCTTATTGATAGCATCCATAATTTGGATATTAGGATCTTTAATATCGAGTAGTTTTGTGATAAAGTGTAGTTGTTCCATATGATTCTTTCTAATGAGTTGTTTGGTAACTTTTCATTATAGATCTTATGGGGACTTTTCTATTGCCACTTTTTTCTTTTTTCCTTTCGTGTTACAATAAAGGTATGAATCAGTATCAGAAAAAGATTGTTAAAGGAACAATTTATTCGCTCCTATCCGGCTTAATCTGGGGAATCTGTGGAATTTTAGGAGAATATTTCTTTACTTATTATCAAGTGTCCTCTGGCTGGATTACCTCTATGCGTTTGACACTGGCAGGGAGTCTTGTGCTCATTTGGTCTGCAGTGCAATTAAAATCGCAAGTGCTAGATATTTGGCGAGATAAGAAAAATTATCTGCCCTTTTTAGCCTATTCTATTTTGGGGATTTTTTCAGTTCAGTTTTTTTTCTATCTCTGTGTAGAATACTCAAATGCAGCGACAGCAACTATTTTACAGTTTATTAGCCCTGTCTTTATCCTCTTTTACAATCGCTTGGTTTATCAAAAACGAGCGTCAAAAAGCGCTATTTTTTATGTTTTGGTTGCCATGCTGGGTGTTTGCCTGATGGCGACAAAGGGAGATCTCTCTCAATTATCCATGACACCGCTAGCACTTGTGACGGGTTTGCTGAGTGCCATGGGGGTCATGTTTAATGTTATCCTACCTCAGCCTTTCGCTAAGAGATATGGTTTTGTACCCACGGTTGGGTGGGGGATGATTTTGGCCGGTTTATTTAGCAATGTCCTCTCGCCGGTTTATCAGCTTTCCTTTGTTCCTGATATTTGGAGTATTTTGATTTGTCTCATTATCGCTTTTTTTGGGACAGCTTTTGCCTTTTTTATTTCCATGAAGGCTGTTTCCTTGGTTTCTCCTCTGGTTGTTTCCGTTATCAGTGCCAGTGAACCTCTCTCTTCTGCTCTCTTGAGTGTTTTGTTTTTAGGCTTGGTAGTGGATTGGTCCCTCCTTCTAGCTATGGCCTTGATTATTTTGCCTATGATTTTCCTATCGATAGAAGAAGCGAAAGAAAGTAAATAAAAAGTCCGTTCTTAATTCTAAAAGTGTGCTATACTAGAATAGTCAATAAAACACGGGGAGATAGTTGTGAAGAGTGTTTTTAGCTTGTATCGGTAGGAGCTTGCTTTTACCGACAGCACGTTTTATCTCACATCCCTAAAAATCATCCCTAAAAACAAACAAAAAAGCTTCAAATTTGAGGCCTTTTTTGGTAGAATAGGTATCATTAAAATGAACTAGGAGGCGCCTATGACTGCTACAAAAATGAACGCTCAAGAAATTATTCAATTTATCGCCAATGCTGAAAAGAAAACCAGTGTTAAAGTAACCTTTGAGGGACAACTTGCAGCTGCTGTACCAAGCTCTGTTGTCAAACTAGGGAATGTCCTATTCGGAGATTGGAAGGACGTGGCTCCCCTTCTCGATGGTTTGGTAGAAAATCAAGACTATGTTGTTGAGCAAGACGCTCGTAATTCTGCAGTTCCTTTGCTAGATAAACGTGCTATCAATGCTCGTATTGAGCCGGGTGCTATTATCCGTGATCAGGTTGAAATTGGTGACAATGCTGTTATCATGATGGGAGCGGTTATCAATATCGGTGCTGAAATTGGTGCAGGAACCATGATTGACATGGGGGCTATCCTTGGTGGCCGTGCTATCGTGGGGAAAAACAGTCACGTTGGTGCAGGTGCCGTTCTTGCAGGTGTGATTGAGCCAGCTAGCGCAGAACCAGTCCGTGTTGGAGACAATGTTCTCATCGGTGCCAACGCAGTGGTTATCGAAGGGGTCCAAATCGGTAGTGGTTCAGTTGTCGCAGCAGGAGCTATTGTTACCCAGGATGTCCCAGAAAACGTGGTGGTAGCAGGTGTTCCAGCTCGTATCATCAAAGAGATTGATGCCCAAACCCAACAAAAAACAGCGCTAGAGGATGCGCTTCGTACCTTATAATTGTAAAAGTAATAAAGAGGCGGAACCCTTCTTCCAGCCTCTTTCTGCTATATCGGAGGATAGATAGATGTTAGATTTGATTCAGACTAGACGAGATTTGCACCAGATTCCAGAGATTGGCTTGAAGGAGTTCAAGACTCAAGCTTATCTGTTGGATGTGATTGAGAAATTGACTGCGGGCAAGAATTTTGTTCAAGTTCGTACTTGGCGAACAGGGATTTTGGTCTATTTACAGGGAAGTCAGCCAGAGCGGACCATTGGTTGGCGAACAGACATTGATGGCCTGCCTATCGTCGAACAAACAGGCCTTCCTTTCGCTTCTCAGCACCAAGGCCGCATGCATGCTTGTGGACATGATTTTCATATGACTATTGCCTTGGGCTGTCTAGAGCGCGCCCTTGAGGAGCAGCCAAAGAACAATCTGCTCTTTCTGTTTCAACCTGCTGAAGAAAATGAAGCTGGTGGCATGCTCATGTATGAGGATAGCGCTTTTGGAGACTGGTTGCCAGACCAGTTTTATGGACTTCATGTTCGGCCAGATTTGAAGGTTGGACAGATTGCGACCAATACTCATACACTCTTTGCAGGGACTTGCGAGGTGAAGATTCGTTTTAAAGGTAAAGGAGGACATGCAGCCTTTCCGCATGAAGCCAATGACGCTTTGGTGGCGGCTAGTTACTTTGTGACCCAGGTGCAGTCAGTTGTCAGCCGCAATGTCAACCCAATCGAGGGAGCAGTGGTGACCTTTGGAGTTTTCCAAGCTGGAACAACAAACAATGTTATCACAGACACAGCCTTTTTGCATGGAACTATTCGGGCCTTGACACAGGACATGAGTCTTTTGGTGCAAAAAAGGGTCAAAACAGTTGCAGAAGGGGTTGCAGCTGCCTTCGATATGGAAGTCGAAGTGGAACTCAAACAAGGTGGTTACCTGCCTGTTGAGAACCATCCAGCCTTGGCGCGTGAACTGATGGATTTCTTTGAAGAAAAAGACGAAATTGAGTTGATTGATATCGAACCTGCTATGACAGGTGAAGACTTTGGTTATCTCCTTTCAAAAGTTGATGGCGTTATGTTCTGGCTAGGTATTGATAGTCCCTACGCCCTTCATCACCCTCAGATGAGTCCTAAGGAAGAAGCCTTAGCTATTGGGGTGGACGCGGTCTCTAGTTTCCTGAAAAAGAAGGCAGCAGAGTAGAGGGGTTATCTATGAAATCGGAATTACGTAAGCAAGTCTTGCACGAAATGAAGGCTTTACCTCGAGAGCAAAAACAGTTTATAGACCAAGCTTTAACTGAGCGACTTTTACAACACCCCTTTTACCAAGAAGCTAAGATCATCGCAACCTACCTCTCTTTTCCTCATGAGTTTCAAACGCAGGAACTGATTGAGCAGGCGCAGAAGGATGGCAAGAAGGTTCTGATACCCAAAACCTATCCCAAGGGGTGCATGGACTTTGTAGTCTATAATCCGCAACAACTAGCCAAAACTTCCTTTGGCTTACTGGAACCACAGGGAGATTTGGAAGTGGTGGATGCCTCTCAGATTGATTTGATTCATGTTCCTGGTCTGGCTTTTACGACGGAAGGATATCGGATTGGATATGGTGGAGGTTATTATGACCGCTATCTAGAACATTTTTCTGGTCATACTTTGAGTACGGTTTATCCTTGTCAAATTCAGGATTTTATCTCTGAAAACCATGATATTCCTGTTCAGGAGGTTTTGATTGATGAAGGAAATCTTTGATAGACGTTATCCTGTGACGAGTTTCTTCCTTTTTGTGACGGCCTTGGTATTTTTACTAATGTTGGTCAATGCAGGTGGAAACTTTGACAGGGCGGATACATTATTTCGATTTGGAGCTATGTATGGACCAGCTATTCGCCTCTTTCCTGAGCAGATTTGGCGTCTCTTTTCTGCCATTTTTGTTCATATTGGGTGGGAGCATTTCATTGTTAATATGCTTTCTCTCTATTATCTTGGTAGGCAAGTAGAGGAAATTTTCGGATCCAAGAAGTTTTTCTTTCTCTATCTCTTATCAGGAATGATGGGGAATCTCTTTGTTTTTGTATTTAGTCCAAAATCCTTAGCAGCAGGAGCTTCTACTTCTCTCTATGGGCTATTTGCAGCGATTATCATTCTTCGCTATGCCACTCGCAACCCCTATATCCAACAGCTAGGGCAATCTTATCTGACACTTTTTGTGGTTAACATTATTGGAAGTGTTCTGATTCCAGGAATCAGCCTAGCAGGTCATATCGGGGGAGCAGTTGGTGGAGCATTTCTAGCAATTATCTTTCCAGTTCAAGGAGAAAGACGGATGTATAGCGCTAGTCAGAGACTGGTAGCGTTAGTGTTATTCGTAGGATTGGCAGTCTTGCTTCTCTACAGGGGAATGGGTTTGTGACGAGCTTATAATAATAGTTGTGTAATGAAAAAAGATAAGGCATTTTTGAACCTTATCTTTTTATGTTATTCCTTCTCAGCCAATTCTTTTCCTAGTTGGATGAGGTAATCTTTCAAGTCATCTTTGACTTGTGGGTGTTTGAGGGCATAGTCAATAGATGTTTTCATAAAGCCAAACTTATCCCCAACGTCGTAACGAGCTCCTGTAAATTCACGGGCGAAAACACGTTGTGTTTTATTAAGTGTATCAATAGCGTCGGTAAGCTGGATTTCATTTCCAGCACCGGGAGCTTGATTTTCGAGGATCTCAAAAATTTCTGGTGTGAGCAGATAGCGCCCGATAATTGCTAAATCACTTGGAGCATCCTCTGGAGCTGGTTTTTCAACGAAAGTTTCGACACTGTAGAGACCATTAATCCCTTCACCCTGAGGAGCGATAACTCCATATGCTGAAACTTCTTCATGAGGGACAGGCATAACAGCAATTGTTGATGCGTGAGTCGACTCGTAATCATTCATCAATTGTTTTGTCAAAGGTACAGCGTTGTCATCTGTGATATCCATTAGGTCGTCACCAAGCATGACAACGAAGGGTTCATTCGCCACAAAAGCTTTTGCTTGTAAGACAGCATCGCCAAGACCACGAGGATGGCTTTGACGGATAAAGTGAAGGCGAATGCCAGTTGTTTCGTCTACCAATTTTAACAAGTCATGTTTGCCTTTTTCTTTGAGGTTGTACTCAAGCTCAAAGTTTGAGTCAAAGTGGTCTTCAATAGAACGTTTTGATTTACCAGTGACAACCAGAATATCTTCAATACCTGATTTAAGAGCTTCTTCTACGATAAATTGGATAGTTGGTTTGTCTACAATTGGCAACATTTCTTTAGCAAGTGCTTTGGTTGCTGGTAAAAATCGAGTCCCAAGTCCAGCGGCAGGGATGACTGCCTTTCTAACTTTTGATGTCATAAGAATCCTTTCTCTAGAGGGTTAAGACCACTCATTTTCTGCTTTAAATTCATTGTTCATGATGTCATAAATGGCATCTTTGATATTGGTTCCGTGGTAAATAACTTGGTAAATGGCTTGTGTAATTGGCATATAGACTCCAAGTTCTTGCGCTAGTTCATAAGCTGCTCGAGTCGTTGAAATTCCTTCAATCACCATGCCCATATTGGCTTCGATATCAGCTAGAGATTCTCCACGACCAAGAGCATCTCCGGCTCTCCAGTTACGAGAGTGGATAGAGGTTCCCGTTACGATCAAGTCTCCTACACCGGATAAGCCACTATAGGTCAATGGACTGGCCCCAAGTGCTACTCCTAGGCGGGTAATTTCTGCCAAACCTCGAGCGATGATGGCTGCCTTAGCATTGTCACCAAATCCCAAACCATGTAAAGCTCCAGCACCGACAGCAATAATATTTTTAAGAGCACCAGCAGTTTCAACTCCGATAACATCCGTATTAGTATAAAGTCGGAAGTAGTGATTACTAAAGAGCTCTTGAGCGTATTGAGCTGTTTGTAAGTCTTTAGAAGCAGCAGTGATTAAAGTCAGGTCACGCACAATGGTCTCTTCTGCATGACTAGGTCCTGAAACAACGACAATATCACTGCGGAGATGTTCAGGAATTTCTTCTTCAAGGATGGTTGATAATCGTTTATGGCTATCAGGTTCTAATCCCTTTGATGCGTGCATGATAATAGCCTTATGGTCCAAGGTTTTTGCAACTTGTTGGGCAACAAGTCGTGTCACTTTTGTTGGGACAACAAACAAAATCGCATCCACATCTTTCAATGCCTCTGCTAAGTCGGTGTAGGCAATGATTTTTTCATCTAGAACGACATCTTTAAAGTAGTGTTTGTTAGTATGATAGGTATTAATTTCATTGATTTGATCGGGAATGTTTCCCCAAATACGTACCTCGTGTCCATTGTCATTTAAGACTTGTGAAAGGGCAGTTCCCCAAGAACCAGGCCCCAAGACGGCGATGGTTTGTTTTTCCATATTCCCCTCCTTTATAACCTTTTTTTACTATTTTACCATAAAAACCTTTATCATGCATTACTGTAGATGAAAGCGCACTAATTTGTATCAAGGAGACTTCTTTGACAAGTTCTCACTTTTTTGCTAGAATAACATCACACAAACAGAATGAGAAGGAGCTGACGCATTGTCGCTCCCTTTTGTCTATTTTTTAAGGAGAAAATATGCTGATTCAGAAAGTAAAAACCTACAAGTGGCAGGCCTTGGCCTCGCTTCTGATGACAGGCTTGATGGTTGCTAGTTCACTTTTGCAACCGCGTTATCTGCAGGAAGTGTTAGACGCCCTCCTTGCTGGGAAATATGAAGCTATTTATAGTATCGGGGCTTGGTTGATTGGTGTGGCCTTGGTCGGTCTAGTTGCTGGTGGGCTCAATGTTGTCCTTGCAGCCTATATTGCCCAAGGAGTTTCATCCGACCTTCGGGAAGATGCCTTCCGCAAAATCCAAACCTTTTCTTATGCAAATATTGAACAATTTAATGCGGGAAATCTAGTCGTTCGCATGACAAACGATATCAATCAGATTCAGAACGTGGTCATGATGACCTTCCAAATTCTTTTCAGATTACCCCTCTTGTTCATCGGTTCGTTTCTCCTTGCGGTTCAAACTTTGCCCTCTCTGTGGTGGGTGATTGTTCTCATGGTTATATTGATTTTTGGCTTGACTGCTATCATGATGGGGATGATGGGTCCTCGTTTTGCCAAGTTTCAAACCCTTCTTGAGCGCATCAACGCTATCGCCAAAGAAAATCTACGCGGTGTTCGTGTGGTCAAGTCCTTTGTCCAAGAAAAAGAGCAGTTTACGAAGTTTACAGAGGTCTCAGACGAGCTTCTCGGTCAAAACCTTTACATCGGCTATGCCTTTTCAGTGGTGGAACCCTTCATGATGTTGGTCGGATACGGGGCGGTCTTCCTCTCTATTTGGCTGGTCGCGGGAATGGTTCAGTCGGATCCTTCTGTTGTTGGTTCCATTGCTTCCTTTGTCAATTACCTAAGCCAGATTATCTTTACCATTGTTATGGTTGGATTTTTGGGAAATTCTGTCAGCCGTGCCATGATTTCCATGCGTCGTATTCGAGAAATTCTTGACGCAGATCCAGCTATGACCTTCAAAGATGTCCCAGATGAAGAGTTGGTTGGAAGCCTTAGCTTTGAAAATGTAACCTTTACCTATCCAATGGACAAGGAACCGATGCTGAAAGATGTGAGCTTTACCATCGAGCCTGGTCAAATGGTTGGTGTCGTTGGAGCAACTGGTGCAGGAAAATCAACCTTGGCTCAATTGATTCCACGTCTCTTTGACCCACAGGAAGGGGCTATCAAAATCGGAGGTAAGGATATTCGAGAAGTGAGTGAAGGGACCTTGCGTAAAACAGTTTCTATCGTTCTCCAACGTGCCATTCTCTTTAGTGGAACGATTGCAGATAACTTGAGACAGGGTAAGGGAGATGCTACTCTATTTGAAATGGAGCGAGCAGCCAATATTGCCCAGGCTAGTGAATTCATTCATCGTATGGAGAAAACCTTTGAAAGTCCAGTTGAGGAACGGGGAACCAACTTCTCAGGTGGGCAAAAGCAAAGGATGTCGATTGCGCGTGGGATTGTCAGCAATCCACGTATTCTGATCTTTGACGATTCGACCTCGGCCTTGGATGCCAAGTCAGAGCGCCTAGTGCAAGAAGCCTTGAATAAGGAATTAAAGGGGACGACAACCATTATCATCGCTCAAAAGATTAGCTCGGTTGTCCATGCAGATAAAATCTTGGTTCTAGATCAAGGGCGATTGATTGGTCAAGGGACGCATGCAGACTTGGTTGCCAACAATGCTGTTTACTGTGAAATCTACGAAACACAGAAAGGAAAGGAGGAGTAAAATGAAGACAGTTCAATTTTTTTGGAATTATTTTAAAGTCTATAAGCTATCATTTGTAGTTGTTATCCTGATGATTGTTTTAGCAACTCTTGCCCAAGCCCTCTTTCCGGTCTTTTCTGGACAAGCAGTGACGCAGCTAGCTAATTTAGTTCAAGCTTATCAAAATGGCAATCCAGAACTTATTTGGCAAAGCCTATCAGGAATCATGGTCAATCTTGGCCTGCTGGTTTTGGTTCTATTTATCTCTAGTGTGATATACATGTGTCTCATGACGCGCGTGATTGCAGAGTCGACAAACGAGATGCGCAAAGGCCTCTTCGGTAAGCTTGCTCGCTTGACGGTTTCTTTCTTTGACCGCCGACAAGATGGCGATATCTTGTCTCGTTTTACCAGTGATTTGGATAATATCCTCCAAGCCTTTAACGAAAGTTTGATTCAGGTCATGAGCAATATTGTTTTATATATCGGTCTGATTCTTGTCATGTTTTCGAGGAATGTGACGCTGGCCCTCATCACCATTGCCAGCACACCAGTGGCCTTCCTCATGCTGATTTTCATCGTGAAAATGGCACGGAAATATACCAACCTCCAGCAGAAAGAGGTAGGGAAACTTAACGCCTATATGGATGAGAGTATCTCAGGCCAAAAAGCTGTCATTGTGCAAGGAATTCAAGAGGATATGATGGCAGGATTTCTTGAACAAAACGAGCGCGTACGCAAGACAACCTTTAAAGGAAGGATGTTCTCAGGAATTCTTTTCCCTGTCATGAATGGGATGAGTCTTGTTAATACAGCCGTCGTCATCTTTGCTGGTTCAGCTGTACTTTTGAATGATAAGTCTATTGAAACAAGTACAGCCCTAGGTCTGATTGTTATGTTTGCCCAATTTTCACAGCAGTACTACCAGCCTATTATCCAAGTTGCAGCTAGTTGGGGAAGTCTTCAGTTAGCCTTTACAGGTGCTGAACGGATTCAGGAAATGTTTGACGCAGAGGAAGAAATTCGACCTGAGAAGGCGCCGATCTTTACTAAGTTGCAAGAAGGTGTTGAAATCAGTCATATTGATTTTTCATACTTGCCTGATAAACCTATTTTGAAAGATGTCAGCATTTCCGCTCCGAAAGGCCAGATGACAGCGGTTGTTGGTCCGACAGGTTCAGGGAAAACGACTATTATGAACCTCATCAATCGCTTTTATGATGTTGATGCTGGTGGTATTTATTTTGACGGCAAAGACATCCGTGACTACGACTTGGATAGCCTCAGAAGCAAGGTAGGAATTGTTTTGCAGGATTCGGTCTTATTTAGTGGAACGATTCGAGACAATATCCGTTTCGGTGTGCCAGATGCTAGTCAAGAAATGGTTGAGGCAGCAGCCAAGGCAACCCACGTTCACGACTATATCGAAAGTTTGCCTGATAAATACGATACTCTTATCGATGATGACCAGAGTATCTTCTCAACTGGGCAAAAGCAATTGATTTCTATCGCTCGAACCTTGATGACAGATCCAGAAGTTCTCATTCTAGATGAAGCAACTTCAAACGTAGATACGGTGACAGAAAGTAAGATTCAGCATGCCATGGAGGCAGTTGTAGCAGGTAGAACCAGTTTTGTCATTGCCCATCGTTTGAAGACCATCCTCAATGCAGACCAGATTATTGTGCTTAAAGATGGAGAAGTCATTGAACGCGGTAACCACCATGAACTCTTGAAACTAGGTGGATTCTATTCAGAACTTTATCACAATCAATTTGTCTTTGAATAAGAAAGAAGTTGTCCTATGTGGGCAGCTTTTTCTTGTCCATAAAAAATATTTATCACAGCCTTAAAAAAAACATATTAGACGAAAGTCATTTTGAGTGATATGATAGGACTATCGTTATACTCAATGAAAATCAAAGAGCAAACTAGGAAGCTAGTCGCAAGCTGTACTTGAGTACGGTAAGGCGACGCTGATGTGGTTTGAATTTGATTTTCGAAGAGTATTAACATTCGAAAGGAGAGGCATCATGGCTAGAACGGTTGTAGGAGTTGCTGCAAATCTATGTCCCGTAGACGCGGAAGGCAAAAACATTCATTCATCTGTATCTTGTAGATTCGCAGAGAGCATTCGTCAAGTCGGTGGTCTCCCTTTAGTCATTCCTGTTGGTGATGAGTCAGTTGTACGCGATTATGTAGAAATGATTGACAAACTTATCTTGACAGGCGGTCAAAATGTTCACCCTCAGTTTTATGGAGAGAAAAAGACCATCGAGAGCGATGATTACAATCTAGTGCGCGATGAGTTTGAATTGGCACTCTTGAAAGAAGCGCTTCGTCAGAATAAACCAATTATGGCAATCTGTCGCGGTGTTCAACTTGTCAATGTTGCCTTTGGGGGAACCCTCAATCAAGAAATCGAAGGTCACTGGCAAGGGCTGCCTTTCGGAACATCTCATTCTATTGAGACAGTAGAAGGAAGCGTGGTGGCCAAGCTATTTGGAAAAGAAAGTCAGGTTAACTCGGTCCATCGTCAAAGCATTAAAGATTTGGCACCTAATTTCCGTGTGACTGCCATTGATCCAAGAGACCAAACCATCGAAGCGATTGAGTCTATCGACGAACACCGTATTATCGGTTTGCAGTGGCATCCAGAGTTTCTGGTTAATGAGGAAGATGGCAATTTAGAACTATTTGAGTATTTATTGAATGAACTGTGACGACTGGGACATCTGGTCGTTCTTTATTTTATTTTTTCAAAATTTTTGGAATGTGGCATTTTTACGCAAACGTTTGAATTCTGATAAAAATTGGAGAAATTCGACAAAAAAACTTGAAAAAAACGAAGGTAAGCGTTATGATAGAAAAGAAGAAATATTGGAGGAATAACATGTCACATATTAAATTTGATTATTCAAAAGTTTTAGACAAATTTGTTGCACCACATGAAGTGGAATATATGCAATCACAAGTAACAGCAGCAGATGAATTGATCCGTAAAGGAACTGGTGCTGGTAGCGACTTTTTGGGATGGTTGGACCTTCCTGAAAACTACGACCGCGAAGAATTTGACCGCATCTTGAAAGCTGCTGAGCAAATCAAATCAGACAGCGATGTTTTGGTTGTGATCGGTATCGGTGGATCTTACCTTGGTGCCAAAGCAGCAATCGACTTCTTGAACCACCACTTTGCAAACTTGCAAACAAAAGAAGAGCGCAAAGCTCCACAAATCCTTTACGCAGGAAACTCAATCTCATCTACTTACCTTGCTGACTTGGTAGAGTACGTAGCTGACAAAGACTTCTCAGTAAACGTGATTTCTAAATCAGGTACAACAACTGAACCAGCTATCGCTTTCCGTGTCTTCAAAGAACTCTTGGTTAAGAAATACGGACAAGAAGAAGCTAACAAACGTATCTATGCAACAACTGACCGCCAAAAAGGTGCTGTTAAGGTTGAAGCAGACGCTAACGGTTGGGAAACATTTGTTGTTCCAGATGACATCGGTGGACGCTTCTCAGTATTGACAGCTGTTGGTTTGCTTCCAATCGCAGCATCAGGAGCTGACATCAAAGCCCTTATGGAAGGTGCGAATGCAGCTCGCAAAGACTACACTTCAGATAAAATCTCTGAAAACGAAGCTTACCAATACGCAGCAGTTCGTAACATCCTTTACCGTAAAGGTTATGCAACTGAGATCTTGGTAAACTACGAGCCATCACTTCAATACTTCTCAGAGTGGTGGAAACAATTGGCTGGTGAATCAGAAGGAAAAGATCAAAAAGGTATCTACCCAACTTCAGCCAACTTCTCAACTGACTTGCACTCACTTGGTCAATTTATCCAAGAAGGAACTCGTATCATGTTTGAAACAGTTGTCCGTGTTGACAAACCTCGTAAAAACGTGATTATTCCTACTTTGGAAGAAGACCTTGACGGACTTGGTTACCTTCAAGGAAAAGACGTTGACTTTGTAAACAAAAAAGCGACTGACGGTGTTCTTCTTGCCCACACAGATGGTGATGTACCAAACATGTACGTGACTCTTCCAGAGCAAGACGCTTTCACTCTTGGTTATACAATCTACTTCTTCGAATTGGCTATCGCCCTTTCTGGTTACTTGAATGCTATCAACCCATTCGACCAACCAGGTGTTGAAGCTTATAAACGTAACATGTTTGCCCTTCTTGGAAAACCAGGATTTGAAGAATTGAGTAAAGAACTTAACGCACGTCTATAATAGAAGAAAAGAGTGGTTTGTCCACTCTTTTTACTCTCTTTATCCATAGAAATTGGACTCAGCCAAGACTTGTGATATAATATAGAGAGCAAAAAGGCAGACGCCTAGAGACTTTATAGGAGAAACTATGTCAAAAGATATCCGCGTACGTTACGCACCAAGTCCAACAGGACTACTACACATCGGGAATGCCCGTACAGCATTGTTCAACTACCTTTACGCACGTCATCATGGTGGAACATTTATCATTCGTATCGAAGATACTGACCGTAAACGCCATGTCGAAGATGGGGAACGCTCACAGCTTGAAAACCTTCGCTGGTTAGGCATGGATTGGGATGAAAGCCCAGAAACACATGAAAACTACCGCCAGTCTGAGCGTTTGGACTTGTATCAAAAATACATTGACCAACTATTAGCTGAAGGAAAAGCCTACAAATCTTACGTTACAGAAGAAGAGCTGGCAGCTGAACGCGAACGCCAAGAAGCAGCTGGTGAAACACCTCGTTATATCAACGAATATCTTGGTATGAGTGAAGAGGAAAAAGCGGCTTATATCGCAGAACGTGAAGCTGTTGGTATCATACCAACAGTTCGCTTGGCGGTCAATGAGTCAGGTATCTACAAGTGGCATGATATGGTCAAAGGTGATATCGAATTTGAAGGTGGCAATATCGGTGGTGACTGGGTTATCCAAAAGAAAGACGGTTACCCAACTTACAACTTTGCCGTTGTCATCGATGACCATGATATGCAAATCTCTCACGTAATCCGTGGAGACGACCACATTGCTAATACACCGAAACAGCTTATGGTCTATGAAGCACTTGGTTGGGAAGCTCCAGAGTTCGGTCACATGACCTTAATTATCAACTCTGAAACTGGGAAAAAGTTGTCTAAACGCGATACCAACACCCTTCAGTTTATCGAAGACTACCGTAAAAAAGGTTATTTACCAGAAGCAGTCTTTAACTTTATTGCTCTTCTTGGTTGGAACCCAGGTGGCGAAGATGAAATCTTCTCTCGTGAAGAACTCATTGAACTTTTCGATGAAAACCGCCTGAGCAAGTCTCCAGCAGCCTTTGATCAGAAGAAACTTGACTGGATGAGCAATGATTATATCAAGAATGCAGACCTAGAAACTATCTTTGAAATGGCAAAACCATTCTTAGAGGAAGCAGGCCGTTTAACTGACAAGGCTGAAAAATTAGTTGAGCTCTATAAACCACAAATGAAATCAGTGGATGAAATTATTCCATTGACAGATCTTTTCTTCTCAGATTTCCCAGAATTGACAGAAGCAGAACGCGAAGTCATGGCGGGTGAAACAGTCCCAACAGTTCTTGAAGCCTTCAAAGCAAAACTTGAAGCAATGACAGATGATGAATTTGTGACAGAAAATATCTTCCCACAAATTAAAGCAGTTCAAAAAGAAACAGGTATTAAAGGGAAAAATCTCTTCATGCCAATTCGTATTGCAGTTTCAGGTGAAATGCATGGACCAGAATTGCCAGATACAATCTTCTTGTTAGGTCGTGAAAAATCAATCCAGCATATCGAAAATATGTTAAAAGAAATCTCTAAATAAGAAGGGTACAATAATGGACATCTGGGAAAAGATGTACGAAGAAGCACAGAAACTATACAATCCACATGAAGTATCTGATTTTGTTTACGCCAACCATGTTGTAGCCGCAGTAGAAGCAGAAGATGGACAAATATTTACAGGTTTCTGTATGGAGGGAACCTGTGGTGTATTCCATCTCTGTGCAGAGCGCGCCGCACTCTTCAATATGTACCAATTTTCAGGACAAACTAAGGTTAAAAAAGTCTTAGCCTTCCGAGATAAACCGCCGTATGGTGGAAGTTCAGGAATGCCTTGTGGAGCTTGCAGAGAATTCCTTTTAGAGTTGAACGCTGAAAATAAAGATGCAGAATTCATGATGGACTACGATAGAAGAAAGATAGTGAAAGTCGCAAAACTAATGCCCTATTGGTGGGGAGAAGAACGTGCTTCTAAGTTTAATAATCAATAGAAGAGTCAGTATAATGCTGACTCTTTTTACTTAACTTGAAAAAAATACAAAAAAGGTGTTGACAAAGTTAGAAAAGTCGGTATAATAGTAAGAGTTGAAAATAACAGCTCTGGTCCGTTGGTCAAGGGGTTAAGACACCGCCTTTTCACGGCGGTAACACGGGTTCGAATCCCGT
>NZ_JAJNSC010000037.1:0-17246 GCF_027497975.1 Streptococcus sp. SM5 | reverse complement strand
TGACTCAGAGTTAAGTGACGATAGCCTAGGAGATACACCTGTTCCCATGCCGAACACAGCAGTTAAGCCCTAGAACGCCGGAAGTAGTTGGGGGTTGCCCCCTGTGAGATATGGAAGTCGCTTAGCTTTTATCCGCCATAGCTCAGTTGGTAGTAGCGCATGACTGTTAATCATGATGTCGTAGGTTCGAGTCCTACTGGCGGAGTATTTAAACGTTCCTAGGAACGTTTTTTTATTGCTTATTTTGTTCTTGTTTTGTTATGTATAATCATCTCAGATGTATTTTCAGACATTTGGGATTTTTTTGTCCGTTTTATTTTTATGTTTGTTATAATTTTTTTATTAAAATGAAATGGAGTATTTAAATGATTCTTGATAAGATTTATGTAAGTTTTTTAGATTTTTATAGTAGTATTCAGAATGAGTACCAGCATTGTGGTATGTCTGAATCCGAATGGGAGTCGTTTCATCTTAAGTTTCTACTTTATTACATTGTTCGCTATAAAATATCTAATATGGGCGATTTTATTCCTTATCATTATTTTACTTCTTATCGCTTATATTTGATGCAATTTCTTCAGGTCCATGATCTTAGATTTTGCTAGTACTAGTTTACTTAATTACGAACGTTTTAGTTTATTTGTCTTTTTATTTTAGTTATTTCTTTTTCTATTTTTTTATTTTTTTAAAATTGTATTGCTTTTCTTTATGTTTAAAATTTTTGGTCTTGAAAAAAAGGGTAATCTTTATTATAATAAATTGTAAGATATAATTGCAGGTGAGAGTCCTGCCATGTATGTGAGAAAGGAAGAGCCGTTAGGCTCAATCAAGATTATGACTTCAGTTGTTGTTGTAGGTACCCAATGGGGTGATGAAGGTAAAGGGAAAATTACAGATTTTCTTTCAGCTAATGCGGAAGTGATTGCTCGTTACCAAGGTGGTGACAATGCAGGTCACACCATTGTTATTGATGGAAAGAAATTTAAATTGCACTTGATTCCTTCAGGTATTTTCTTCCCAGAAAAAATCTCTGTTATTGGTAATGGGATGGTTGTCAACCCTAAATCTCTTGTGAAAGAATTGTCTTATTTGCATGAAGAAGGTGTTACAACAGATAATCTTAGAATTTCTGATCGTGCGCATGTTATTTTGCCTTATCACATTGAGTTAGACCGTCTTCAAGAAGAAGCTAAGGGTGATAACAAGATTGGGACGACAATTAAAGGAATTGGTCCAGCCTATATGGACAAGGCAGCTCGTGTTGGAATTCGTATTGCGGATCTTTTGGATAAAGAGATCTTCCGTGAACGTTTAGAACGTAATCTTGCTGAGAAGAATCGTTTGTTTGAAAAATTGTACGATAGCAACCCTATTTCAATTGATGAGATTTTTGAAGAGTATTATGAATATGGCCAACAAATCAAGCAATATGTGACTGATACTTCTGTTATCTTGAACGATGCTCTTGATAATGGTAAACGTGTTCTTTTTGAGGGTGCACAAGGTGTTATGTTGGATATTGACCAAGGTACTTATCCATTTGTTACTTCATCAAACCCTGTGGCTGGTGGTGTGACAATTGGTTCTGGAGTAGGGCCAAGCAAGATTGACAAAGTTGTCGGTGTATGTAAGGCTTATACAAGTCGTGTAGGTGATGGTCCTTTCCCAACTGAGCTGTTTGATGAAGTTGGTGATCGTATCCGTGAAGTGGGCCATGAGTATGGAACAACTACTGGGCGTCCTCGTCGTGTGGGTTGGTTTGATTCAGTTGTGATGCGTCATAGCCGTCGTGTTTCTGGTATTACAAATCTCTCTTTGAACTCTATAGATGTTTTGAGTGGCTTGGATACAGTAAAAATCTGTGTGGCTTATGATCTTGATGGTCAGCGTATTGATTACTACCCAGCTAGTCTCGAACAATTGAAACGTTGTAAACCAATCTATGAAGAATTGCCAGGTTGGTCTGAAGATATCACTGGAGTGCGTACTTTGGAAGACCTTCCTGAAAATGCACGTAACTATGTTCGCCGTGTTAGCGAATTGGTGGGTGTTCGTATTTCTACATTCTCAGTAGGTCCTGGTCGTGAACAGACAAATATTTTAGAAAGTGTTTGGTCATAGGAGATTTTTTAAGATTTGTTTAAGACAGGTCGGATATACTATAGACAGTTACAAGAAGACCTCCTAACTTGTTGTAACAAATTTCCTAAACTTTTCTTTTTCATAATAATCTCCCTATAAAGTCACCGCATTCGGTGGCTTTTTTTGTGTTGAGAAACATGGTATAATGATAGAATTGATAGCTAGGAAGAGAGAAGAGATGAATTACACGCTTGAAGAAAAAGAAGCTTTTATGAGAGAGGCCTTAAAGGAAGCGGAGATTGCTTTAGAGCATGATGAAATCCCCATTGGTTGTGTCATTGTTAAGGACGGACAAATTATTGGTCGTGGGCATAATGCTCGTGAGGAGTTGCAACGGGCAGTCATGCATGCGGAAATTATGGCCATAGAGAATGCTAATTTGAGCGAAGAGAGCTGGCGCTTGCTCGATTGTACCCTTTTTGTGACCATTGAGCCTTGTGTCATGTGTAGTGGGGCAATTGGTCTTGCTCGTATTCCAAAGGTTATTTACGGGGCTAAGAACCAAAAATTTGGTGCTGCTGGGAGTCTGTACAATATCTTGACGGATGAACGTCTCAATCACCGTGTAGAGGTTGAAACGGGGATTTTAGAGGATGAGTGCGCAGGGATTATGCAGGACTTTTTCCGTAATAGACGTAAAAAATAATTTCTCTTTAAAAATAGAGGAGAATGTGGTATAATAAACAGTGGAGCAACAGTTCTGCGTGAAGCGGGTCAGGGGAGGAATCCAGCAGCCCTAAGCGAGTGTGAATTGTGTGCTCTTTTTTCGTGCTTTTTTCGAATAAATAAGATAAAATAGCCTAGAATAAATGATTAAAAAGAGGAATAATATGAAAATTCGTGGTTTTGAATTAGTTTCTAGTTTTACAGATGAAAATTTGCTACCAAAGCGTGAGACAGCGCATGCAGCTGGGTACGACTTAAAGGTTGCGGAGCGTACAGTGATTGCACCAGGAGAAATCGTCCTCGTTCCAACTGGGGTCAAGGCTTATATGCAACCAACAGAGGTACTCTATCTTTATGATCGTTCTTCAAACCCTCGTAAGAAGGGTTTAGTCTTAATCAACTCGGTTGGTGTCATTGATGGGGACTACTATGGTAATCCTGGGAATGAAGGACATATCTTTGCACAGATGAAAAATATTACCGACCAAGAAGTTGTTCTTGAAGTTGGGGAACGTGTAGTTCAGGCTGTCTTTGCACCATTTTTAATCGTAGATGGAGATGAGGCAGACGGAGTACGTACTGGTGGATTTGGATCGACAGGGCACTAAGATGAAGATTATCTTTGTACGTCATGGAGAGCCAGATTATAGTATGCTTGATAAACTTGAAAATCCGCAACTCTATAGTGGTTTTGGTCGTGATTTAGCACCATTGACAGGAAAAGGTCGCAGTCTGGCAAAAGAAGTTGCTAAAACCGCATGTTTTGGAAAGGCAGAGATTATTATTTCATCGTCTGTGACGAGGGCTTTAGAAACAGCACATTATATAGCAGTTGAAACAGGATTGGACTTATTTGTAGAGCCGTTTTTTCATGAGTGGCGTCCAGACTTAGATGGCACTAACTCGGATTTAACTAGTGTATTGGTAGCTCATGAATATTATCTAAAACATCAAGGAGTTTTATCTGAAGATTCTCCTTATCGCTATGAAACTGATCTAGAGATGCGTCATCGTTTTTTAAGAGCTTTGGAAAAATATAAAAATTATAAAACTATTATCATTGTAACTCACGGAATGCTCATGCGCCAATTTGTACCAGACAAGAAGATTGATTTTTGCCAAGTGATTGAATGTGAGATAGAGATATAGAAAGAGGGTTATTATCGCAAAGAAAAAGGCGACATTTGTGTGTCAAAATTGTGAATATAATTCCCCCAAGTATTTAGGGCGCTGTCCAAACTGTGGGTATTGGTCTTCTTTTGTTGAAGAGGTTGAGGTTGCAGAGGTCAAGAATACGCGTGTGTCCTTGACGGGGGGAGAAAAGACAGAAAGAAGAAATTTGCGACCGGCTTGCTGCTTGTATCTTCTCGTATCTTTGAGAAGCGTTGGTCTTCTTGCTTTACTAATCCAGATTTAAAAGATTTTTTAGAGGAAAACGGTGCTAAAAGCATAGAGTTTATAGGGGTAGATGGCAATGGCTGTGTTAAGGCTTCCGTTTTGGCAGCTACCAAGGAGAATTAATAGTTTTATGGGGATCTTAATATGAAAATTATTTTTATCCGTCACGGGGAGCCAAATTACCGTGAGTTAGAGGAGCGTTCTTATACGGGATTTGGGATAGACTTGGCCCCTTTATCGGTGAAAGGAAGACAACAAGCTCAGGAACTTTGCAAAAATCCTTTGTTTGACTCAGCTGATATACTGGTGTCTTCTGCAGTGACGCGAGCATTAGAAACGGCTTCTTATGTATCTTGTGCTACTGGGCTTCCTTTGAGAGTGGAGCCATTATTGCATGAATGGCAGGTCTATGAAAGTGGCATAGATAAATTTGAAGAAGCTAGAAGACTATTTTTAGAAAATAATGGGGAGTTGCTCCCAAATTCTCCTGTTCAATATGAGACAGCTGCAGAGATGAAGACTCGTTTTCTAGAATGTATGGCTAATTATCGGGAACATCAAACTGTGGTAGTTATAGCCCATCGAATGCTGATGCGCCAATTTGTACCAGACGAGAAGATTGATTTTTGCCAAGTGATTGAATGTGAGATAGAGATATAGAAAGAGGTTTATTATCGCAAAGAAAAAAGCGACATTTGTGTGTCAAAATTGTGAATATAATTCACCAAAGTATTTAGGACGCTGTCCAAACTGTGGAGCTTGGTCTTCTTTTGTGGAGGAAGTTGAGGTTGCAGAGGTCAAGAATGCTCGTGTGTCCTTGACAGGTGAGAAAACCAAGCCTATGAAATTGGCTGAAGTAACTTCTATTAATGTCAATCGAACAAAGACTGAGATGGAGGAATTCAACCGTGTTCTTGGTGGAGGTGTGGTGCCAGGGAGTCTCGTTCTTATCGGCGGGGATCCAGGGATTGGGAAATCAACCCTTCTCTTACAAGTATCAACCCAGCTGTCTCAAGTAGGAACTGTACTCTATGTCAGTGGGGAGGAGTCTGCTCAACAGATCAAACTCCGTGCAGAGCGCTTGGGAGATATAGACAGTGAGTTTTATCTCTATGCTGAGACCAATATGCAGAGCGTGAGAGCTGAGGTGGAGCGAATCCAGCCTGATTTTCTCATCATCGACTCTATACAGACCATTATGTCTCCTGAGATTTCAGGGGTACAAGGGTCGGTTTCCCAAGTACGCGAGGTGACAGCTGAACTCATGCAGCTGGCCAAGACCAATAACATTGCTATCTTTATCGTAGGGCATGTGACCAAGGAAGGAACCTTGGCTGGTCCTCGTATGTTGGAGCATATGGTGGATACCGTGCTTTACTTTGAAGGGGAACGCCACCATACCTTCCGTATCTTGAGAGCAGTCAAAAATCGTTTTGGTTCGACCAATGAAATCGGTATCTTTGAGATGCAATCAGGGGGCTTGGTTGAGGTCCTTAATCCTAGTGAAGTGTTTTTGGAAGAACGCTTGGATGGAGCTACTGGCTCGTCCATCGTTGTGACTATGGAAGGGACTCGTCCAATTCTTGCAGAAGTACAGGCCTTGGTGACTCCGACTATGTTTGGGAATGCCAAGAGAACTACTACAGGACTTGATTTCAATCGTGCTAGCTTGATTATGGCTGTTTTGGAAAAACGTGCAGGGCTTCTCTTGCAAAATCAGGATGCCTATCTCAAATCAGCTGGTGGTGTCAAATTAGATGAGCCTGCGATAGACTTAGCTGTTGCAGTTGCCATTGCTTCGAGCTATAAGGACAAACCAACCAATCCTCAAGAATGTTTTGTGGGAGAGTTGGGCTTGACTGGAGAAATCAGACGTGTGAATCGTATCGAGCAACGCATCAATGAAGCTGCTAAGCTTGGATTTACAAAAATCTATGTACCAAAGAATTCTTTAACTGGCATTAAACCACCTAAGGAAATTCAGGTGATCGGAGTGACGACTATTCAAGAAGTCTTGAAAAAGGTATTCTCTTAATCGTTATGGTCAGCTTTAGATGACTAATTATTTTATTGCTAACATTTATTAAAAGTAAGGAGGAATTTCTGATGAAATTTTCTATGGATAGTAACATGCAATTTCCTTTGATGGAGTTGTCGCTCAATCAGGGGGAAACGGTCTTTATTCAGCGCGGTAGCATGGTATACCATACACCTAATGTAAGTCTCAATACCCAGCTCAATGCAAGCGGTTCTGGTTTGGGACGTTTTGTCAAAGCTGTAGGTCGTTCGATGGTTTCTGGTGAAAGTACCTTTATCACTCAAGCTGTTGCAGAGTCTGACAACGGAAACCTTGCTTTAGCACCAGATACTCCTGGTCAAGTGATTGCTCTTGAGCTAGGTGAAAAGCAGTACCGATTGAATGATGGGGCCTTTTTAGCTCTTGATGGTACAGCTTTCTATACAATGGAGCGCCAGTCTATTGGGAAAGCTCTCTTCGGAGGGCAAGGCGGTCTCTTTGTGATGACAACCCAAGGTCAGGGAACTCTTTTGGCTAATGCTTTTGGATCTATTAAGAAAATTGAGTTGCAAAACCAAGAACTAACGATTGACAATGCCCATGTGGTGGCTTGGAGTCAATCTCTGGACTATGATATCCACTTAGAAAATGGCTTCTGGCAGTCTATAGGTACGGGTGAAGGAGTGGTGAATACCTTCCGAGGGACTGGTGAGGTCTATGTACAAAGTCTCAATCTTCAGAGCTTTGCAGGCTCTCTTAACAAGTATATCCAAAAAGGCTCATAATATTAAAAAGACTAGGACAGAGACCCAAGCTAGTTGCTGGATGTCTCTGTCCCAGTTTTTTTATATGAAGGTTGACAGCTGACAAGACAAAGAAAAGATGGTAAGATAGGATAACGATAATTTGAAGTTCAAATTATCTAACAAGCTAGAAAGTGGGTTGCCATGTCCTATTTTGAAAATTTTTTAAAAGCAAATCAAGCCTATGTAGAATTGCATGGAGATCTCCATTTACCAATTAAACCAAAGACAAAGGTTGCAATCGTAACTTGTATGGATTCGCGTTTACACGTAGCACCAGCCCTAGGGTTAGCTCTTGGAGATGCTCATATCTTAAGAAATGCAGGTGGTCGAGTTACTGAAGATATGCTGCGTTCCTTAGTCATCTCTCAGCAACAATTAGGAACACGAGAGATTGTAGTTTTACATCATACAGACTGCGGTGCTCAAACATTTCAAAATAAAGATTTTCAAGAACATTTAAAAAGAGAGTTGGGAGTGGATGTATCTGACCAAGACTTTTTACCTTTTCAAGATATTGATGAAAGTGTTCGTGAAGATATGAGATTGCTTAAAGATTCTCCCCTGATCCCTGATGATGTGGTCATTTCAGGTGCAGTCTATGATGTAGATACAGGGAGAATGATAGTAGTAGAATTATAAGGATAGATTTTAGAAAGATAGTGTATGAAGAAAAATATTATTGTATTTGTTTTTATTTTATTAATGTGTATTGGTTTACAGTATGAGACCTTGTACTATATAGATGGTTCGATGTCTGGAACAGAGTATGGAGTGATGGGACTTTCTATCCTCGTTGCACTTTTTTATATGGTGCCAGCTATTTATTGTCTATATCGTATTGGGAAAAGATGGGAAACATCAAAGAAGGCATTAACCCTGTCCTTGCTAGGTGGTTTGTTTATTTCAGGTTGGCTATCTAGTTTTGCAAATACCTATATACATAATTTCCTAACTGATCTGTTTCCAGACAGTTCTTTTTTGAACGCCTTGGAAAATGCCATTGTCGCTCCTCTTGTAGAGGAACCTTTGAAATTATTGCCACTTGCCTTTGTTTTGTATTTGATTCCTGTGAAGAAATTAGAATCAGTATTCTTAATGGGAATAGCTTCAGGGTTAGGATTTCAAATAATTGAGGATATCAGCTATATTCGTACGGACTTATCAGAGGGTTTGGCCTATACATTGTCTAGAATTATAGAGCGTGCAACCTCAGCGATTGCCTCACATTGGACGTTTTCAGGTCTTGCTATATTAGGTATTTATTTACTATACAGAGCTTATAGAGGTCAGAAGGCAATGATAAAACCTGGTTTTAGTTACTTGGGCTTGGCTTTTGGGACACACTTTTTATTTAATTCCCCAATTGTCGAGTTAGAGACAGAAGTGCCACTTGCTTTTCCTCTTGTAACTGCGATTACACTCTATAGTTTTTATAAGGCTGTTCATTTTGTTGACAAGCATAATGATATGCTGATTAAAGAGATTTCTTCATAAAATAGAGACAAGGATAGAATGTTTATCCTTGTTTTATTTTTGTTGAAAAATAGAGAAAAAAGCGCTACAATGGTAGGTGGAAAATGTCGCAAAAAAACACAAGTGATACAAAAAGTGGAGGAAATCATGTCTTTTTCTGATTTAAAGCTCTTTGCCCTTTCTTCAAATAGAGAATTAGCAGAGCGTGTGGCTCAAGAGATTGGAATGGAATTGGGGAAATCAAGTGTTCGCCAATTTTCAGACGGTGAAATTCAGGTCAATATAGCAGAGTCTATTCGTGGTAAGCATGTTTATATTTTACAGTCAACAAGCTCACCTGTTAATGACAACTTGCTTGAGATTTTGATTATGGTAGATGCTTTAAAACGTGCGAGTGCAGAATCAGTTAACGTTGTAATGCCATACTATGGTTATGCACGTCAGGATAGAAAGGCAAGAGCTCGTGAGCCAATCACTTCAAAACTTGTTGCAAATATGCTAGAGGTTGCAGGAGTTGATCGCTTACTAACTATTGATTTACACGCGGCACAGATTCAAGGGTTCTTTGATATTCCTGTGGATCATTTGATGGGAGCTCCTCTGATTGCAGATTACTTTGAGCGTCGTGGCATGGTTGGATCAGACTACGTGGTGGTTAGTCCTGACCACGGTGGTGTAACACGTGCTCGTAAGTTGGCGGAATTTTTGAAAACACCGATTGCTATCATTGATAAACGTCGGAGTGTCGATAAAATGAACACCAGTGAAGTTATGAACATCATTGGGAACGTTGAAGGGAAAACTTGTATCCTGATCGATGATATGATCGACACAGCTGGAACTATCTGTCATGCTGCCGATGCTTTGGCTGAAGCTGGAGCTGTGGAAGTTTATGCTAGCTGTACTCACCCAGTATTATCAGGACCAGCTTTGGAGAACATCCAAAAATCTGCTATCAAAAAGTTGGTGGTTTTAGATACGATTTACCTTCCTGAAGAACGTTTAATTGATAAGATTGAGCAAATTTCAATCGCCCACCTCCTGGGAGATGCGATTATTCGTATCCATGAAAAACGTCCACTATCACCATTATTTAGCATTGAGCGAACTATTTAATCAGATTTAGTTTTTACTATTTCTTTACTAATTTTTTTAAAAAACTTAAAAATTATTTTAAAAATGCTTGACAGCATTATTTTATGTGATATACTATTGGTAGTAAGGTATTCCCTTATAAATTAAATTAAGAATAAAAGAGGAGATAAAACAATGAAGAAAGTTTTATTATCATCAGTAGCAGCTCTTGCTGTATTCTCAGCAGCAGCTCCAGTTTTTGCGGATAACGATATCAACGGTGGAGCTAACACTCCAGGCGCTTACGACCAACCAGTAACTGGCGGTGGTGTAAACGACGCTTACAACGCTCAAACTGAATTTAAAAATGGTCGTAAAGCTAACGAGTATGTTGGTGGTCACCAAGATAACGTTGATGCTATTGCATCAAAAGACCCAGCAGTAGTTGAAGCTAAAAAAGCATTCGACGCTGTTGAAGGTGGATCACACCTTTACGGTGAAAAGAAAGCTGCTTACGAAAGCGCATTGAACGATGCTCGTAATGCTGTTCGTAACGGTAAAATCCAAGAATCTCAAAAAACATACAACACTGCTGACAAGGCACAAGGTTCTTACTATATCTTGAACGAAACTCCAGAACAAAAGAATGCTCGTTACTTGAAAGAACACGGAATTAACCCTGAACAAGCTAAAGCAGCTGATGCAGCTAAACCAGGTGCAGCTAAACCAGGTGTAGCAGCTAACAAAGATGAAGCTAAAAACTCAGAAAGCAAAGCAGGTGCTGCAGCTAAAGCTGGTAAAGCTGACTCTAAACAAGCTGGTAAAGCACTTCCAAAAACAAGCGCAGTTAAATAATTATAATTAATTAGCTCTTAAAGAAAATATCACTGAGTCTTCGGGTTCAGTGATATTTTTTAGACAAAAACGAATACTTAGGAGAATACTGATTTATGAATCGAGCAAAGAAAACCCCGACTTCCAAAGGTAAGGTACTTGGGCTCTTATTTGGCTTTGTAGCTGTTGTTGCGCTTATACTTGGATTTACTGTCTTTAATCCGTTTAATAGTAATTCAACTACAAACCAAGTAGCAGAAACAACTACTACAACAACTACTGAACAAGGGATAAAATATAGTCCGAGTCAAGAGGAAAAAGAGTATTTAGCTAATCGTTTTGCTCAACTAACAGGAGTGAATTCGGAAGCTATTGCTTATGTTTATGCTCCTGGGACGCAGTTAGACGAACCAGTTGTTCAAACAACAGACAATGCAACTTATTTAGATAAAACATTTGATGGCGGGCACCAACCATATTTGGGAACTGTTTTCATGGACATGGATAATAAGAAAGACTTTAGTGATCGTTTGACATGGTTATTTGGTCATGCTCGTGGAAGCAAAGTAGGTGACCACCGTATGTTTAACGACGTTAATTACTATGATAGTCAAGAATATTTTGATAAACATCCATATGTAGTAATTGAAACACCTGAACGTAAGTATTATTACGAAGCGATGGGCTTGGTCATTGTTCCTGAAGAAACTGCTTTCTACCGTACAAGCTTTAAGGACGATGAGGACTTTACTACCCAATTAAATAATATTTATGAGGCATCACGTACTAAGAATCCAAATATTAAGATCAATGCTTCAGATAAGTACTTAGTACTTTCTACTTGTCGTGAAGAGGATGAAACTATCCGTGCCAACCTGTACCTTCGTCAAATTCCTGATTCAGAAATGGAAGAGTTTGTGAAGCAACATGGAGAGCAACTTGCTTATAAAGCAACAAGATAAAATTTAAAAATGAATCTTCTTAAATCTGTTTATAGGGTTTAAGAAGATTTTTTATATCAGAAATTAGCTAGTATTAGTAAAATATGCTATACTGGTTGAAAAAGGAGGTTTTGCATGAGCGAACTATTTAAAAACCCTAGTGATGGCGTAGTACGTCAGTATTTAACAACTAGCAAAACGGTAGCTGTGGTAGGTTTGTCGGATCGCGAGGAAACAACTAGCAATCGTGTGTCTAAGGAGATGCAGTCTCGAGGATATCGAATCATTCCGGTCAATCCGAAATTAGCAGGTGGGGAAATTCTTGGAGAAAAGGCTTATGCAAGTCTTGCTGATATTCCTTTTCATGTAGATATTGTAGATGTTTTCCGTCGCAGTGAGTTTTTACCAGATGTTGCCCGTGACTTTCTACAAGCAGATGCACAGATTTTCT
Source organism: Streptococcus sp. SM5 (assembly GCF_027497975.1). Classification (NCBI taxonomy): domain Bacteria; kingdom Bacillati; phylum Bacillota; class Bacilli; order Lactobacillales; family Streptococcaceae; genus Streptococcus; species Streptococcus sp. SM5. The sequence goes on along the minus strand of NZ_JAJNSC010000037.1, from coordinate 5,444 downwards.
GGGCCCAACTTGGTCTTGAAAATCAAGAGGCAGAAGAAATTCTCCGAGCTGGCGGATGTGAAGATATTGTTATGAATCGTTGTATTAAGAAAGAACATACACGATTGATTCTAGAACAATAAAAAAGTAGCTGAAAAGCTACTTTTTTTATTAAAAGATACCGATGAGTGATTGCATACCAAGACTAGTCAGGATGATAGCAATCCAGCAAAGAGCTCCAAGAAGAATGGATTTCCCACTGGATTTGATCATGGCGATGAGGTTGGTTTTGAGACCAATAGCACTCATAGCCATGATGATGAGGAATTTGGAGAGTTGTTTGAGAGGTAAAAAGAAGCTATTGTTGACACCGAATGATGTGAGAAGAGTAGTTAGCAGAGAAGCTAGGATAAAGTAGAGAATGAAAATGGGGAAGATTTTTTTAAGCTTCACTCCTTGGTTGTTACCTTGTTGACGGCTCTGCCAGTAGGAGAGGAAGAGAGTAATAGGGATAATAGCTAGGGTGCGTGTCAGTTTGACAATAGTGGCAGACTCGAGAGTGTTTGTATTGTATAGACTATCCCAGGCGCTAGCTGTGGCTGTTACAGAGGACGTATCGTTGACTGCAGTACCCGCAAAGAGAGCAAAACCTTCGTTGGAAAGATGGAGCCAAGAACCTAGAGTTGGGAAGATGAGAGCCGCCAAGATATTGAAGAAAAAGATAACTGAGATGGCTTGGGCCACTTCTTTTTCCTTGGCATGGATGACAGGAGCTGTCGCAGCAATGGCAGAACCGCCACAGATAGAAGACCCAACTCCAATCAAGGTAGCTAGCTTTGTATCAAGGTTAAACAAGCGTTGGAAAAAGAAAGCTACAATTAAGGCGATAGAAATGGTTGAAAGGATAACAGGGAGGGAAGATTTTCCAACTGCGAAAACTTGTGAGATATTGAGTCCAAATCCAAGTAAGATAACAGCATACTGAAGCAGTTTTTTAGAACTGTAAGTTAAACCAGCATCCAGTTGTTTGTAGTTAGAGAGAAAGGGATGGAGAAACATACCGATAAAAATAGCAAAAACTGGTGCTCCTACAACAGGCAAGAAGTTTCCTAATACCCAAGAAATGATAGATATGATAAGACAGACCAAAAGTCCAGCCCAATTTTTTGATAGAAATGACATAAAAACCTCCGAGAATAAGCACTTCTTATTATAGTCTTGTCTGGAAAAAAAGTAAAATAGAAAGCAGAAAGGCTCAACTCAAAATGGAATTTTGCGGTCAGGGAGCTTTTATAGTATAATAGTACTATGCTCTGTCAGGAAGGAGATTTCTATGGACTTAACCAAGCGCTTTAATAAACAATTAGATAAGATTCAAGTATCCTTGATTCGTCAGTTTGACCAAGCTATCTCTGAGATTCCTGGAATCTTGCGTTTGACCTTGGGAGAACCAGATTTTACAACGCCAGATCATGTCAAGGAAGCTGCAAAGCGAGCCATTGACCAAGACCAATCCTACTATACAGGGATGAGTGGTTTGTTGACATTGCGTCAGGCGGCGAGTGGTTTTGTAAAAGAGAAATATCAGCTAGACTACAATCCAGAGAATGAAATCTTGGTCACAATTGGTGCGACAGAGGCTCTATCAGCTACTCTGACAGCTATTTTGGAGGAAGGAGACAAGGTTCTCTTGCCAGCTCCTGCCTATCCTGGCTATGAGCCAATAGTTAATCTAGTTGGTGCAGAGATTGTCGAGATTGATACAACTGAAAATGGTTTTGTTTTGACGCCTGAGATGTTAGAAAAAGCGATTTTAGAGCAAGGTGACAAACTCAAGGCAGTCATTCTCAACTATCCAGCTAATCCGACAGGGATTACCTATAGTCGAGAGCAGTTGGAAGCCTTGGCAGACATTTTACGCAAGTATGAGATTTTCGTAGTCTGTGATGAAGTATACTCAGAGTTGACTTATACAGGGGAAAATCATGTATCTCTGGGAACCATGCTGAGAGATCAGGCCATTATTATTAATGGTCTATCAAAATCCCATGCTATGACCGGTTGGCGTTTAGGTTTTATCTTTGCACCAGCAAACTTCACAGCTCAACTCATCAAGAGTCATCAATATTTGGTAACTGCTGCAAATACTATGGCACAACATGCTGCAGTGGAGGCTTTAACAGCCGGTAAAGATGATGCAGAACCCATGAAGAAAGAGTATATCCAACGTCGGGACTACATTATCGACAAGATGACTGACCTTGGCTTTGAGATTATCAAACCAGATGGGGCTTTTTATATTTTTGCCAAGATTCCAGCAGGCTATAGTCAAGATTCCTTTGCTTTTCTGAAGGATTTTGCCCAGAAAAAGGCTGTAGCCTTCATCCCTGGTGCTGCCTTTGGTCAGTATGGAGAAGGCTATGTTCGCCTATCTTATGCAGCTAGCATGGAAACTATCAAGGAAGCTATGAAACGACTTGAGGAGTATATGAGAGAAGCATGATTCAATCGATTACGAGTCAGGGTCTAGTACTTTACAATCGAAATTTTCGAGAGGATGATAAACTTGTTAAAATCTTTACAGAACAGGCAGGCAAGCGCATGTTTTTTGTCAAACACGCCGGCCAAACCAAACTAGCTCCTGTCATTCAACCTTTAGTCTTAGCTCATTTTCTCCTAAAAGTCAATGACGATGGACTTAGTTATATAGAAGATTATCATGAGGTGAAGACTTTTCCGAAAATCAATAGTGACCTCTTTGTTATGGCCTATGCGACTTACGTTGCGGCCTTGGCAGATGCGAGTTTGCAGGATAATCAAGAAGATGCTCCTTTGTTTGCTTTTTTGCAAAAGACCTTGGAGTTGATGGAAGAGGGCTTAGATTATCAGGTTTTGACCAATATTTTTGAAATTCAAATTTTGACACGTTTCGGAATCAGCCTTAATTTTAACGAGTGTACTTTTTGTCATCGTGTGGGTCAGGCCTTTGACTTTTCCTTCAAATACGGAGGCTGTCTTTGTCCAGAACATTACCATGAGGATGAAAGACGATGTCATCTGAATCCTAATATTCCTTATCTGCTCAATCAATTTCAAGCTATTGATTTTGAAACTTTAGAAACCATTTCTCTGAAGTCAGAAATCAAGCAAGAATTGCGCAAGTTTATGGATCAGATTTACGAAGAGTATGTTGGAATTCACCTAAAATCAAAGAAATTTATTGATTCCCTAGCCGACTGGGGACAATTACTGAAAGAGGAAGACAAATGAAAAAAATCGCAGTAGATGCAATGGGTGGCGATTACGCACCACAAGCCATTGTTGAGGGTGTTAACCAAGCCCTTACTGACTTTTCAGATATTGAGATTCAACTTTACGGAGACGAAAGTAAAATCAAACAATATCTAACAGCTCAAGAACGTGTGAGTATTATTCATACAGATGAAAAAATAAATTCGGATGACGAGCCTACAAAAGCTATCCGTAAGAAGAAAAATGCTAGCATGATCTTGGCGGCTAAGGCTGTCAAAGATGGAGAGGCAGATGCTGTTCTTTCAGCAGGTAATACGGGTGCCTTGTTGGCAGCAGGATTTTTCATTGTTGGTCGTATCAAAAATATTGACCGCCCTGGGCTCATGACAACATTGCCAACTATAGATGGAAAAGGTTTTGACATGCTTGATCTTGGTGCCAATGCAGAAAATACAGCTCAGCACCTTCATCAATACGCTATCCTAGGATCCTTCTATGCGAAAAATGTTCGTGGGATTGAAAAACCTCGTGTAGGTTTGCTTAATAACGGGACAGAGAGCAGCAAGGGAGACCCGCTTCGTAAGGAAGCTTATGAGCTATTGGTAGCTGATGAAAGCTTAAACTTTATTGGGAACGTGGAAGCGCGTGATTTGATGGATGGAGTTGCTGATGTAGTCGTAACAGATGGTTTCACGGGAAATGCTGTGCTCAAAGCTATCGAAGGTACTGCTATGGGAATCATGGGCTTGCTTAAAAATGCTATTGTAGGTGGGAGTCTTAGAGCCAAGCTAGGAGCTCTTCTTCTTAAGGATAATCTCAGAGGTTTGAAAAAACAACTGAACTATTCAGATGTTGGAGGTGCGGTGCTTTTTGGTGTTAAGGCACCAGTAGTCAAGACTCATGGCTCAAGCGATGCCAAGGCTGTCTATAGTACAATTCGCCAGATTCGTACTATGCTTGAGACAGATGTAGTTGCCCAAAGTGCGCGTGAATTTTCAGAGGAATAAGGAGAATAATATGACAGAACAACAAATTTTTAACCGTATCGTGACCATCATCCAAGAACGTCAAGGAGAAGACTTTGTCGTAACAGAAAACTTGAGTTTGAAGGATGACCTGGATGCTGATTCAGTTGATTTGATGGAGTTTATCCTAACTATTGAGGATGAATTTGGAATTGAAATCAGTGATGATGAAATTGACCAGCTTCAAAGCGTGGCCGATGTATTAAAAGCTATTAAAGAGAAAATCTAGAAGAAAGCAACATGCTAGTCGTGTTGCTTTTTATTTTGTATCCAAAATCGTTTACTCTATTGCAGAAACAAGGAAAGAGTTTGCTAGTTTCTTTATCTTTTCAACCCGACAATCGATATACGTTCGTGAAATATTTGATTTTTAAAATTCGTTGTGTTAAAATGATGTAAAGTAATACGAAAGGCGAACTTTGAAATGTCCAAACAATTAATCTATTCGGGAAAAGCTAAAGACATCTATACTACAGAGGATGAAAATCTTATTATTTCAAGCTATAAAGACCAGGCGACAGCCTTCAATGGAGTGAAGAAGGAGCAGATTGCGGGTAAGGGAGTTTTGAATAATAAGATTTCGTCTTTTATTTTCGAGAAACTAAATGCTGCTGGGGTAGCGACTCACTTTGTGGAGAAGCTTTCAGACACGGAACAGCTCAATAAAAAGGTGGAGATTATTCCTTTGGAAGTCGTGCTTCGCAACTATACAGCTGGTTCTTTTTCAAAACGTTTTGGGGTGGAAGAGGGCATCGCCTTGGAGACCCCAATTGTTGAATTTTACTATAAAAACGATGATTTGGATGATCCATTTATCAATGATGAACATGTGAAATTCCTGCAGATTGCTGATGACCAGCAGATTGCCTATTTGAAGGAAGAAACACGTCGTATCAATGAATTCTTGAAAAACTGGTTTGCTGAAATTGATCTTAAGCTAATCGACTTTAAACTAGAATTCGGTTTTGACAAGGAAGGCAAGATTATCTTGGCAGACGAATTTTCACCAGACAACTGTCGTCTCTGGGATGCTGATGGTAACCATATGGACAAGGATGTTTTCCGTAGAGGTCTAGGTGAATTAACCGACGTCTACGAGATTGTCTGGGAAAAATTGCAAGCTTTGAAATAAGCTGTTAGAAACGGAAAACCTTCGTCTCTCAGATGTATGGACTCAGGCTGCAAAGG
>NZ_JAJNSC010000036.1:0-20493 GCF_027497975.1 Streptococcus sp. SM5 | reverse complement strand
TGAAACTTTTTTAAATCTTTTTTCATCAAGTGTGCCATCTGCAACATACCATAGTCCGTACGGGATTCGAACCCGTGTTACCGCCGTGAAAAGGCGGTGTCTTAACCCCTTGACCAACGGACCAGAGCTGTTATTTTCAACTCTTACTATTATACCGACTTTTCTAACTTTGTCAACACCTTTTTTCTATTTTTTTCTTTTTTTTTGCATAGCTTCTTACCGAGTACGGATATCAAACTCCTTAAACACAATACGTAAGTCTCTTAATACTCTTTGACGCCCTCGGAAGCGTTCATTTCTTAAGACGCGTTCTAACTCTTCTTGTTTCTCTTTGCTTTGTTTGTTTCTATAATTTTTTAGTGTTTCATGAAAGAGATAATAATCATCTAGCCAGAGTCCTCCCTCTCCTATACGATGACTAATTTCACCCACTTCTTCATAAGGTTCTTTATCATATCTACGCTTCTGACTTTCTTGTTTACGGATATAATCTAAAATCCGATTTCGGAATTTAGTTTTGAAGTATTTACGTAAGCGTGGAATATCTTCTACCAGTTCTTCTTCTCTACTGATCAATTCATGTAAGCAAATCATTCCCTCTTGGTCCCAATCCGATAACTCCCACAAATGAAGATAATATTCATTTCTACACTTATATACAATTCCCTGGACTTCTTTATACAATTTTTTAAACATAAGCTTCCCCTTTCTGTGTACAGTCTATCAAATCAAGAAGCTAATTGGGGTCATTTCATCCATTCTGCACCCTTTACCGCCTCAACTGCACAAAAAAGAGAGGACAAGCCTCTCTTGGGGTTATTTTTCGTCATTCATTTTTGACTTTACTTCATCATAAGATAGTGCATGAGATTCCTCTTCTACTGTTTCAGGCATCTTTCCTGTTTCATAAAGAGATTTAATTTGTGTACTATCCAATGTTTCGTATTTTAATAGTGCTTCTGCAATCAACTTGTGAGTTTCACGATTTGACTGAATAATTTCAGCAGCTTTATTTCGTGCCTCATTTAATAATGAACGAACCTCTTCGTCAATTTCATAAGCTGTTTGTTCTGAGATTGATTTTTGAGGGCTTTGTGCTCCAAACATAGCATGATTACCCTCATATTGTACCGGACCAAGTTTTTCACTCATCCCGTACTCTGTAACCATTGCACGCGCCATTTGTGTCGCCTGTTCAAAGTCGTTTGAAGCCCCTGTAGTTTGGACATTAAAGATAATTTCTTCGGCTACACGTCCACCCATTAAGCCAGCCAATTGCTCTTTCATATCTTCTTTTGATAGAAGCATTTGATCTTCCTTAGGAAGTGCAATCATATAACCACCTGCACGGCCACGTGGTACGATAGTAACTTTATGAACAACACGGGCATTTGACAAGACTAGACCAACAATGGTATGTCCTGCCTCATGATAGGCAACCAATTCACGTTCTTTTTGTGAAACTGTCTTATCTTTCTTAGAAGGACCAGCAATAACTCTGTCTTCTGCTTCATCAATATCTGAAGCATCAATTATCGATTTATTGCGACGAGCAGCAACTAGAGCCGCTTCATTCAAGACATTCTCTAAATCAGCACCAACAAAACCTGGAGTTTGTTGGGCAACTAATTTCAAATCAACATCTTCTGCTAAAGGCTTGTTCTTAGCATGAACTTTCAAGATTGCTTCACGACCTTTAACATCAGGGCGACCAACCAAGACTTTTCTATCAAAACGTCCTGGACGCAGAAGGGCAGGGTCAAGTACATCTGAACGGTTTGTCGCAGCGATGACGATAATCCCTTCATTTCCCTCAAAACCATCCATCTCAATCAAAAGTTGGTTCAAGGTTTGTTCACGTTCGTCATTACCTCCACCGAGACCGACTCCACGTTGACGGCCAACAGCATCAATTTCATCGATAAAGATGATAGCTGGTGCTGCTTTTTTGGCATCTTCGAAAAGAGAACGAACACGACTAGCTCCAACTCCGACAAACATTTCTACAAAGTCAGAACCTGAGATACTAAAGAATGGAACACCAGCTTCTCCGGCGACTGCCTTAGCAAGTAAAGTCTTACCTGTTCCCGGAGGTCCCTCCAAAAGAACACCTGCTGGAATACGGGCTCCAAGTTTTGTAAATCGTTTTGGATCTTTTAAGAATTCAACAACTTCAACTAGTTCTTGTTTTTCTTCTTCAGCTCCAGCAACATCTGAAAATCTTACTTTAATATCTTCTTTATTTGCGGCTTTAGCCTTACTACGTCCAAAACTCATTGGATTACGGCTATTATTTCCTCCCATATTTCCCATCATAGAGAACAGGAAGAAGAATAGAATACCGAATGGCACAATGGATACAAGAATATTAATCCACATACCACTTGAACTTTCATGCTTAACAGTTACTTCCGCTTTATGGTCAGAAGCAAGTTTTTGCAATTCTGATACTGTAGTATCTGAAGGAAGAATAATACTTGAAAATTTCTCTACTGTTGTAGCAGAAGGAGAAAAGAACTGAATTCCTGTTTCTTCTTTACTTGTTTTAGGATTTTTATAAACACCCGAAACTTCGATAACACTGCCATTTGGTTGGTAAGTTAATTCTTTTACATTGTCATCGGTAATTTCTTTTACCAATTCTGTATAATTAATCTGCTCACTTTTCCCTGCAACACTACCTGTACCAAAATACTGGTAACCTGTAACTAGGAGAAAAATAAGTAATAACCATAGAAAAGGATTTTTAATTAAACCATTATTTTGTTTTTTCATTAAAAATTGTTCTTTCTAATTTGAATACACTTCTTCTTTCAATACTCCAACATAAGGAAGGTTACGATAATTTTCTTTGTAGTCTAACCCATAACCTACTACAAACTCATTTGGAATAGTAAAGCAAGTATAGTCTGCCTCAATTTCTACAACACGTCCCTCTGGTTTATCCAATAAGGTTGCAATCTTAACAGAAGCCGCATCTCTTGCAATAAACATATCTCGCAAATTCTTCAAAGTTTGACCTGTATCAATGATATCTTCTACAAATAAAACATGTCTTCCTTTGATGTCTTGAGTTACATCTTGCTTAATATTGATCACACCACTACTTGCTGTTCCACCATGGTAGCTAGAAACCATCATGAAGTCCATTTCAATATGTGTGTCGATATGTTTGACCAATTCAGCCATAAAAGGGATAGATCCTTTTAAAATCCCAATTAAAATCGGATTTTTTCCTGCATAGTCTTTAGTTAGTTGGGCACCTAATTTTTTAGCAGCTTCTGTAATTTCATCGTGTGAAACGAGAATTTTTTTAATATCGTTTTCTAACATTTTTTTACCTATCTATTTTTTCTATATAAAGTACAGTGTTCATTATATCATTTTTCGTGTTTTTACTCAAATTACTGGTCGCAATTCCCAAAATTGAGACAATTTCACCAAATTGCTCAATAATCAGAGCTGATTTTCGCTTTTCCATAGGGATTTTCAAATCAATAAATAGACGTCTGAGTTTTTTTCTATGCCCATTTTGAATCAAAACATCTCCTGTTTTTCGATGACGAATGTGTATGGATGTTTCCCGTGAAACAGGTACCTGCTGAATTAATTCACCTTCTAAAGGAAGTCCAAAGGAAAATAAATAACCTTGGTAAGATACCTGATTTTGATAGTGTAGCACAAGTTCATCCTCTTTTTCATCAGCCTGCGGACTGATTTTACAAATCCGAAACTGTTGATACTCTTTTATCAATTCATAGCCATTTTTAAGCGGATGACGATATTGGCTTTTAGTTTTTAAAATTTTCCGAACTTCTTCAAACTGTGCTTTTGTAAAATTCAAATCTGGAAAACGATTCAGATAAGTTTGAAGTAAAACTCTTTGTGTCGACTCAGAGTAAGACAATAGCTGCTCTAAATTTTCTACATCAATATTCTTCGATAATTCAGCTATAGCTAGGTCATAATCTAAAATTTCATTGCCGATGCTTAAGATTGCATCTCGAAATCGAGGATTTTCTTTTTCTAATTCTGGTAAATAAGAATTTCGAATACGATTGCGAAAATAATGATTTTCCTGGTTTGATATATCTTCAAAGTGAAAAATTGGTGGAAAGTCTTTTTTATGGAAATGCAAGAAGGGACGAATGATTTCTATATCCCCGACTATTTGCTTCTCCTTAATTCCTGATATATAGCGCAAACGAGTACCTCGAATCAAGCGCATCAAAATTGTTTCCACCTGGTCATCCGCATGGTGGGCAGTGACTAAGGCTGTCGCACCTGTCTTTTTCATGACCTCTTGAAAAAAATCATAGCGAAAATTTCGTGCATGCGCTTCTGAAAATTCTCCTGAAAAATTGCTGATATAAATAGGAAGCTCTGCTTCAGCAGCCAACTTCCTTAATTCCTGTTCTTCCCAATCTGATTCAATTCTCTGCTTATGATTAACATGAGCTAAAATCAATTCAATTTCCAACTCTTCTTGATAAGTAGACAACACCTTAAATAGAAACATAGAATCTAATCCACCAGAAAGAGCTAGAACCACCTTAGCATGCTTTTTGAAATATCCCTTCTTGAGAAAATGATTTAAAAAATCTTGTTCCCTCATTTTAGAACCTCATAAACATCTTTGGCTATCTTAGAAATCGTATCATAATCAGAATTTTTAGTGAAAATAGAAAGAATAAATGGAGAATCTGCATAGACAACACCTGTATCATGCTTAAATTCATCCGCATCTCCAATTTTATGAGCTACTTTAACAGAAACACCTTTGGCAATTCTCTCATTATCAAAATCTGTTTTAGTCAAAGACTCCAATACAAATCCATTTTGATTATAAATTGCCTCCATAACCTTCCCAGCCATCTTAGAAGAAATCAATTTTTCTTTGGAATCCCAATCATCTCCCATAATAGCAGACATCTTGGATTTGAATGTGGCATCAGATTGATTTGAAATGTAATATCCCAATAGATTATGAGCTACATTATCAGATTCTTTTGATACTTTCGTAATTAAATCCTTTAGAGAATACTCTTTATTATCCTCTTTTTTAGGAAGACTGCCACTTCCCTCTGGTTTATAAGAACCTGGAAAATCATTGACTGCTGATACGTATTTTACAGTCATGTCTAACTGATAAAGACCCTCATTTATTTTTTCTTGCGTATAGTAGAGATAAGGTAATTTTAAAATGCTAGCTGCATACATCTTTTCATCTTGATTGATACCAGCTTCTTTTCCAGTAGTCAGTTGCTTAACATAAATAGAGAAAGAAGTTTTCTGATATTTTTCAGATAATATTTCTTGCACTTTATTCATCCGATTATCTTCTTCAGAAGTTAATTCCTTATCTACCCATCCAGCCTGATCAATATGTAGAAATTCTTTTCCTTCTACAAACATTGTCTTATCGATTGACACCTGAGAAAAAGCTGATAAGGATGATTTCACTTCTTTTAAATCATAAGGACTATTATACAGTTTAACGTCAGATTCTAACCATACTTTTTTTATTGTAGGAGTTACCTCTGACTGGTCATATAAAAATCGTTTGTCTGCAGCTATAAATTGATGGTTGGATAACTTAAATACTGGAATTCCTTGTTTATTTAAGCGCCACTCAGTTATTTGAAAATTTGTTTTTGGAGTTAATTTTCCAGATTCTACAACTAAATCTTCATTGGCGTATACAGGAATTTCTCCATAAACCATAGGAGAACTTAGCTTTTCTCTAAAATAAATACCAAAGTCAGATTGTGAAAGGTAATAAATTTCTTTCGAAGTATAGACGACTTCTTTTTCTGTGCTAACAACTTTTGAAATTGTCAAAAAACTTGGTAGCAACAAAATAATTAAGAATTTACGCATTCTTCCTTTCCTTTTCTTCTTGTAAACGCAATAATTGATTTTTATCAGCTAGCTCTTCCAGCTTTTCATCCGATAGACTCAAAAATTGCTCTATTACATCTAATAAATTTTCCATTTTATCACCTTGGGAGCAAGTCAGGAATCGTATAAACAGCTTCCCGATTCTTAGAATAATAGTATTTTGCACGCATGTATTTAGCAGCGTAATCTTCATCTTTCAGCTTTGTTGCAAAAGCTGTCTCCTTATCCTTTTCATCACTCAAGGTTTGATACTGAGTTTGCAAGTCTGATAATTGTTGACGTCTTTGGAGTAATTGGTGATAGCTTTGAGCAAGATTATAAGTTGGTAAAATGAACAACAAAATCATCAAAATCAGAACCCACCCCATGAAACGATTACGTTTTTGTCGTTCCTTCATCAGATAACGACGACGTTGGTGCTCATTTTGAATAAAAGAATTATTCAATTGTACAATATTCTTAGACATTTTCTTCTACCCGTGTTTCACTGATAATTTCATACATGCCTGCTGCATCTTCTTTTTTTGTACTATCTTTCATCTCCAGTACTTTTACAAGTAGCAACTTATTGCCAAAACGAATTTCAACTTGATCATCAACTTTCAAATCTGTTGAACTTTTAGCCAAAATTCCATTTACCTTTATTCTACCTTTATCTGCTACTTCCTTTGCGACTGTACGACGCTTGATAATTCGTGATACTTTTAAATATTTGTCTAATCTCATTTTTATTACCTCAAATTATTATTGTACCATTTTTATCTCTTTTATAGAAGAAAAATGTTATAGGGAATTACCGTCTTTCAACTCTTTTATCTCTAATAAACTTTCTCCAAAAATCAGCAAACCTTCTAAAATTTCATAATCCTTCTTGTTTCGGACATCGAATACAACTTCCATTAATCCCTTATTCTCAGCTATGGCTGCTTTTAAGTTCGTTGCGGATAAAGCTTTAAAATAATCTTGAGCCAAGAATAGTCGTTGAGTGACTTTTTCAAATTGAACTGTAATCTTGTTATCTTTTCTTTCCACACGTTCTACAAAGACCTTGTCCAAATATGACTTAACCAAACCAATCTCTAAAAGGTAGGCTACTACATCTGGGTATTCTCCAAAGCGATCCATCAGCTCTTCTTGTAACTTTTCATAATTGACACGGTTGTCAATTTGACGAATTTTTTTATAAATTTCAATCTTATGTCGTTGGTCAGAAATATAAGTATCAGGAAGATAGGCATCAATTTGTAAAATCAACTCAGCATTCCCTTGGGTTCTTGTATTAGAATTACCGTTTCGTTTAGCAATGGCTTCCTCTAGTAACTGCGAATACAATTCAAAACCAACAGAATCAATGAAACCAGACTGAGATTTCCCTAAAAGATTTCCTGCTCCACGAATCGAAAGATCTCGCATAGCAATCTTAAATCCAGAACCCAATTCTGTAAATCCTTTGATGGCTTCTAATCTCTTTTCAGAGACTTCACTGATTGATTTCTCTGGACGATACATGAGATAGGCGTAAGCAATACGATTACTACGACCTACTCTTCCCCTTAATTGATACAAGGTTGACAAGCCCATATGGTCTGCATTTTCAATAAATAAGGTATTGGCATTTGGAATGTCCACCCCTGTCTCAATAATGGTAGTTGTTACCAAAATATCATATTGTCCTTCAATAAAGTCCAATAAAGTATTTTCCAACTGGATTTCACTCATTTGGCCGTGAACATAACCAATTGAAACTTCTGGAATCAACTCCTGTAATTCTGAAACCTTCTGGTCAATCGTGTCAACTTTATTATAAAGATAGTAAACTTGACCTCCACGCTCCATTTCACGCAAGACTGCATCACGAATAACACTATCATTCTTTTCTAAAACATAGGTCTGAACAGGATAGCGATTTGTTGGAGGAGTTTCAATAACAGACAAATCTCTGATTCCCAGCATAGACATATGAAGGGTACGAGGGATTGGCGTAGCTGTCAAGGTTAGGACATCCACTTGTTTCTTTAACTCTTTCAAAGTTTCCTTATGCTTGACACCAAATCGTTGTTCTTCATCAATAATCATCAATCCCAAATCAGAAAACACAACATCTTTTGACAGAACACGATGTGTTCCAATTAAAATATCGACTTGACCGTTTTTCAATTTTTCAAGTGTTTCAGTCTGCTCTTTTTTACTTCTAAAGCGACTCAACACATCAATATTAACTGCAAAATTTTGGAATCGTTCCTTAAAATTCGTGTAGTGCTGTTGCGCTAAAACTGTCGTAGGAACTAGAACGACAACCTGTTTGTTATCATTGACAGCCTTAAAGGCTGCACGCATTGCAACTTCAGTCTTTCCAAAACCAACATCCCCAACTAAAAGTCGATCCATTGGCTGAGAATCTTGCATATCTCTCTTGATTTCCTCGATACTACGAAGTTGATCATCCGTTTCAACATAAGGGAAGGCATCATCAAAAGCATCTTGCTCTTCATCATCGGCTGAGAAAGCAAAGCCCTTCAACTGACTACGCTCAGAATAGAGTTTGATTAAATCATCAGCTATATCCTCTACCTGATTCTTAACTTTTTGCTTGGCTTTTTTAAAATGACCGTCATTTAATTTATTGAGTTTTGGAGCTTTCCCATCACTTGAAACATATTTAGACAGTAGATGAATCTGTTCTACTGGGATAGAAATTTGATCACCATTTTGGTATTGAACGCTAACATAATCGCGGTGAATTCCTTTGATTTCAATGGTTTCAATTCCTAAATATTGACCAATTCCATGAATATGGTGAACAACATAGTCCCCTTTTTCAAGTTCATTATAATCTTTTAATCTCTCTGCATTTGAAACATGTTGTCTGCGAAAACGACGTTTCAATTTCTTTTGAAAAATCTCATGTTCAGTAATCACCAGAATTTTTTCATCTACAAAATGAAAACCATGTCTGAGATTTCCCTCGATTAAGTTTACAGATTCTTTACAGATACTTGACTTATCTCTAGAATCCAATTTAATATTGTATTCCTCTAACACATCCTCCAATGTTTTACTTCCCATTGAATTGCTAGACTGCAAGATAATAGTGTAGTCCATTTTTTTGTATCGTTCAATTTCTTCTTTTAGAAAAGAAAATTGATTGAAAAACTCCTGCATGGGATATTGATTAAATTGATAAATCTGGTCAAACTTGAGATTTCCTAACCCCTTTTGCAGATTAGAAAAAAAGGTTACTGGGCTTTGTTTTTTATAGATTTTCTCAGTATCCGCAAAATACTGCATATCAGAAAATGCTTTACTATTCTGTAACTCTTCTGTAAAGTATTGTGCTAATTCTCTTTCAAAGACTTCATACTGATTCATCAATTTCTGGTAATCATCAAAGAATATTGGCGTATCTTTTTCAATATAATCAAATACAGTCCATGATTTCTCATAACACAAAGATAAAAATTTCCGAGAATCTGAATGCATTTGTTTTTGATGAAAACTTGAAAGAATTTCTTCTAGGTAGGATTTCAGAATCGGCGATAGAGTTTTTGAAATTTGCTTTTCTAAAGCTGACTGACCTCGTTGATAATCCTTTTCTTTCAAAAGCATGTCGCTAGCTGGAAAGATGGTGAGTTCTGTCCGATTTTCTTTCGATAATTGTGTTTCGACTTCAAAAGTACGAATTCCATCTACTTCATCACCAAAAAACTCAATTCGGCAAGGTTCTAACTGGGATATTTCAAAAATATCTAAAATATCTCCTCGAAGACTAAATTCTCCTTGGGTCTGTACTTGAGTAACTTTTCGATAGCCGATTTCTTTTAAATGATGGATGAGCGCGTTTTGGTCATATTCTTCACCAACTGCAATTTTTATAATGCTTTCTTTAAATGCAGTCGGAGAGGGTAAAATCAATCTACTTGCTGCAATATTACAAACTAAAATCCCTTTTTTAAACGGATCACTCAAAAAACGCAAGGCTTCAACCCGTGAAATAATTTTTTCTTGTGAAGACATCAAAAACTCTACCATAGGAGAGTCATCTACCAAAAATGGATAGACAAGTTCCTCACCCAAGATAGAGATAAGATCACTAATAAGACCTTCTGCTTCTCCATAAGTTGATGTCAATAAAACAATCTTATCTTCTTTATTCAAACTACTAGCGATTGCTAAAGCTTTTGTAGAAGTTGACAAACCTAACATTAATTGTCTTTTCTTATCTGTCAGATTTTGATGCCATTTTTTTATCTGATCATTTTCTGAGAATAAATCTAATAAGGATACCATTTATCCGTTATACCTCTGCATCGTTTTTTCAAAATTTTTCTCTTGTAAATAGTAATTTACAGCATCGTCAACCTTGTCAATAGACTGTAAAACACCAATATAATCATCCTTGTCAAACTTACTCAAAACATGGTTAATAACTGACATTCCATTTTTAGGTCTTCCGATTCCAATCTTAACACGGTTAAAGACCTGAGTCCCTATATGTTGAATAATAGACTTGATACCATTATGTCCACCTGCTGAACCCTTTGCTCTTAAACGAATCTTTCCAACTTCCATATCAAGATCATCATAAATGATGAGTAAATCTTTAATATCCAAACCATAGTAAGTCAATAAAGCATGAACAGCTTTTCCACTTTCATTCATAAATGTCGTTGGTTTGACGAGATAAATTTTTTCACCATTGAGGAAAAAAGATGCTAGATCAGCTTGAAATATCTTATCGTGTGTAAAAGTGACATTCTGTTTCTTCGCTAGTTGGTCAATCAACATAAAACCAACATTATGTTTTGTTTCAAAATATTTATCTCCTGGATTTCCCAAGCCTACAAGTAATTTTGTCATTTATTTTTCCTTTCAAAAGCCAAAAGGGTTGGAATTTTTTTCCAACCTAATTGATACTATTCATTAAATTTTTTAGACATTAAAGCGGAATTCCATGATATCGCCATCTTGGACGATATATTCTTTTCCTTCTTCACGCAAACGTCCAGCTTCTTTTACTGCCTTTTCAGATCCGTATTTTACTAGATCCTCATATGACATGGTCACTGCACGGATAAAGCCTTTTTCAAAGTCTGAGTGGATAATACCAGCTGCTTGAGGAGCCTTCATACCACGTTTGAAGGTCCAAGCGCGAACTTCTTTTTCACCAGCTGTGAAGTAAGTTCCAAGTCCAAGTAAGTGGTAAGCTGCACGAGTCAACTTGTCAACGCCTGATTCTGTCAAACCAAGAGCTTCAAGAAACTCTTGCTTGTCTTCTTCGTCTAACTCAGAAATTTCTTCCTCAGCACGCGCAGAAATAACGACTACTTCAGCATTTTCTGTCGCTGCAAATTCGCGAATTTGTTTGACATAGTCGATAGAATCTGGATCTGAAACTACATCCTCATCTACATTGGCAACATAAAGAACTGGTTTAGTAGTCAAAAGGAAGAGACCTTTGACTACTTTTTGTTCTTCATCTGTAAATTCGATGGTGCGAGCTGATTTTCCATCTTCAAGAACTGGTTTAATCTTTTGAAGAACATTAAATTCTGCTACTGATTCTTTATCTTTTTGCGTACGTGCCATCTTTTCTACACGCGCATATCGTTTGTTCACTGATTCTAAGTCAGCAAGAATCAACTCTAGATTAATGGTATCAATATCTGCAAGTGGATCCACAAAGGCATCTTCACGTCCTTGCTCGCGCATGACATTTTCATCATCAAAAGCACGAACTACATGAACAATCGCATCTACTTCACGAATATTGGCCAAGAATTTATTTCCTAGCCCTTCTCCTTTTGAGGCTCCTTTTACAATCCCTGCAATATCTGTAAATTCAAATGTTGTTGGAACTGTCTTTTTAGGTGTAATCATTTCCGTTAGTTTTTGTAGTCGTTCATCTGGAACTTCCACCATTCCAACGTTTGGGTCAATAGTCGCAAATGGGTAGTTAGCTGCCTCTGCTCCTGCTTTTGTAATTGCATTAAATAGTGTTGATTTACCAACGTTTGGCAAACCAACGATACCTGCTGTTAAAGCCATATTTTTTCATTCTCCGTTTTCATTTCAATCCCTAATATTATAACACAAAAAGGGAAAACTTGCTAACCCTCTAACTGAGGGGTTTCAGTCAATAATTTTATTCATTTTTCGATCAAAATCATAGCGCCCCATCATGACAACATGGTCACAATTGCTACATTTAATTTTGATATCTGCTCCTACACGTGTAATTTCCCAACGATTGGCCTTTTTACCTGTTGACTTGATGGTGCAAGCATGTGGTTTTTTCATTTCAACAAAATTTCCAACTTGATACATACTACTCTCCTTTTCTTTTTCGATTATATCATAAAAGAGGCGAGCTAAGCTCAACCTCTTTCACTTAATTTGTACGAACTGGTGTAATGAGCTGCATGAAGTCTTCATCAGTGTCTGCTGGCACAAGAGTAAATGGACGAACAGCTGAGATAAAGCTAATGGTCACCTTTTCGCTATTTAAAGCCTTAAGAGAATCAATCAAGTAAGTTGGGTTGAAACTAATAGTCAAATCTTCACCAGTCACCTGATCAGTATCGATTTCTTCGTTTACTTTACCAACTTCTGGAGAATGAACATGGGCGCTAACAATACCACCTTTAATTTCAAGCTTCACAGTACCATTTTGAGTCGCACTTGATAAAAGGCGAGCACGCTCCATTGACTGACGTAAGTTTACCACATCAAAAGTAATAGTAGTGTTAAAGTCTGTCGGAATCAAGCGATCTGTATCAGGATAGTTACCTTCTAACAAACGAGTATAGAAGCTAATATTTTCGCTTCTAAAGAGGATTTGATTGTTGGCAAAGAAAATCTCTACAGTTTCAATATCGTCTGTAAATACTGCTGAAAATTCGCGTAGAGAACGGCTAGGAATCACGACATCAAAATCATCACTATTTTTTTCAAGAGTCAATTTTTTCTGGCTTAGACGATGAGAGTCTGTTGCAACTGTTTTTAACTCTTTGTGTTGGCTCAATACAAAATGAACACCTGTTAAAATTGGACGACTTTCTTGTGTACTTGCAGCAAAAGCTGTTTCATTGATAATTTTCTTGAGTAATTTTGTTTCAAGAACCAAAGGAGTGCTTGCTGAAATTTCTTGGATTCGTGGATATTGTTCACTATCTTTTCCTTTTAGGGTAATTTCTGATTTACCGCTGGTTAAAACAATTTGATTTTGTTCAATTTCTTTAAAATCAAGAGTCACATCAGGTAGACTAGATACCACATTGATGAAGAAAGAAGCTTCAAGAAGGATCGAACCTAAAGAAGTAATTAACAAACCAGCATCTTCATTTTTTTGAGAAATAAAATTTTCAATTGAAATTTGACCATTTGAACCAATTAAAGTAACACCTTCATTGGTTACGTCAATTTTTACGGTTGATAAAATAGGAATGGCATTTTTAGAGCTAATAGCTCTCTTAGTAGTATTTAAGGCTTGTAGAAATAAATTTTTATTAATTGAAAAATGAATCATGGATTCTCCTTTATTTATTTTTAGTATTAGAAGGATAATAGTAATAATAGAGTCTGTGAAATCTGTGGAAAACAGACTTTAAACTAGTAATATCAAGTTTTTGGGCTTGTTTAAAAAATGTGGATAAAAAAGATAAAAAAGCGAAAGTTATCCACAAGTTATTTTATTTTATTTTTGATTGATTCAATTTCTAAACGTAAATTATCGTCTTCATCAATCAAAGATTTAATTTTAGCATGGGCATGAATAACTGTTGTGTGGTCTTTACCACCAAATTCCTTACCAATTTTTGGAAGACTATTATCTGTTAGTTCTCTAGATAAGTACATGGCTACTTGACGGGCTAAAACAATATTTTGAAGGCGTCTGCTTCCCTTCATTTCTTTGACACTGACACCATAAAAGTTACCAACTTCATTTTGTATTTTATCAATTGGGATGACGAGCATTTGGCTAACATCTTGTTTGCGAGCTCTAATGGCTTCTGCAGCGATATCGATAGTGATATCCTTAATCTTCTTCACTCTGGCAATTAAAGTGATGTCGTTGATTGCTCCTTCAAGTTCTCGGACGTTTGAATCAAATTGACCAGCTAGGTATTCTAGGGTATCACTTTGGAAATGGTAGTCTAAATTCTCTGTTTTGCTTTGTAAAATGGCAATACGTGTCTCAAAGTCAGGTGGTGTGATGTTTTGCGTCAACCCCCAGCTAAAGCGCGTGACAAGTCTTTCTTCAAGGCCCTCTAAGTGTTTAGGGCTACGATCACTAGTCAGAACAATTTGTTTTTGATTGTTATGGAGAACATTGAAAGTATTGAAAAATTCTTCCTGAGTTGCAACTTTTTTTCCACTCAGCGATTGAATATCATCAATTAACAAGAGATCGAGGCTACGGTAGGTTTTTTTGAACTTATCCATTTCACCCAGTCTCAGATGTTCAAGAAAGTCGTTTATAAAGCTTTCAGCAGGAATGTACTTCACACGCGCATCAGGAATATTTTTCAAAATCTCATTCCCAATGGCATTGAGTAAGTGAGTCTTACCAAGCCCAGGTCCTCCATAGATAAAAAGAGGATTATAGGTCAAGGCCAAATCTTCAGAGACAGCCAGGGCGGCTGATACTGCCCAAACATTTCCATCCCCTTGGATAAAATTATCAAAGGTATACTTTTCTTTTAATCCAGTATCCGAATAAGGAATAGATGCTAACTTTGGACTATAGTCATAGAGAGTTGAATTTGGAGCTTCTTCAACTTGTGGGATAATCGTATCTTGAGGCTTGGTAAAAATATAGTGGGGAGTTATTTCAGCATCATAAATCTCAAAACCAGCTACTACAATGATATCTTTTAGTTGTTTTTTCCAGACCATTTCCATTTCAGATCGTGGTAAAAATATAGTGGCAACATTTTCTTCTACCTTAATGAGTTCAGCTTGAATAGCATAGAAATCATACATGGAACGAGTTAGTCTTTCTTGTGCAAATTCTAATATACGATTCCAAAATTGTTTTTCTTTCAATCCTTTCTCCTCCTTTACTATTTAAAAGTTTAATGCTAGATTTATTTTACCATAGATAGCAAGAATTTTCCACAAGCTGTGAAAAATAATCCACAATGTTATCAAGTTTTATCCACAGGTTGGGGATAAAATCAGAAACTATTGATTTATGAAGCTTTTTTTTGAAAAAAATAGTGGATAACCTTGTGAGATAAAAAAATAAAAGAACAGCCTTATTTCAGGCTGTTGATAATTCTACTGTATTCTTCTTGGTTTGAGAAAGCAATAATGATTTTTCCACTATCTTTTTTAGACAGTTTGATTTCTACATCTAATCCGAGTATTTTTTTTAACTGTTCTTCTTCATTTTGTATGAAATAATCATTTTTTTGCAGTTTCTTTTGTTTTTTCTCTGTCAGAAGAGCTTCTAATTTTCTTACAGAAATGTCTTCTTCTATAATTCGTTGAAAGAAATAGTCTTGTTGTTCCTTATTCAACCCAACGAGAGAACGCGCATGGGCTTGTGATAGTTTACCATTTTCTACTTCAGAGAGAATCGGTTCTGGCAAGGACAACAAGCGAATAGAGTTGCTGATATAAGGACGAGACTTCCCCATTTTATCTGCAATTTCAGCATGGGTAAATCCTTTCTCTACAAGAGATTCATAGGCGTGTGCTTCTTCTATTGGATTTAAATTTTCTCTTTGCAAATTTTCAATGATAGACTGGATCATCATCTCTTGATCTGAAAGCTGTTTAACAACAGCTGGGATAGACCTTAGACCAGCTAAAAGTGAAGCCCGATAGCGTCTCTCTCCTGCAAGGATTTCATAACCAATAACAGGAGATTGACGAACAATAATCGGTTGAATGACCCCATTTTCTTTGATAGACTGTGCTAGTTCATGTAGTTTTTCTCCATCAAATTCTTTTCGAGGTTGATAGGGATTTTTTTGTATATCCGTAATAGAAATCATTTCAAATTTTTCCATGATTCTACACTAACACATCTTTTCTCTTATGTAAAGCTTTCTTTACATAGATGTCAATTAAGATTCTAAATCACCTGAACTCTTGTCAAGTTTAATAGATGTAGTTTCTTCTTTACCGTTACGATAGTAAGTTATCTTAATGGTGTCTCCGATAGAATGATTGTAAAGAGCACTTTGTAAATCTGTTGATGAAGCAATGTCTTTGTCGTCTACTTTTGTAATAACATCGTATTTTTCAAGGTGACCATTGGCAGGCATATTACTTTGTACAGAACGAACAACTACACCAGATGTTACATTGCTTGGAATATTCAGTCTTCTAATATCACTTGTATTAATATTTGAGAGATTGACCATTTGAATTCCCAAAGCTGGACGAGTAACTTTTCCGTTCTTTTCCAACTGTTCAATAATATTGATAGCATCATTTGCAGGGATTGCAAAACCAAGACCTTCTACAGATGTTCCTCCATTTGTTGCAATTTTACTTGAGGTAATTCCGATAACCTGTCCTTGAATATTGATTAGTGGGCCACCAGAGTTACCTGGGTTAATAGCAGTATCAGTTTGGATGGCTTTTGTAGAAATGGCTTGTCCATCTTCAGATTTTAAAGATACATTTCGATTAAGACTAGATACGATACCTTGAGTGACAGTATTAGCATATTCAGAACCTAATGGGCTACCGATGGCAATAGCAGTTTCTCCTACGGTTAACTTGCTAGAATCACCAAATTCAGCTACTGTTGTCACTTTTTCTGAAGAGATTTTGACGACAGCAATATCAGAGAAAGTATCAGCTCCGACGATTTCTCCAGGTACTTTAGTTCCATCTGACAAACGAATATCTACTTTGCTGGCACCATTTATAACGTGATTGTTGGTGACGATGTAAGCTTCTTTATCATTCTTTTTATAAATAACCCCAGATCCTTCACTAGAGATTTGCTGAGAATCTGTGTCAGTATCATCATTACCAAATACGCTATTTTGTCTGTTTGCCGAATAAGTAATAACAGAAACAACAGCATCTTTTACTTTGTTAACAGCCTGAGTTGTTGAATTTTCGTTTTTATAGGCAGTTTGTGTAATAGTACTATTGTTGTTAGAGCTACTTACACCACTTTTTTGAGTTAGTTGGTTTATTGAAAAACTACCCAAGGCACCGCTAATAAAGCTAATGACGATAACGACTAATAATTGAAACCATTTTTTGTAAAATGTTTTTTGATGTTTCATATTTACCTCCATATGTTATGTTTGAAATTACTGAAAGTATAAACTGACTAGCTTAATTATAACTTAAAAACAAAAGTTTTTCACAGATTGTGGATAACTTTCAAAAATCTGTGGTTTTCTAGTGAAAATTAACCTTTTATTTTGTGAATAAGATGTGAAAAAATGGAGAATATGTTAGAATAGAGTCATGAAAATTAAAGTTGTAACAGTCGGGAAACTGAAAGAAAAGTATTTAAAAGATGGTATCTCAGAGTATTCAAAACGAATTTCTCGATTTGCTAAGCTTGAAATGATAGAGCTAGCAGATGAAAAAACACCAGATAAGGCCAGTGAATCAGAAAATCAAAAGATTTTAGAAATAGAAGGTCAGAGAATTTTATCAAAAGTTGGTGACCGTGATTTTGTTATTGTGTTAGCCATTGAAGGGAAAACTTTCTCCTCAGAAGAATTTAGTAAGCATTTAGAAGAAGCTTCTATAAAAGGATTTTCTACTCTTACTTTTATTATTGGAGGGAGTCTGGGATTAGCACAGGATGTAAAAAAGAGATCCAATCTCTCTGTTAGTTTTGGTCGTTTAACCTTGCCCCATCAGTTAATGAGACTAGTCCTTGTTGAACAAATCTATCGAGCTTTTACAATACAGCAGGGCTCGCCCTATCATAAATAGAAAATTGACTTTCAATTGAATTTTTGGTAGAATAGCTGTATTAGGTCTCATAGCTCAGCTGGATAGAGCATTCGCCTTCTAAGCGAACGGTCGCAGGTTCGAATCCTGCTGGGATCAATATAGTAGCAAAGCTGGGAATTTTCCCGGCTTTTTTTTTAAAAAAGTACACTTGGGGAGAAAAAAATGACAGTTGAGAGAATTTTATCTAAAATTAAATTCCATTTTGTATAATGGTTTTTGTAAGTTAGCTTACAGGAAAAAAACATTTTAGGAGATTTTATTATGAAAAACACAGTTAAATTGGAAAAGTTTGTAGCCTTGAAGGAAAAAGAATTGCAGGAGATTCGAGGTGGGGAGATGAGGAGAATAGATAAAATGTTTATTAATTTTCTTAAAAGAAGATAAGGGAGTGTCAGAATGAATTTTTTCTTAGTAGTAGATTTTATATTATATTTTTTTATTATTAGTCACAGTTACAGTTTAATTTGCAAAGGTCAAATAAAAGAAAAGGAACTATACGTTTTTGGTGCTTATACATTACTAGTAGAAATAGTACTTGATTTTCCATCATATCTTCTACATTTAGATGACTTAGGGATTGTAAAATTTTTATTTCCTTTGGTATTATATTCCTATTTTCGATGGATTAAACAGTATGAGAGGGATAGAGGACTATTCCTAAGTTTACTACTATCTCTTTTATATGAGAGCACTCATAACTTTTTGTCCGTAACTTTATCCTCTCTAACAGGAGACAATTTTGTTTTACAATATTATGAACCATTCTTTTTCCTTGTAACGGTGTTGACTTATGTCGTTATCTTAAAAATCATTCATTATTTCCATTTGGATCTAAACTATTTTGATAAAGACTACCTCTATCCTTTCTTGACAAAAGTATTTTTTGCTTTGCTACTGCTCCATATTGTATCTTTCGTTTCAGATATGGTAAGTACGATTAAACATTTGAATAGTTTTGGAAGTATTTTATCATCTATCGTCTTTATTTCTCTCCTTTTAACCTTTTTTGCAATGAATTCACATAAAGATCAAATGGAGAAAGAGATTGCTTTGAAGCAGAAGAAATTTGAACAGAAACATTTACAAAACTACACAGATGAAATTGTCGGTTTGTATAATGAAATTCGTGGTTTTCGACATGATTATGCTGGGATGCTTGTCAGTATGCAGATGGCAATTGACAGTGGTAATTTACAGGAAATTGACAGAGTTTACAACGAAGTTTTGGTTAAAGCCAATCACAAACTGCGCTCAGATAAGTACACTTACTTTGATTTGAACAACATAGAAGATTCAGCTTTACGAAGTTTGGTTGCTCAGTCAATTGTCTATGCTCGAAATAACGGTGTAGAGTTTACACTGGAAGTAAAAGATATAATTACTAGACTACCAATAGACCTGCTGGATTTAGTTCGTATTATGAGTGTTTTATTGAACAATGCTGTCGAAGGATCGGCTGATAGTTATAAAAAGCAGATGGAAGTAGCAGTTATTAAGATGGAAACTGAAACAGTGATTGTGATTCAGAATTCATGTAAAATGACGATGACTCCTTCAGGAGATCTATTTGCTTTAGGATTCTCTACTAAGGGAAGAAATCGCGGAGTAGGATTAAATAATGTGAAAGAACTACTGGATAAGTACAACAACATTATTTTAGAAACAGAGATGGAAGGCAGTACATTTAGACAAATCATTAGATTTAAGAGGGAATTTGAATGAAAGTTTTAATTTTAGAAGATGTTATTGAACATCAAGTGAGACTAGAGAGAATATTGGATGAAATTTCGAAAGAATCGAATATTCCAATATCATACAAGACAACGGGAAAAGTTCGTGAGTTTAAGGAATATATCGAAAATGATGAAGTAAACCAGCTTTATTTTCTAGATATTGATATTCATGGAATTGAGAAAAAGGGATTTGAAGTGGCTCAGCTCATTCGTCATTACAATCCTTACGCTATTATCGTCTTTATCACCAGTCGATCAGAGTTTGCGACTCTAACCTATAAATATCAGGTATCAGCCTTAGATTTTGTTGATAAGGATATCAATGATGAGTTATTTAAGAAGAGAATTGAGCAGAATATCTTCTACACGAAGAGTATGTTACTTGAAAATGAAGATGTGGTAGATTATTTTGACTACAATTACAAGGGAAATGATTTAAAAATCCCTTACCATGACATTCTGTATATTGAAACGACAGGAGTCTCTCATAAATTGCGCATTATTGGTAAGAATTTTGCAAAAGAATTTTATGGTACCATGACAGATATTCAGGAAAAGGACAAACATACTCAGCGATTTTATTCTCCTCATAAGTCATTTTTGGTAAATATAGGCAACATCAGAGAAATTGATAGAAAGAATTTAGAAATTGTTTTCTATGAAGACCATCGTTGTCCTATTTCAAGATTAAAAATTAGAAAATTAAAAGATATTCTAGAGAAAAAAACTCAAAAGTAATTGACAATTAGCAAGAAATTGATATAATGGTTATATCTGCTACAGATAGAAGGTCCGTTGGTCAAGGGGTTAAGACACCGCCTTTTCACGGCGGTAACACGGGTTCGAATCCCGTACGGACTATTTTATCCGCCATAGCTCAGTTGGTAGTAGCGCATGACTGTTAATCATGATGTCG
>NZ_JAJNSC010000035.1:0-23769 GCF_027497975.1 Streptococcus sp. SM5 | reverse complement strand
GTGCCGCTCAAATGGACGGAGCTATCCTTGTAGTAGCTTCAACTGACGGACCAATGCCACAAACTCGTGAGCACATCCTTCTTTCACGTCAGGTTGGTGTTAAACACCTTATCGTCTTCATGAACAAGATCGACTTGGTTGACGACGAAGAATTGCTTGAATTGGTTGAAATGGAAATCCGTGACCTTCTTTCAGAATACGACTTCCCAGGTGACGATCTTCCAGTTATCCAAGGTTCAGCTCTTAAAGCTCTTGAAGGTGACTCTAAATACGAAGACATCATCATGGAATTGATGAACACAGTTGACGAGTACATCCCAGAACCAGAACGTGACACTGACAAACCATTGCTTCTTCCAGTCGAAGATGTATTCTCAATCACTGGACGTGGTACAGTTGCTTCAGGACGTATCGACCGTGGTACTGTTCGTGTTAACGACGAAATCGAAATCGTTGGTATCAAAGAAGAAACTTCAAAAGCAGTTGTTACTGGTGTTGAAATGTTCCGTAAACAACTTGACGAAGGTCTTGCCGGAGATAACGTAGGTGTCCTTCTTCGTGGTGTTCAACGTGATGAAATCGAACGCGGACAAGTTATCGCTAAACCAGGTTCAATCAACCCACACACTAAATTTAAAGGTGAAGTCTACATCCTTACTAAAGAAGAAGGTGGACGTCACACTCCATTCTTCAACAACTACCGTCCACAATTCTACTTCCGTACTACTGACGTTACAGGTTCAATCGAACTTCCTGCAGGTACTGAAATGGTAATGCCTGGTGATAACGTGACTATCGACGTTGAGTTGATCCACCCAATCGCCGTAGAACAAGGTACTACATTCTCTATCCGTGAGGGTGGACGTACTGTTGGTTCAGGTATGGTTACAGAAATCGAAGCTTAATTCGATTTAGTTCCCAGAAGAACAATTATTTAAGTCAGACACTAAAAGAACCTTGCATAGCAAGGTTCTTTTTTTGATTATACAAAGACAAAAAAAGTATGGTAGTAAATTACGAAAATAGAAACTTAATTAAATAATTGTCTTATTTTTAACTAATGTATATTCTAGTTTTCTGATTAAATTTTTTATAGGTTAAAAAGCTTTTCACAAATGTCTATTTTTTTGATAGAATAGAAGATAGCAAATAGAAATGAGATAGACATGTCAAAAGGATTTTTAGTCTCTATTGAGGGACCAGAGGGAGCTGGGAAAACCAGTGTGCTTGAAGCTATCCTTCCAATATTAAAAGAAAAAGATATTGATTTTTTAACGACACGTGAGCCAGGAGGCGTTTTGATTGGAGAGAAGATTAGAGAAGTTATTCTTGATCCAAATCATATACAAATGGACTCTAAAACCGAGTTGCTTCTCTATATTGCAAGTCGTAGACAACACTTAGTAGAGAAGGTCTTGCCAGCACTTGCAGCTGGGAAATTGGTGATCATGGACCGATTTATTGATAGTTCGGTTGCCTACCAGGGATTTGGTCGTGGTTTGGATATAGATGCCGTTAATTGGCTCAATCAATTTGCGACTGATGGTCTCAAGCCTGATTTAACGCTTTATTTTGATATTGAAGTTGAGAAAGGGCTTGAACGAATTGCAGCAAACAGTAGTCGTGAAGTCAATCGTTTGGACTTGGAAGGTTTAGAGATGCACCGAAAAGTTCGCCAAGGATATCTTTCACTTTTGGAGAAAGAAGGGAATCGCATCGAGAAGATAGATGCTAGTTTGCCATTGGATCAAGTAATTGAAAAGACCAAGCAAGTCTTATTTGACAGAATGGGATTGACCAGATGATAAAAGAAGAACTAAAAGATTGTCAACCACAGCAATATGAACGTTTTGTTCGCATTCTTGAGCAAAACCAGCTGAATCATGCCTATCTTTTTTCAGGTTATTTTGGAAGTTTAGAAATGGCCTTATTTCTTGCTAAAAGTCTTTTTTGTACTGATAAACAGGGTGTTCTACCTTGTGAATCTTGTCGAAGTTGTAAATTGATCGATCAAGAGGAATATCCTGATGTAACAATCGTACGTCCGATTAATCAAATTATTAAGACTGAACGGATTAGAGAATTGGTAGGGCAATTTTCTCAATCAGGTATTGAAAGTCAGCGCCAAGTCTTTATTATTGAACAAGCAGATAAGATGCATTTAAATGCCGCTAATTCACTACTAAAGGTTATCGAAGAACCACAAAGTGAAGTTTATATTTTCTTCTTAACTAATGATGAGGATAAAATATTACCAACAATTCGGAGCCGAACACAGATTTTTCAGTTTAAGAAGCAAGAAGCTAATCTTATTATTCAACTTGAGAAATTGGGTCTAGTTAAGAAAAAAGCTAGATTGTTAGCTCAGTTTAGCCAATCTCAAATGGAAGCTGAAAAACTATTTAATCAAACAACATTTTGGACACTGGTTGAAGAAAGTGAGCGCTTGTTTTCAGATCTTTTGTCGAGAAAAAGAGAATCTTATTTACAAGTTGCTAAATTAGCTAGTTTGGCTGATGATAAAGAAAAACAAGATCAAGTACTTAGGATTTTAGAGGTATTGGCTGGTCAAGAAATTCTTCGAACAGGAGCACGGCACATACTAGAAAATCTTGTAGAAGCTAGAAAAATGTGGAAAGCAAATGTTTCTTTCCAAAATGCAATGGATTACCTGGTTTTACAGAAATATTAAGTCTATGAAAGGGTTAAAGGGCTGCTGATGAATAAAAAAGAATTATTTGATGCCTTAGATGATTTCTCGCAACAGTTGTTAGCAACTTTAGCAGATGTAGAAGCCATCAAAAAAAATCTCAAGAGTCTTGTTGAGGAAAATACAGCTCTTCGTCTAGAGAATGATAAACTTAGAGAACGCTTGAGTGAGGAAGAAGAAACTGTCCCAACTAAGACCAAACATGTCAGAGAAAACGTTAGTCGTATTTATGACGACGGATTTCATGTTTGTCGAGATTTTTATGGGCAACGTCGAGAGCAGGATGCAGAATGTATGTTCTGTGATGAATTGTTGTTTAGGGAGTAAGCATGCAAATTCAAAAGAGTTTTAAGGACCAATCTGCTTATGGCAAGCTGTATCTTGTCGCAACACCAATTGGAAATCTAGAAGATATGACTTTTCGTGCTATCAAAACTTTGAAAGAAGTTAATTGGATTGCTGCTGAAGATACACGTAATACTGGACTTCTGCTCAAGCATTTCGATATTCTAACGAAGCAGATTAGTTTCCATGAACACAATGCCAAGGAAAAAATTCCTGATTTGATTGATTTGTTGAAGCAAGGTCAAGATATTGCCCAAGTTTCAGACGCAGGCTTACCTAGTATATCTGATCCTGGACATGACTTGGTTAAAGCAGCTATTGAAGAAGATATAGCTGTAGTTACAGTTCCGGGTGCAAGTGCAGGGATTTCAGCATTGATTGCTAGTGGATTAGCACCTCAACCTCATATTTTTTATGGGTTCTTACCACGAAAATCTGGTCAGCAAAAGCAATTTTTTGAGACTAAGAAAGATTATCCGGAGACTCAGATTTTCTATGAATCACCTCACCGTGTTGCAGATACGCTAGAAAATATGCTAGAAGTCTACGGTAATCGCTCAGTGGTCTTGGTTCGAGAATTGACTAAGATTTATGAAGAATACCAACGAGGAACAATTTCAGAGTTACTAGTAAGTATTTCTGAGACTCCTCTCAAGGGCGAATGCCTTCTGATTGTAGAGGGGGCTAGTCAAGAAGTAGACGATAAAGATGAAGAGGACTTGTTCTCAGAAATCCAAGAACGCATCCAACAAGGTGTTAAGAAAAATCAGGCCATTAAGGAAGTCGCAAAGATATATCAGTGGAATAAAAGTCAGCTCTACTCAGCTTATCATGATTGGGAAGAGAAACAATCCAATGACTAAACAGGGAAGTTTGCCTTCTTCCCTTTTTTTGTTATACTAGTAAAAGAAAATTTAGAAAGATTTGTGGGTGTCAAACAGTCTAATGATTATTGATATGGACTTAAGTTTCACTCAAAGAGGTATTAGTGACGTGTCTCAATCTTATATCAATGTTATCGGTGCCGGTTTAGCAGGGTCAGAAGCAGCCTTTCAAATTGCAGAACGTGGCATTCCTGTTAAACTTTATGAAATGCGTGGTGTTAAATCAACACCACAACACAAAACAGACAATTTTGCAGAGTTAGTTTGCTCCAACTCATTGCGTGGGGATGCACTTACAAATGCCGTTGGTCTCCTTAAGGAAGAAATGCGTCGCCTAGGTTCTCTTATCTTGGAATCGGCAGAAGCAACACGTGTTCCTGCTGGTGGTGCTCTCGCAGTTGACCGTGACGGTTTCTCTCAAATGGTTACTGAAAAGATTGCCAATCATCCTTTGATTGAGATCGTTCGTGACGAGATTACAGAATTGCCAACAGATGCCATTACAGTTGTAGCAACTGGTCCTTTGACTAGTGATGCCCTTGCTGAAAAGATTCACGCTCTTAACGGCGGGGACGGTTTTTATTTCTACGATGCGGCAGCACCTATCATCGATGTCAACACCATTGATATGAATAAGGTCTATCTCAAATCTCGTTATGATAAGGGAGAAGCAGCTTATCTGAATGCTCCGATGACCAAACAAGCATTTATGGATTTCCATGAAGCCTTGATCAATGCCGAAGAAGCTCCGCTGAATTCTTTCGAGAAAGAAAAATACTTTGAAGGCTGTATGCCGATTGAGGTCATGGCCAAGCGTGGCATTAAAACCATGCTTTATGGTCCTATGAAACCAGTTGGTCTGGAATATCCAGAAGACTATAAAGGTCCTCGTGATGGTGACTTCAAAACACCGTATGCAGTTGTTCAGCTTCGTCAAGACAATGCTGCTGGTAGTCTCTACAATATCGTTGGATTTCAAACCCACCTCAAATGGGGTGAACAAAAGCGTGTCTTCCAAATGATTCCAGGACTTGAAAATGTGGAGTTTGTCCGTTATGGTGTTATGCACCGCAATTCTTATATGGATTCTCCAAATCTTCTTGAGCAAACATACCGTTCTAAGAAACAGTCCAACCTCTTCTTTGCTGGTCAGATGACTGGTGTAGAAGGATACGTTGAGTCGGCCGCTTCAGGCTTGGTTGCAGGGATAAATGCTGCCCGTCTTTTTAAAGGAGAAAGTGAGGCTATTTTCCCAGAGACAACGGCTATCGGAAGTTTAGCTCATTATATCACTCATGCTGATAGCAAACACTTCCAACCAATGAATGTCAACTTTGGGATTATCAAGGAGTTAGAAGGTGAGCGTATTCGTGATAAAAAGGCTCGTTATGAAAAGATTGCAGAACGTGCATTGTCTGATTTAGAAGAATTCTTAAGCCTATAAATTTTTTGAAAGTTTAGTCCATGAGACTATAAAATTCTCAAAAAATGTGATAAAATAGTTTGAATAAAACAAAGGAGCGAAGTCAGGTGGAACCAAAATATAAACGCATTTTGATCAAGTTATCAGGTGAGGCCCTTGCTGGTGAACGTGGTGTAGGTATTGATATTAAAACTGTTCAAGCAATGGCACAAGAAATTCAAGAAGTACATAACTTAGGAATTGAAATTGCTCTCGTTATCGGAGGTGGTAACCTCTGGCGTGGAGAACCTGCTGCGGAAGCTGGCATGGATCGTGTACAAGCAGACTATACAGGAATGCTTGGAACAGTTATGAACGCTCTTGTGATGGCAGATTCATTGCAACAAGTTGGAGTGGATACACGCGTTCAGACTGCAATCGCAATGCAACAAGTAGCTGAGCCTTATATTCGAGGACGTGCCCTTCGTCATCTTGAAAAAGGTCGTATTGTTATCTTTGGTGCTGGAGTTGGTTCACCTTACTTCTCAACTGATACAACTGCAGCCCTTCGTGCTGCTGAAATTGAGGCAGACGCTATTTTGATGGCAAAAAATGGTGTTGATGGTGTTTATAATGCCGATCCTAAGAAAGATAAGACAGCGGTTAAGTTTGAAGAATTGACTCACCGTGATGTGATTAGTAAAGGTCTTCGTATCATGGATTCGACTGCGTCAACACTTTCAATGGACAACGATATCGACTTGGTTGTCTTTAACATGAACCAACCAGGCAATATCAAACGTGTTGTATTTGGTGAAAATATCGGAACTACAGTTTCTAACAATATTGAAGAAAAGGAATAAAATAAGATTATGGCAAACGCAATTGTTGAAAAAGCAAAAGAGAGAATGACACAATCTCATCACTCACTTTCTCGTGAATTCGGAAGTATTCGAGCTGGTCGCGCTAATGCAAGCTTGCTTGATCGTATCCACGTAGAATACTATGGTGTAGAAACACCCCTTAACCAAATCGCTTCTATCACTATTCCAGAAGCGCGTGTCTTGTTGGTGACACCATTTGATAAAACTTCTTTGAAAGATATTGAACGTGCTTTGAATGCTTCTGACCTTGGTATTACACCAGCTAACGATGGTTCTGTTATTCGCTTAGTAATTCCAGCTCTTACTGAGGAAACTCGTCGTGACCTTGCTAAAGAAGTGAAAAAAGTTGGTGAGAATGCTAAAGTTGCTATTCGTAACATTCGTCGTGATGCTATGGATGAAGCTAAGAAACAAGAAAAAGCTAAAGAAATCACTGAAGATGAGTTGAAAACTCTTGAAAAAGATATTCAAAAAGCTACAGACGATGCTGTTAAACACATCGATGACATGACTGCCAATAAAGAAAAAGAACTATTGGAAGTCTGAGAAATAAACAGAAAAACTCAGTTGGCATTGCTGGCTGAGTTTTATTCGAAAGAAGGAAACATGAATACAAATCTTGCTAGTTTTATAGTCGGTCTGATAATTGATGAAAATGACCGTTTTTACTTTGTCCAAAAGGATGGTCAGACCTATGCTCTTGATAAGGAAGAAGGCCAGCATGCAATAGGTGAAACCGTTAAAGGCTTTGCCTACACGGATATGAAGCAAAAACTTCGCTTGACTACCCTAGAAGTGACTGCGACTCAGGAACAATTTGGTTGGGGAACGGTAACAGAGGTTCGTAAGGATTTGGGTGTTTTTGTTGATACAGGGCTTCCTGACAAGGAAATCGTTGTGTCACTTGATATCCTACCTGAACTGAAAGAGCTCTGGCCAAAGAAGGGCGATAGGCTCTATATTCGTCTAGAGGTAGATAAGAAGGACCGTATCTGGGGACTCTTAGCCTACCAAGAGGACTTCCAACGACTAGCACGTCCTGCCTACAATAACATGCAGAATCAAAATTGGCCTGCAATCGTTTATCGTCTCAAGTTATCGGGTACCTTCGTTTATCTACCTGAAAATAATATGCTGGGCTTTATTCATCCAAGTGAACGTTATGCAGAGCCACGTTTGGGTCAAGTCCTAGATGTGCGTGTGATAGGCTTCCGTGAGGTTGATCGTACCCTTAATCTTTCACTTAAACCTCGCTCTTTTGAGATGTTAGAAAATGATGCACAAATGATTTTGACATACTTGGAAAGCAATGGTGGATTTATGACCTTGAATGACAAATCGTCACCTGACGATATTAAGGCAATCTTCGGTATCTCTAAAGGTCAGTTCAAAAAAGCACTTGGTGGCTTGATGAAGGCTGGGAAAATCAAACAGGATGAGTTTGGAACAGAGTTAATTTAGGGAGTTATATGAGAAAATCATTTTATACTTGGCTTATGACAGAGCGTAATCCTAAAAGTCATAGTCCTAAAGCAATTTTAGCGGATCTTGCCTTTGAGGAATCAGCTTTCCCAAAACACACGGATGATTTTGATCAAGTCAGTCGATTTTTAGAAGAACATGCCAGTTTTTCCTTTAATATGGGAGACTTCGATCGTATCTGGCAGGAATATGTAGAACATTAGATCTGCTTTAGGTGTTTAGGATAGCATTTTCTAAATGCCTTTGCTATAATAAAAAAAATTAAAGAGTTAGAGAGGTTCTTTGTTTGAAGGAACATTCAATAGACATTCAGTTAAGTCATCCAGATGACCTGTTTCATCTTTTTGGTTCCAATGAACGCCATCTTCGTTTGATGGAGGAAGAGTTAGATATTATCATCCATGCTCGTACAGAAATTGTACAAGTCTTGGGAGAGGAATCTTCTTGTGAAGAAGCACGACAGGTTATACAGGCCTTGATGGTCTTGGTCAATCGTGGTATGACTATCGGAACTCCTGATGTGGTAACAGCCATTAATATGGTGAGAAATCATGAAATTGATAAGTTTGTCGCCCTCTATGAAGAAGAAATCATCAAAGATAATACTGGTAAGCCTATTCGTGTGAAGACACTGGGACAAAAACTTTATGTGGATAGTGTTAAGAATCACGACGTTACATTTGGGATTGGGCCTGCTGGTACGGGTAAGACATTTCTAGCAGTGACTTTGGCAGTGACAGCTCTAAAACGTGGTCAAGTTAAGCGTATCATCCTGACACGTCCAGCAGTAGAAGCTGGAGAAAGCTTGGGATTTCTACCAGGAGATTTGAAAGAAAAGGTAGACCCTTACCTTCGTCCAGTCTATGATGCCTTATATCAGATTTTAGGGAAAGACCAAACAACTCGTCTCATGGAGCGAGAAATTATTGAGATTGCGCCTTTGGCCTATATGCGTGGCCGTACCTTGGATGATGCCTTTGTCATTTTGGATGAAGCGCAAAATACAACTATCATGCAGATGAAGATGTTCTTGACTCGTCTTGGATTCAATTCTAAAATGATTGTCAATGGGGATATTAGCCAGATTGACCTGCCGCGTAATGTTAAATCAGGTCTGATTGATGCCCAGGAAAAACTTAAGAACATTCACCAAATCGACTTTGTACACTTCTCAGCCAAGGATGTTGTCCGACATCCAGTAGTCGCTCAGATTATTAGGGCCTATGAACCTCGACCTGTCAAAGTTGAAGAAAATCAAGAAGAAACAGAATAAAAAAAGAGCAAGTTCGTCTGAACTGCTCTTTTTTAATGATTAAATAAGCTCACTGATTGAAGTAAACTCACGATGTAAACCTTCAGCAACAGGTTGACTTGTAAGTTTACCTTGATAAGTTGTTACACCTTCACGTAAACCAGCATCTTCAAGGATTGCTTTCTTAAATCCTTTTCCTGCCAAGGCTTCGATATAAGGAAGGGTCACATTTGTAAGGGCGATAGTAGAAGTACGAGCAACTGCACCAGGAATGTTAGCAACTGCATAGTGGAGAACACCGTGTTTTTCATAGACAGGCTCATCGTGGGTTGTCACACGGTCAGCAGTTGCAATAACGCCACCTTGGTCTACAGCAACGTCTACGATGACAGAACCAGGACGCATTTGTTGAACCATGTCATCTGTCACTAATTTTGGAGCTTTGGCACCAGGAATCAATACTGCACCGATAACAACGTCTGCTTCACGCACACTTGCTTCGATATTAAATGGGTTAGACATGAGTGTTTGGATTTGGTGACCAAAGACATCTTCAAGTTCAGAGAGACGTTTAGCGCTGATATCAAGAATAGTAACTTGAGCTCCCAAACCAAGAGCGATACGTGCTGCGTGTGTACCAACGACACCACCACCGATAATGGTTACTTTTCCTTTTGGTACACCTGGGACACCACCTAAAAGAACTCCAGAACCACCAGCTTGTTTCGTCAAGAAGTGAGCTCCGATTTGGACAGCCATACGACCAGCAACTTCACTCATAGGGACTAACAATGGTAGTTGACCTTGATTGTCACGTACAGTCTCGTAAGCAACACCAGTTGTTTTTGCTGCTAACATAGCATCCGCTAATTCTGGGGCTGCTGCCATATGCAAGTAGGTAAAGAGGAGTAAATCATCACGTAGGTACTGATATTCAGCATCTAGAGGTTCTTTCACTTTAACAACTAACTCTGCAGCCCAAGCTTCTTTTGCAGTCGCAACAATTTCTGCACCTTGTTTTTCATAATCAGCATCTGCAAATCCAGAACCAAGTCCTGCATTTGTTTCAACGAGCACACGATGTCCACGACCAACTAAACTGTGTACACCAGCAGGTGTTAAAGCCACACGATTTTCATTGTTTTTAATTTCTTTTGGAATTCCAATTAGCATAGAGATTTTCTCCTTTTTTAGGTTCTATAGACCTTAATAAACTATCAGTGATAGAATCCAAGGGATTCATCTGATGGTTTTATTTTATATGAAAGTTGGACGAAAATCAAGAAAAATTCTTGAATTCTACTGCATTTTTTGCTAAGCTTTTAGAAAATATTTTTTTTCAAAGAAAAAGGGAGGACTGGGCAATGGAATCACTATTTATCAAACTAGCGAAGCATCTAATTATCGAAACTGAACGCTTAGTACTTAGACCAGTAACACTTGATGATGCAGAAGCCATGTTTGAATATGCTTCAGATAAGGAAACTACACGCTACACTTTTCCAACCAATCAAAGTTTAGAGGAAACAAAGAATAACATTGCTCAGTTTTATCTAGCAAATCCATTGGGCCGATGGGGTATTGAACTAAAAAGTAGTGGAGAGTTTATCGGTACCATTGACCTGCACAAGATGGATACTGTTCTTAAGAAGGCAGCCATTGGCTATATTATCCATAAAAAATATTGGAATCAAGGTTTGACGACAGAGGCTAATCGAGCCGTGATTGAACTGGCTTTTGAAAAGGTAGGAATGAATAAGTTGACCGCCCTTCACGATAAGGACAATCCTGCGTCAGGAAAGGTCATGGAGAAATCAGGCATGAGCTTTTCTCACGAAGAACCATATGCTCGTATGGACCAGCATGAAGAAGGTCGTATCGTGACGAGAGTGCATTATATCTTAACCAAGGAAGATTATTTTGCAAATAAGTAAGCAGTTGAAAAGATTTTTCAGCTGTTTTTTCTTTGCATTACGAATAAGCTAAGAGAGGAGAAAATATGGAAGAACTTATTGAGAAAATCAAAGATTATAAAATCATTATCATCTGTGCTAGTTTGGGCATGCTCTTAGGCGGATTTTTCCTCCTGAAGTCATCAACGCAAGCACCTGCTAAGGAAACAAAATTACAGACAGAAATTACAACTGTTACAAAGGACTCGACGGATGAAAAGGAAGATAAAAATCAGAAGGAAGAAGTGGTGGAGCAAGATCTGATTACTGTTGATGTAAAAGGTGCGGTCAAATCACCTGGAATCTATGATCTGCCAGTTGGAAGTCGTATCAATGATGCTGTCCAAAAAGCTGGTGGATTAACAGATAATGCTGATAGTAAGTCTATCAATCTTGCTCAGAGAATTAGTGATGAAGCACTTGTCTATGTTCCGACTAAGGAAGAAGCTACAAGCCAGGAGACACATTCAACTGCATCTCATAGCAAGGAAAATAAGAAAGTTAATCTCAATAAAGCCAGTTTAGAAGAACTTAAACAAGTCAAAGGTTTAGGTGCCAAACGTGCTCAAGATATTGTTGACCATCGTGATTCCAACGGTAAGTTTAAGTCAGTGGATGAGCTCAAAAAGGTTTCTGGTATTGGTGCAAAAACGATAGAAAAGTTAAAAGAGTATGTCACAGTGGATTAGTCGATTTCCCATCCCCAAAATCTATCTCAGTTTTCTTTTACTATGGCTCTACTATGCTATTTTTTCAGCAAGCCTTTTAGCACTTTTGGGCTTTGTCTTTTTACTGCTCTGCCTCTTTTCTCAATTTCCATGGAAGACTGTGGTCAAGGTTCTCTTTGTTTGTGGTCTTTTTGGAAGCTGGTTTATATTTCAAAAATGGCAACAAGAAGAAGCGAGTCAACATCTTGTTGATTCAGTTAATACGGTACGAATCTTGCCTGATACTATCAAGGTCAATGGAGATAGTTTATCCTTTCGTGGGAAGGCTGATGGCAGACTCTTTCAGGTCTATTATAAATTCCAGTCAGAGGCTGAAAAGGAAAGGCTTAAAGAGTTATCTGAACTGCATGAGATAGTAGTAAAAGGAAAGCTAGCTATTCCTCAGGGAGCAAATAATTTTGCTGGATTTGATTATCGAGACTATCTCAAAACACAGGGGATTTATCAGACCTTGACCATATCGGAAATTATCGAATTAAGGAAAACATCCAGTTGGGATATTGGAGAAAATTTATCTAGTTTGCGAAGAAAAGCAGTTGTCTGGATAAAAAGGAAATTTCCATCTCCCATGAGAAATTATATGACAGGTTTGTTATTTGGTTATTTGGACACAGACTTTGAGGAAATGAATGAACTCTATTCTAGTTTAGGAATTATTCATCTTTTTGCACTGTCAGGAATGCAAGTAGGATTCTTCATGAATGCTTTTAAAAAGTTATTCTTGCGACTGGGGATGGAGCAAGAAAACTTTAAATGGCTAGTTTATCCATTTTCCTTGGTGTATGCAGGTTTGACAGGATTTTCAGCCTCTGTTATTCGTAGTCTTTTACAAAAACTATTGGCACAGCATGGCTTAAAGGGATTAGATAACTTTAGCATGACAGTACTCATTTTATTTTTAATCATGCCTAATTTCTTCCTAACAACAGGAGGAATTCTTTCCTGTGCCTATGCCTTTATCTTAACCATGACTAGTAAAGAAGGGCAGGGAATTAAACCAGTCCTTAGAGAATGTTTGGTAATATCCCTGGGGATTTTGCCGATTTTGTGTTTCTATTTTTCTGAATTTCAACCTTGGTCCATACTCTTAACCTTTGTCTTTTCTTTTTTATTTGATATGGTCTTGCTACCACTTTTATCAATACTCTTCTGTCTGTCATGGATATATCCTATTACCCAGTTTAACTTTCTCTTTGAATGGCTAGAGAACATCATACGCTATGTTTCTCAGCTATCTACAAGGCCTCTTATTTTTGGTCAACCTAATATCTTGATTTTAGTTTTTCTTTTAATTTCTTTAGCCTTTATCTATGATTATCGTAGAAATTTGAAGAAAGCACCTTTGCTTATCCTATTTATCGTTTTACTTTTCTTAGTAACCAAACATCCACTGGAAAATGAAATCACAGTCCTAGACATGGAGCAGGGACGGAGCATTTTCCTAAGAGACATGACAGGAAAGACAATATTACTGGATGTCGGTGAAAAGTTAGCAGTTGAGAAAAAAGAAGCTTGGCAGGAGAAGGTCATATCGAGCAATGCCAAACGTAGTTTAATCCCCTATCTAAAAAGTAGAGGAGTGGCAAGGATTGATCAGCTTGTTTTAACGAATAGTGAACCTAAGCAACTAGACCACCTACTAGAAATTAGTAAAGCCTTCAATCTTGGAGAGATTCTAGTAATTGAAGAAACTCTATCTAAAAGAGAATTTATGGATAAATTAAAGGAAAGTAACTTGAAAGTACGTCCTATTAAAATAGGAGAGCAGTTATTTATTTTTGGGAGTAGTTTAGAAGTAATCGAAAATCAAAACAGTGATAGTAAAGCCTCAATAGCAATGTATGGAAAGCTACTAAATCAAACTTTTCTAGTCACTGGAAATATAGAGGAGAAGTTCTTAAACAAGTCTTATCCAAAAATCCAAGCAGATGTAGTGGTAACTCATCAGCAAGCATCGAAGAAAAAGACAGATGTCGAAGTCTTCAAAACTTTACAACCTAAAATCACTGTCATGTCGGTAGACAAGAAGAAAAAATTTAAAGAAAGAAATGGGGAGAATAACCAAGAACTTGGGAATTCGATTTACAAAACGGATCAAAAGGGAGCCATACGTTTTAAAGGTTGGAGTAGTTGGAAGATTGAGACAGTGCATTGAGATTATAAGATGAATCTAAAAATTAGAATTGTCTAAACAATCATCCTAAACTTGATTTTAAAACCTTTTTGCTATAAAATGGTAAAGATTAGTGTCAAACTTTTATATTGCAAATAGGAGAAAACATGACAAAAACTTTGAAACGTCCTGAGGTTCTATCACCTGCAGGAACACTAGAAAAACTAAAAGTAGCTGTTCAATACGGTGCAGATGCTGTCTTTATCGGTGGTCAGGCCTATGGTCTACGTAGCCGTGCTGGTAACTTTACTTTCGAACAAATGGAAGAAGGAGTACAGTTCGCAGCTAAATATGGTGCTAAGGTTTATGTAGCTGCTAATATGGTCATGCACGAAGGAAACGAAGAAGGGGCCGGCGAATGGTTCCGTAAATTACGTGATATTGGAATTGCGGCGGTTATCGTGTCTGATCCAGCCTTGATTATGATTGCAGCAACAGAAGCACCAGGGCTTGAAATTCACCTTTCAACACAAGCAAGTGCGACAAACTACGAAACCTTAGAATTCTGGAAAGAACTTGGTTTAACTCGTGTCGTTTTGGCGCGTGAAGTGTCAATGGAAGAATTGGCGGAAATTCGTAAACGTACAGATGTTGAGATAGAAGCCTTCGTTCATGGAGCTATGTGTATTTCCTACTCTGGTCGTTGTACTCTTTCTAACCATATGAGTATGCGTGACGCCAACCGTGGTGGATGTTCACAATCTTGCCGGTGGAAATATGACCTTTACGATATGCCGTTCGGTAAGGAACGTAAGAGTCTCAAGGGAGAAATTCCTGAAGAATTCTCTATGTCTGCGGTTGATATGTCTATGATTGACCATATCCCAGATATGATTGAAAATGGCGTAGACAGTCTGAAGATTGAAGGACGTATGAAGTCAATTCACTACGTTTCAACAGTAACAAACTGCTACAAGGCAGCGGTTGATGCTTATCTCGAAAGTCCTGAAAAATTTGAGGCCATTAAACAAGATTTGGTAGATGAAATGTGGAAGGTAGCCCAACGTGAATTGGCTACAGGTTTCTACTATGGGACACCATCTGAAAATGAACAACTGTTTGGAGCTCGTCGCAAGATTCCAGAATACAAGTTTGTTGCTGAAGTAGTAGCTTATGATGATGCTACTCAGACTGCAACCATTCGCCAACGTAATGTTATCAATGAAGGTGACCAAGTTGAATTTTACGGACCAGGATTCCGTCATTTTGAGACTTATATTCAAGACCTTCATGATGCCAAAGGAAATAAAATCGATCGAGCACCAAATCCAATGGAACTTTTGACTATCAAGGTTCCTCAACCAGTAGAAGCTGGTGACATGGTACGTGCCTTGAAAGAAGGTCTCATCAATCTCTATAAAGAAGATGGAACAAGCGTCACTGTTCGTGCCTAGATTAGGAAAAATTAATGGTTCAAGCTCAAGGCTTACTAGTAGATCATGAAAGCAGATGTGTTCATTACCATAGTTATAAGGATATCGTAGCCTTACAGTGCTATGAGTGTAAGAAATACTATGCCTGTTATCAGTGTCATAATGAACTAGAGTCGCACATATTTTCTCCCTATCCTTTAAATCTGAAAAAGGATAGACCTATCTTATGTGGATCCTGTGGGAAAACACTAACGTATGAGGAGTATACAGAGACGGGCACTTGTCCATTTTGTAATGCTGCATTTAATCCAGCTTGTCAAAATCATTACCCAATTTATTTCAGATAAGAACTGTCAAATCCGAGTTGTAAAACTCGGTTTTTTGTTTTCAGAAAACAAGGAAAGGTAGTAAAAGTGGTATGAAAAGACAATAAAATTTTCTATATAATTTTCTTGAAAATCGTAAAATTAGAAACAAATGATTCGAAACGCTTTCATTACTAGTAAAAAGTTGACAAAAGCCAATTTTAGGTCTAAACTTAAGAGGTAAATTTAATTTAAAAAAGGAGAATTCGTCATGAATTTAACATTTTTCGGACTTTGTCTTGCCTGTATGGGTGTATCTATTGCTGAAGGATTGATTATGAGTAATCTCTTCAAGTCTGCCGCTCGTCAACCTGAAATTATTGACCAATTACGCAGCCTTTTAATTCTTGGTGTTGCCTTTGTAGAAGGTACCTTCTTTGTAACCCTAGCGATGGCATTTGTCATTAAATAGACAACTCTATTTAGAAATGGAGGTGTCAAACCATGGAAGAAAGTTTGAATCCAACCGTTAATATTGGACCAATATCCTTTGATTTGACCCTGCTTGCCATGTCTCTTGTAACTGTTTTGATGGTTTTTGCCTTTGTCTACTGGGCAAGTCGTAAAATGACCATCCGTCCCAAGGGTAAACAAAATGCTCTTGAGATGATTTATGACTTTGTGATTGGTTTTACCAAACCAAACATTGGAGAATCATACATCAAGGATTATTCCTTGTTTCTGTTTTCTCTATTCTTGTTTATCTTGGTTGCCAATAATATCGGCTTAATAGCAAAAGTACAAACAACAAACGGTTATAACTTGTGGACTTCCCCAACAGCCAACCTTGGATACGATTTATCCCTCTCATTCTTGATCACTTTGATCGCCCATGTAGAAGGAGTTCGTCGTAGAGGCGTTAAAGAATATTTGAGAGCATTTGTTACACCTGGATTTATGACTCCGATGAACGTTTTAGAAGAGTTCACCAATTTTGCCTCTTTGGCGATTCGGATCTACGGAAATATTTTTGCCGGTGAGGTCTTAGCTGGATTGCTATTAGCCTTGTCACAACATGCCTTGTATTGGTATCCTTTTGCCTTTATCGCAAACATGTTATGGACAGCCTTTTCAATTTTCATTTCATGTATTCAGGCTTATGTATTTACCATGTTGTCATCTATGTACATTGGTAAAAAAATAAATGAAGGGGAAGAGTAAGTAGAGGAGGATTAGAAGATGGATTTAACTATTAGTACCATTATCGGTGACTTTATTCTTATCGCTGGTTCCTTCCTTTTATTGATCTTTTTAGTGAAGAAATATGCTTGGGGAAATATTACCAGTGTCTTAGATGAACGTGCTGAAAAGATTTCTTCAGATATTGATGGTGCTGAGGAAGCCCGTAAAAAGGCAGAGGAACTTGCTAGCAAACGCGAAGCTGAGTTAGCAGGTAGCCGTACCGAAGCTAAAACGATTATCGAGAATGCAAAGGGAACTGCTGAGAAAAGTAGAGCCGATATTTTAGCCGAAGCTAAACTTGAAGCAGGGCGCTTAAAAGAAAAAGCCAACCAAGAAATTGCTCAAAATAAAGCTGAAGCTTTACAAAGTGTTAAGGGAGATGTAGCTGACTTAACAATCAGTCTAGCTGAGAAAATTCTCTCTAAAAACCTTGACAGTCAGAGCCATAAAGAACTCATTGATCAGTATATCGATCAGCTAGGAGAAGCTTAATGGACAAAAAGACTCTAAAGGTAATTGAAAAATACAGCATGCCTTTTGTCCAATTGGTAATTGAAAAAGGAGAAGAAGACTCTATTTTTTCAGACTTGACTCAAATCAAGCAAGTTGCTGAAGAAACTGGCCTACCTACTTTTTTATCTCAAGTGGAGGTAGATGAGTCGGATAAAGAAAAAACAGTTCGTTTTTTCCAAGGTTCTGTGTCACTTTTAGTACAAAACTTTATCGAGGTTCTACTTTACAATCACAGATCAGACCTGTTTTATGATGTGATTGTAGATTGCTTGAATCGTCTTGAACAAGAAACCAATCGTTTTGAAGTGACTATTTTGTCTGCACATCCTTTGACTGGTGAACAGAAAGAACGACTAATTCCTCTAATCGAGAAAAAGATGTCTCTAAAAGTTCGTAGCATTAAGGAAAAAATTGACGATAGTTTAATCGGTGGTTTTGTTATTTTTGCCAATCACAAGACAATTGATGTGAGTATTAAACAACAACTTAAAGTTGTTAAGGAAAATTTGAAATAGAAAGTGGTGTTCTTTTGGCAATTAACGCACAAGAAATCAGCGCTTTAATTAAGCAACAAATTGAAAATTTCAAACCCAATTTTGATGTGACTGAAACAGGTGTTGTAACCTATATTGGTGACGGGATTGCGCGTGCTCATGGTCTTGAAAATGCTATGAGTGGTGAGCTGTTGATTTTTGAAAATGGCTCTTATGGTATGGCGCAAAACTTGGAATCAACAGATGTCGGTATTATCATCCTTGGGGATTTTACAGATATCCGTGAAGGCGATACAATTCGTCGTACAGGGAAAATCATGGAAGTTCCAGTTGGTGATAGCTTGATTGGACGTGTTGTCGATCCCCTTGGTCGTCCTGTAGACGGTTTGGGTCCAATCAACACAGATAAGACTCGTCCAGTTGAAGCACCAGCTCCTGGTGTTATGCAACGTAAGTCTGTATCAGAACCATTGCAAACAGGTTTGAAAGCTATTGACGCCCTTGTTCCAATCGGTCGTGGCCAACGTGAGTTGATCATTGGTGACCGTCAAACAGGGAAGACAACTATCGCTATTGATGCTATCTTGAACCAAAAAGGTCAAGATATGATTTGTATCTATGTAGCGATTGGACAAAAAGAATCAACAGTTCGTACACAAGTAGAAACACTTCGTCAGTACGGTGCCTTGGATTACACAATCGTTGTGACAGCCTCAGCTTCACAACCTTCTCCATTGCTCTTCCTTGCTCCTTATGCAGGGGTTGCTATGGCAGAAGAATTCATGTACCAAGGAAAGCATGTCTTGATTGTTTATGATGACCTATCTAAACAAGCGGTAGCTTATCGTGAACTTTCTCTCTTGCTCCGTCGTCCACCAGGTCGTGAGGCCTTCCCAGGGGATGTCTTCTACCTTCATAGCCGTCTACTTGAGCGTTCTGCTAAAGTTTCAGATGAGCTTGGCGGTGGATCTATCACGGCTCTTCCATTTATCGAGACCCAAGCAGGAGATATCTCAGCCTATATCGCCACAAACGTAATCTCTATTACGGATGGACAAATCTTCCTAAGTGATAGCCTCTTTAATGCGGG
The DNA here is from genome assembly GCF_027497975.1 of Streptococcus sp. SM5. Classification (NCBI taxonomy): domain Bacteria; kingdom Bacillati; phylum Bacillota; class Bacilli; order Lactobacillales; family Streptococcaceae; genus Streptococcus; species Streptococcus sp. SM5. The sequence goes on along the minus strand of NZ_JAJNSC010000035.1, from coordinate 4,940 downwards.
TGTTCGTCCAGCTATTGATGCGGGTTCTTCTGTATCTCGTGTTGGTGGTTCTGCTCAGATTAAAGCCATGAAGAAGGTTGCTGGTACTCTTCGTATCGACCTTGCTTCATACCGAGAGTTGGAAGCCTTCACTAAATTTGGTTCAGACTTGGATGCTGCTACTCAGGCTAAATTGAACCGTGGTCGTCGTACTGTAGAAGTATTGAAACAACCTGTTCATAAACCATTACCTGTTGAGAAACAAGTAACCATCCTGTATGCCTTGACTCATGGATTCTTGGATACTATATCAGTTGATGATATTGTTCGTTTTGAGGAAGAATTTCATGCCTTCTTTGATGCGCAACATCCAGAGATTTTGGAAACTATTCGTGATACAAAAGACTTGCCAGAAGAAGCAGTCTTGGATGCTGCGATTACTGAGTTTCTCAACCAATCTAGCTTCCAATAAGAATAGAGGTGTCAGATGGCAGTATCTCTAAATGATATTAAAACAAAAATCGCCTCAACGAAAAATACTAGTCAAATTACTAATGCCATGCAGATGGTTTCTGCAGCTAAGTTAGGTCGTTCTGAAGAAGCTGCACGCAACTTCCAGATTTATGCTCAAAAAGTCCGTAAACTCCTTACAGATATCCTTCACGGAGATGGTGCTGGCGGATTAACGAATCCAATGTTGATTAGCCGCCCAGTCAAGAAAACAGGCTATATCGTCATTACTTCTGACCGTGGTCTTGTTGGAGGCTATAACTCTTCAATCTTAAAGGCAGTCATGGAACTTCAACAAGAATACCATCCTTCAGGTGATGATTTTGAAGTCATCTGTATTGGTGGTATGGGAGCAGACTTCTTTAAAGCTCGTGGTATTCAGCCAATTTATGAATTGCGTGGTCTAGCCAGCCAACCAAGCTTCGATGAAGTTCGCAAGATTATTTCAAAAACTATTGAAATGTATCAAAATGAACTTTTCGATGAGCTCTATGTTTGCTACAACCACCACGTGAATACACTGACAAGTCAAATGCGTGTGGAGCAGATGCTTCCAATTGTCGACTTGGACCCAAATGAAGCAGATGATAACTACAGCTTGACATTTGAGCTTGAAACAAGTCGTGAAGAAATCTTGGATCAGCTATTGCCACAGTTTGCAGAAAGTATGATTTACGGTGCTATAATTGATGCCAAGACAGCTGAAAATGCGGCAGGGATGACGGCAATGCAGACAGCAACAGATAATGCTAAAAAAGTTATCAATGATTTGACTATCCAGTATAACCGTGCCAGACAGGCGGCGATTACACAAGAAATTACAGAAATCGTAGCAGGAGCTAGTGCCTTAGAATAGGCTCTAGTTCAGCTCGTATGAAAATGAACTTATACTCAATGAAAATCAAAGAGCAAACTAGGAAGCTAGCCGGAGGCTGTACTTGAGTACGGTAAGGCGACGCTGACGTGGTTTGAATTTGATTTTCGAAGAGTATTAGGACCTAGTTGAGCTAGGAACCGACAGTATCTTATACAGAATAGGAGAAGTAGATGAGTTCAGGTAAAATTGCTCAGGTTATCGGTCCTGTTGTAGACGTCTTGTTTGCACCAGGTGAGAAACTACCAGAGATTAATAATGCACTTGTCGTCTACAAAAATGACGAAAGAAAAACAAAAATCGTCCTTGAAGTAGCCTTGGAGTTGGGAGATGGTATGATTCGGACCATCGCTATGGAATCAACTGATGGCTTGACCCGTGGTTTGGAAGTATTGGACACAGGCCGTCCAATCTCAGTACCAGTTGGGAAAGAAACTCTAGGACGTGTCTTCAACGTTTTGGGAGATACCATTGACTTGGAAGCTCCTTTTGGTGAAGATGCAGAGCGTCAGCCAATTCATAAAAAAGCACCAACTTTTGATGAATTGTCTACCTCTTCAGAAATTCTAGAAACTGGGATCAAGGTTATCGACCTTCTTGCTCCTTACCTTAAAGGTGGTAAGGTCGGACTCTTCGGTGGTGCCGGAGTTGGTAAGACCGTATTGATCCAAGAATTGATTCACAACATTGCCCAAGAACACGGTGGGATCTCAGTATTTACTGGTGTTGGGGAACGTACTCGTGAAGGGAATGACCTTTACTGGGAAATGAAGGAATCAGGCGTTATCGAGAAAACAGCCATGGTATTTGGTCAGATGAATGAGCCACCTGGAGCACGTATGCGTGTTGCCCTTACTGGTTTGACAATCGCTGAATACTTCCGTGATGTAGAAGGTCAAGACGTTCTTCTTTTCATTGACAATATTTTCCGTTTCACTCAAGCAGGTTCAGAAGTGTCTGCCCTCTTGGGCCGTATGCCTTCAGCCGTTGGTTACCAGCCAACCCTCGCAACAGAAATGGGGCAATTGCAAGAACGTATCACGTCAACCAAGAAAGGTTCTGTAACTTCTATCCAGGCTATTTACGTGCCAGCGGATGACTATACAGACCCAGCTCCAGCAACAGCCTTTGCTCACTTGGATTCTACAACAAACTTGGAACGTAAATTGGTTCAATTGGGTATCTACCCAGCCGTTGATCCACTTGCTTCAAGCTCACGTGCCTTGGCACCTGAAATCGTTGGAGAAGAGCACTATGCAGTAGCTGCGGAAGTGAAACGTGTTCTTCAACGTTACCATGAGTTGCAAGATATTATCGCTATCCTTGGTATGGATGAACTTTCTGATGAAGAAAAAACCTTGGTTGCACGTGCACGTCGTATCCAGTTCTTCTTGTCACAAAACTTCAACGTTGCTGAGCAATTCACTGGTCAACCAGGTTCTTATGTTCCAGTAGTTGAAACAGTTCGTGGTTTCAAGGAAATCCTTGAAGGAAAATATGACCACCTACCAGAAGATGCCTTCCGTGGTGTTGGTTCAATCGAAGATGTGATTGCTAAGGCAGATAAAATGGGATTTTAAGAGGTGATCTATGGCTCAGTTAACTGTCCAGATCGTGACACCAGATGGTCTCGTCTATGATCACCATGCCAGCTTTGTATCGGTTCGAACTCTGGATGGTGAGATGGGAATCTTGCCACGACATGAAAATATGATTGCTGTGTTAGCAGTGGACGAGGTAAAGGTTAAGCGTATTGATGATGAATCTCATGTGAACTGGATTGCAGTAAATGGAGGAATTATCGAGATTGCTGATAATGTGATTACTATCGTCGCAAACACAGCTGAACGTGCCCGGGATATCGATATTAGTCGTGCAGAACGTGCCAAACTTCGTGCGGAACGTGAAATTGAAGAAGCGCAAGACAAGCACCTAATCGACCAAGAGCGTCGTGCAAAAATTGCTCTTCAGCGTGCTATTAATCGTATCAATGTCGGAAATAGATTATAAAAAAAGAACTTGAGTTAATCAAGTTCTTTTTTTATTTTTTAAAAGCAATGCAAACCGCTTCTGGTACCTGGAAGTCATTAGATAGTTCAGCTAAACGACCGTTTTCAGAATTACGTTTAAATACAGTTACATTATCAGAATCTTGGTGAACAACGAGTAAAAATTCTTGATCAGGAGTTAAATCAAAATCTCGCGGAGTTTTACCATTTGTTGGAACAAATTCAAGTAGTTCTAGACTGCCATCAGCAAGAATCGTATATACAACAATTGAGTCATGTCCACGATTAGAAGCATAGAGATATTTACCATCTTTTGATAATCGGATAGCAGCAGTTCCGTTAAAATCATTGAATCCCTCTGGTAGAGTTGAGATGGTCTGTATGCGTTCAAATTCACCAACACCATCATAGATTAAGACTTCAATTGTACTATTCAATTCGCAAATAAGGTAAGCTATTTTATAATGATGGTGAAAAACAAGATGGCGAGGGCCTGCTCCTGGATTACTATGGTAAGTCGCAATTTCTGTTAATTGACCTTCAGAGCTCAAGTCATATGTAGTAACTTGGTCAGTCCCCAAATCACAGGTAAGAAGGTATTTATCTGGCGTTAAGTCAGCAAAGTGAACGTGTGGAGAAGCTTGATTTTCATGTGGTCCATGACCACTATGTTGATCCATAGCAGCTAATTCAAGACTTCCGTCCTCTTTCCGTTTATATACCAGAACTTGACCTTTATGGTAGTTAGCAGCATAAACAAGGTTTCGTTTATCATCCACTGAAACATAGCAATGAGGTGCCCCTTCTTCAACGACGTGATTAAGGAGGGTTCCATCAGTCTGATAGGCGGCGATTCCTCCTTGACCATCTTTGCTACCAACAGTATAGAGATGATTGACATCATCAAATGCTAGATAGGTTGGACTTGGTTCGTTTGCAAAAAGTTTTAAATGTGATAACTGGCCAGTTTCTGTATCAAAATCAGCCTTATAAATTCCTTGGGAAGTCCGACGAGTATAGGTCCCAAAATAGACAGTTTCTTTCATATTCATACCTCGAAATAAATATGATTCTATTATACCATAAAACAAATGACTGGTTTAAAAATGCTACAAGAAGGAAATCAAAAAATAGTAAAAAATAATTCTTTCATTTCCAGGAGGACCATTTTTAAAATGCCTTATTTTATCTAAAAATGGTATAATGATAGAATAAAGGAAAGGAAGATGAAATGGAACAAAAAGAGAAACAGTTTAACCTTTCATGGTTTTTTAAATGGTTTTTAGATAACAAAGCCGTTACAGTTTTCCTAGTAGCCTTGCTATTAGGACTCAATATTTTTATACTCAGTAAAATCAGCTTTTTATTTATACCTGTAATAGACTTTCTATCCGTAGTTATGTTGCCGGTTATTTTATCAGGACTGCTCTTTTACCTCTTGAATCCACTAGTGGATTTGATGGAGAAGTACAAGATAAACCGTGTTTTAGCCATTAGTATTATCTTTGTCATTATTGCCATTTTCTTGATTGTTGGACTGGCCGTTGCCATTCCAAACCTTCAACGTC
>NZ_JAJNSC010000034.1:0-25242 GCF_027497975.1 Streptococcus sp. SM5 | reverse complement strand
TTCTACTGCAACACACTCATAGTCCGTACGGGATTCGAACCCGTGTTACCGCCGTGAAAAGGCGGTGTCTTAACCCCTTGACCAACGGACCCGAGCTTTTTGACTCTTTCTATTATACCTACTTTTTCTCCCTTGTCAAGAACTTGGGTTTATTTTTTTCTAATATGGTGAAAAATCTTTTAATAGAATACTTAATTCTTTTAACAGCCGACGCCTTCCTTTAAATCTTTCGTCAGCCACTAATCGCTCAAATAATTCTAAATCGTTTTTATTTAGACCCTTCTTATATTTTTTTAGCATCTCGTGTAGGGCATAGTATTCATCTAGCAAGAGTCCTCCATCTGTAATTCGGTGACTTATCTCACTTACTTCTTCATATACTTGTCGATCCAATTTTCTTTTTTGACTCTCTTGTTTTCGTATTGCATCTAGTATTCTATTTCTAAATTTCGTTTTAAAGTAAGTATATATTTTTTTGTCTTTCCTTTCCATCAACTCAGGATGTTCTTCTAACAATTCATATAAGCAAAGCATACCTTCTTGATCCCAATCTTCAACTTCCCACAAGTGTAAATAATATTCTTTTCGACATTTATGAACAATTGCTTTTACTTCTTGATATTTTTTTTCTAGCATATTTCCTCCTTTTTCTCCAATGAGTATATCAAAGCTTCATAAGAAATAATCCTGTCCTCTTTCTTTTGTCTATTTTTCCGCCTCTTGTGTACTTTTTTATATTAAATTCTTTTTTAAAAACTCTAAATTGCTATAAAAGACACAACAAAATGACAGGAAATAATTTCCTGTCATTTTTTAAATCCTTTACATTTAACGGAATAAATCTACAATTGTATCCCAGACTGTTTGTGCTTTTTCCTTAATTTTAGCTTCTGAAATCGCATGGCCAGCTTCATCAACTATGTTTTGAGCTTTACTGCGTATATCAGTTAACAAGTCATTTGTTTGTGACTCTGTATTTGTAGTCTCATTTTTTATGTTTGCTGGTGCAATACCATTTATTTCATAAGCGTTTTGAACTGTAAATGTGCTTCCTGGTGTATAAGGAAGAATCGTTTCGGATATATTCCTAAATATATGCGCGGCACCATTTGAAGTTGAACCAGCTAGGTAGTGACTCTCATCCGTGGTCGGAAATCCAAGCCAATGGCTAATGACGATATCAGGTGTATATCCAATAACCCACTGATCACTTGTATACTCTGGATTAAAAACAGTTTCTGTTGTTCCTGTTTTCCCAGCCATGACATAATTTTCTGGAGAAGAACTAATACCTGTCCCATTTGTGAAGGTCCCAAGCATCATGCTAGTCATCTTATCAGCTGTAGACTTTTCCATAACTCGTTTTTGGGAATTCTTATGTGTAGCTATGACTTGCCCACTGGCATTCTCAATACGAGTGATAAAGTGAGCTTCTGGCATTAAACCTTCATTTGCAAATGCTGCATAAGCCTGAGCCATCTGAAGTGGATTGGTTTCTACTCCACCACCCAGTGCTACGCCTAATACTCTATCGACACTGCTCATGTTAAGGCCAAACTTTTCACCAGCCTCGAAAGCTTTATCAATTCCAAGTTCTTTCACAGTTGCCACTGCTGGGAGATTTAAAGATTCAGCCAAGGCTTGATACATTGGAATTTCTGGAGCCGTCTTAATGCCAGCATAGTTGTCTATTTTATAATCACCGTACTGCATGGTATGATTGTCTAACTCTTTGTTTATTGACCATCCAGCTTCAACTGCTGGAGTATAGACCACAAGTGGTTTAATAGTAGACCCTGGGCTCCTTTTTGATTGAGTTGCATAGTTAAAATTTCGGAAACCTGTTTTATTACTTCCAGCAACACGACCAATAACACCTCTAACTCCCCCCGTTTTTGGCTCTAAGGCAACACTTCCTGATTCAGCATGTGTTCCATCTTCAGCCGTAGGAAACAGAGTGGTGTCTTCATAGATGACCTGCATATTAGCTTGATAATTTTGATCCAGTTCTGTATAAATGCGATAGCCGTTATTAACAATTTCCTCTTCTGTTAAATGATATTTTTCAACTGCTTCATTCACTACTGCATCAAAATATGAAGGATAACGGTAGTCTGAAATTTTTCCTTCGTATGCATCATGCAACTGAGAGGCCATATCAACTCCAGCCGCTTCTGCCTCCTTTTCTTTATCAATATAGCCAGCCGCAACCATATTTTGTAAGACTGTATCCCTACGATTAGTCGAATCCTCAATTGAATTTAATGGATTATATATTTCTGGTCCTTTTAGCATCCCTGCCAAAGTTGCTGCTTGATCTAGAGTTAATTGTGATGCTGAAACCCCGAAGTATTTTTTACTTGCATCTTCAACTCCCCAAACTCCATTACCAAAGTAAGCATTATTCAAATACATAGTTAGAATTTCGTTCTTACTATATTTTTTGGTTAATTCCAAAGCTAAGAAGAATTCTTTCGCCTTCCTTTGAACAGTTTGATCTTGTGACAAATAAGCATTTTTCGCCAACTGCTGAGTGATGGTAGAGCCCCCACCTGAGCGACCAGCTGTTAGTATAGCCATGAAGAAACGAGCGTAGTTTATCCCATCATTTTTGTAAAAACTTCGGTCTTCCGTTGCAATAACTGCCTTTTGTAAATCTTCACTAATATCTGTAAGTTCAACATAGGTTCCTTTTTGACCAGATAAGGCTCCTGCTTCATTCTCCTCTCGGTCTAAAATCACTGTTCGAGTTTTCAATGCATTTTGTAAGTCAGTTACATTTGTTGATTTTGCCAAGGCGAATAGATAGACACCAACAAACAAACTGACACTAAGGCCCAGAATAAGTAAGATTTTTGTCAGATGGTAGCGACGCCAAAACTTGCGAATAGGGCCAACATGCCCAGCTTTCTTACGATTACCTCTCGACCGCCGCAAGTCGCTCTGATCACTTTCTTCTATTTCAATATCATTTATCTCAATGTCTTGAGTTTCAGTCTCTTGAATTTCAATATCCTCTTTCTTAAATAAAGAAAGAAATCTTTCAAATAAATTATCTAATTTCATGCGTTTATTTTATCATCTTCACCTTAGGAAGACAAGAATTAAGCTAGTTCCGCTATCCAAAGTGCCTATTTTTTGTTACAATAACTGTATGAAATTTACCTTTATAATTCCCGATTCTTTACCTGAAATGACGGTTAAAACTTTCTTAGAAGAACAGTTACTTATTCCTAGAAAAATCCGCCATTTCCTAAGGACAAAAAAGAACATTCTTATCAACCAAAAAGAAGTTCACTGGCAACAAATCATCAAATCAGGGGATAAATGCCAATTAACTTTCGATGAAGAAGATTATCCAACAAAGGAAATCTCACTGGGAAACTCTGATCTCGTACAAGAAGTTTATCAAGATCAGCATTTAATTGTCGTTAACAAACCTGAGGGCATGAAAACTCATGGCAATCAACCTAATGAAATAGCCCTTCTCAATCATGTATCAGCTTATGTCGGTCAAACATGCTATGTTGTTCATCGTCTTGATATGGAAACCAGTGGCCTCGTTCTCTTTGCTAAAAATCCTTTTATCCTTCCTATTCTCAACCGTTTACTAGAAAAAAAAGAAATTTCTCGTGAGTATTGGGCTCTAGTTGAAGGGGCATTTAGAAATAAGGAACTTGTTTTTCGAGATAAAATTGGTCGCAGTCGCCATGATCGTAGAAAACGACTTGTTGATCCTAAAAACGGTCAATTCGCTGAAACGATTGTTACTCGATTAAAGAAGTTTGAAGACGGTTCTTCACTCATTCGTTGTAGGCTAAAAACTGGACGGACACATCAAATTCGTGTACATCTTTCCCACCACAATCATCCTATCCTAGGTGACCCTCTATATCATCCAAAATCTAAAACACCTCGACTAATGTTACATGCATATAGGCTATCTTTTACTCATCCTTTAACTATGGAGAAAATAAAATTAAGTGCTTTATCCGACTCCTTCGAGGCAATATTAAAAGCAAAGGATGACCGTTAAGTCATCCTTTTTCTAAATTAAAAAGGCAAGGTATGAAACCTTGCTTTTTATGTCTCAAGAATTATTTAGCAATTTTAGCGAAGTATTCAAGAGTACGAACAAGTTGTGCAGTGTAAGACATTTCGTTGTCATACCATGAAACAACTTTAACCAATTGTTTACCGTCAACGTCAAGAACTTTAGTTTGAGTTGCGTCAAACAATGAACCGTAAGCCATACCTACGATATCTGAAGAAACGATTTGATCTTCAGTGTAACCGTATGATTCGTTAGCTGCTGCTTTCATAGCTGCGTTCACTTCATCAACAGTAACGTTCTTTTCAAGAACTGCAACCAATTCAGTAACTGATCCAGTTGGAGTTGGAACGCGTTGTGCAGACCCGTCCAATTTACCGTTCAATTCTGGGATTACAAGACCGATAGCTTTAGCAGCACCAGTTGAGTTAGGAACGATGTTTGCAGCACCAGCGCGAGCACGACGAAGGTCACCACCACGGTGTGGCCCGTCAAGGATCATTTGGTCACCAGTGTAAGCGTGGATAGTAGTCATCAATCCTTCTACAACACCGAAGTTATCTTGAAGAGCTTTAGCCATTGGAGCCAAGCAGTTTGTAGTACATGAAGCACCTGAGATAACTGTTTCAGTACCATCAAGAATGTCGTGGTTAGTGTTAAATACAACTGTTTTAACGTCATTTCCACCAGGAGCAGTGATAACAACTTTTTTAGCTCCGCCTGGGTGCAAGTGTTTTTCAGCTGCATCTTTCTTAGCGAAGAATCCAGTTGCTTCAAGAACGATTTCTACACCGTCGTTAGCCCAATCGATTTGTTCTGGATCACGTTCTGCAGAAACACGAACGAATTTACCGTTAACTTCAAATCCACCTTCTTTAACTTCCACAGTTCCATCGAAACGACCTTGAGTTGTGTCGTATTTCAACAAGTGTGCAAGCATAACTGGGTCTGTAAGGTCGTTGATGCGAGTAACTTCAACACCTTCTACGTTTTGGATACGGCGGAAAGCAAGACGACCAATACGTCCGAAACCGTTAATACCAACTTTAACTACCATTAGTGATTTCCTCCTTATGAAAATCATGAAATTTTTATTGTGAAAAGAGTAACTTGAATCACTACAAATCACCTTTCAACATTCTTATTATATAACTATTTGAGTTAAATTGCAAGCGCCGGCCTTGATTTTCAAACTACTTTCTTTTTAATACCGTGCTCCCCTATTCATAGCGTAAAGATTCCACTGGATCCATTTTGCTAATTTTACGAGCTGGGAAGTAGGCTGAAATATACCCAAGTAGTAAAGCAAAAATTAGAGTTCCAAAAATTGAGAGAAGATTCAATTCAAAAACTTTAGAGATAGACGGATAAAAATGATGAACAGTAACATTCGCTAGACTGCCTATCCCTTGAGCAATGATGAAAGCTATAAACAAGGCAATTCCTACAATCCAAAGAGCTTCGTAGATAAAAATTCCTTTCACATCCCTATTTTGATAGCCAACGGCCTTCATGACACCGATTTCCTTAGAACGTTGCATGATATTGATATAAATGATGATGCCTATCATAACTGCTGCCACCACAATCGCTTGTGAAGAAAGAACAATCAGTAATCCCTGGATGACACGAATAAAGGTAATCACAATATCAAGAACAGCCTGTTGAGAAAGAACTGTATACTTCTTATTTTTCTGCAATTCTTCTGTTACTGTTTTCGTACGAGATGGGTCTTTAAGTTCTAAAATAAAATAGGATACGGCCTTTGTGAATTCAGCTTCTTTTAAAATCGTTTCCATTTGATAGGCTGGCATAAAACTGTTACTATCTTCTGCATCATCTTCATCATTGATTACACGCACAATATGAGTTTGAAATTGAGAAGTCTTGCTACCTTCAGCAGCATTTTCTACAATGCTTGCTAATACTTTTTTGCCTATAACATCACTAGCTGTAAGATTTTTCCCTGTTTGTTCATTCCAATTTTTCAGTAGACTCATCGGAATCGTTAATCCCTGTTCGTTAACATCCGTATAAAGAGAGCCTGCTAGCACTTTTTCTTTTTCATTGCTAGTAACAGAAATACTTGTATCTTCATACAAACTCACGACCTGAGCGTAAGAAGGCAGGGCTTGGCTAAAATCCACTTCGTGTCCGTCTATGCTAATCTTTGACATGGTCATACCAAAAGGGCTCTCTAGATATTTAATATTTTCTTTCCCAATCGTATCTGTGATATAGTTCTTATCTTCTTGGTTTAGAAAACCTCTTCCAGCAACGCTTGAATTCAGTGCAATCTGAACTTGGGAAGGGAGCTTACCTCCGTTGGTATTTTCATCAATCATCGAAATCAAGGCATTCCCTAGACCAAAAGAAATCAACACGCCTACAAAACCAATCGAGGTTGCTACTGCAATCAACAAGTTACGCCACTTTCTTTCCATAAAGTTACTCAAAGAAAGTTTGAATTTATTTTTAAAGGACAATCCTTTATTTTTTGACTTCTTCAACGACTTCACCATCCTTCATTTTGATAATCACATCTGCATATTCAGCTACTTCTGGGTTATGAGTCACAATCAGTACTGTTTTCCCAGATTTGGCCAAACTTTTGAACACTTCCAAAACCATCTCCTGAGATTGCGAATCGAGCGATCCAGTTGGTTCATCAGCTACAATCATATCCGGTTGATTGACCAGAGCACGCGCAATCGCTACACGTTGTTTTTGACCTCCAGAAAGTTGCTTGACATTTTTAGCCATAAAAGGTTCCATGCCTAGACTAAGAAGTTGCTCCTGAGCGATTCTTGTCATTTCTTTATCCGATAAATCTTTGACATAGAGAGGCAACTTGACATTATCTAGAACAGATTGATGGGGGATGAGATTGAAGTTTTGAAAGACAAACCCAATGTTGTCTTTGCGAAATTGAGTCAATTCAATCTCCGATAGTTCTCTGAGAGACTCCCCTTTAAAATCTAAAACTCCCTCGTACTCCCTATCAAGACCACTGATGATATTCAGTAGACTGGTTTTTCCACAGCCTGACGGACCATAAATCGCAGTAATTTTCCCTTCAGCAATCTGCAGGTTAATATTTCTTAGAGCTTGCTCTTTATGTTTGTCGTCCAAAGCGTAAAATTTTGAAATATTTTTCATGGATAAAAAGGACATTATAATCTCCTTTAATTACTTGTGATACCGTGTACCGATACAAACTATATTTATCTATCAGATTCAAAAGGAATCAAAGAATTCCTCTCTCTTTTTTACGAATTCATTGTAACAAAAAAGCGACATTCCTCCAATGACAGAAATGTCACTCATATAAAGCATTTAAAGATATCTTTCTAAATCCTCGGTCCATTCATTATCTAAACTAACGAGTAACTGCTCATTACCAAACATCCTTGCCATCATTTTTGCTTCTTCATACTTTTGTTTGGCTGTTTCATAATCCGTCTGAATATAATATTTCCACTCAAGCATCAAGACAATCGGTTGTTTTTGAAAATCTCGTGTTTTTTGCCCTATTTTATTTAACGTTTCAACTGCCCTCTTAAAATAATGAAACAGCCCCATAATCTCTATACAAGTTAAAGAAGCCAGTAAGGAATCTCTAAGTAAGTCTAAACAATCGAACTCTATCTTATCAATCTGCGAACTTAGTTTCTCATGAAAATAAAGAATATTCTCATACTCAAATTCTTTTATTTCACCCGCTTTCAAACCATCCATTAAGTTACATACAAAATACAACCTCAGTCTTAATAGATCCTCCGCTTTATATACATCTCTGGATAGTAAGTCCTGCAGTCCATTTTCAAGCACACTTTCACCATACAAGGAATTACTAGTTGCTCTTACTGCATCTATGGCTTGAAGACAATCCACTAGCACTTTCTCATCACGTGGCAAATCATCATAAAAATATTCGAAAATCTCATCAAAATATTCTTCCTTCTGTTCCTGCAACTCTTTGTCTCCATAGTCAGGATGATGAAGAAGAAAGTATTTTAATTCTTGGTAACGTTTAGGTAATTCCTTATAGTCTGGCATCAAGACATAGGATGGAATATCTAGCCTATTCGCTATATATTCTAGTGTTTTTATCGTAGGACGAAATTCTCCTTTTTCGATGCGGACCAACTGACGGACTGATAATTCTGACTCATCTCCACAAAAAACTGGACGACTAAGTCCTTTCTCTTCTCTAAGAAGTCTTACCTTATCACCTAATTCATTCACTGCTCGCACTTACCCTCGCATCATTATAAAAACTTTGAAATTCAAACAAACTTACATGCTCATTCTAACATTTTTCAATTAATTTTACAAAAAATAGAGACAGGATTTCTCCCGCCTCTAGGCTGATAATCTATTATTTACGACGTCCTGGACGTTCTGCATAACCATAGTAAGCATCTGCCATGATTTCTTCCATGTGAGATACCATTGGTAAGCGTGGGTTAGCAGGTGAACATTGGTCTTCGTATGCAAGCAAGGCAATTTCATGCAAGCTGTCTTTCCAAGCTTTTTCATCAATTCCTTGATCCTTGAAGTTCATCTTGATACCTACTGCAACACCAAGTTCGTAAACAGCTTTAGCGTATGCTTCAACTGCTTCTTCAGGAGTTGAGTGAGGCAAACCAAGCATTTTCGCGATGTCTTGGAATTTCTCATCAGCTTTCCAGTAGTTGTATTTAGGCCATGTAGTAGTCTTAGATGGACGAGTTCCGTTGTAACGGATTACGTATGGAAGCAAGATAGCATTTGTACGTCCATGAACAGTGTGGTGAACCGCACCGATCTTGTGGGCCATTGAGTGGCTCATACCAAGGAAGGCATTGGCGAAGGCCATACCTGCCATTGTAGACGCATTATGCATTTTCTCACGAGCTTCTGGATCAGCTGTTTTAACTGATTTTTCCAACCATTCAAAGACAAGTTTGATTGATTGAAGAGCGATACCATCTGTGTAGTCGTTAGCGAAGTTTGAAGTGTAAGCTTCAGTTGCGTGAGTCAAGACGTCCATACCTGTATCAGCAGTGATGAAATCTGGAACTGATTCAACCAAAGCAGGGTCAACAATCGCAATCGTTGGTGTCAATGAGTAGTCAGCCAATGGATATTTACGGTTGTTTTTCTTATCAGAGATAACGGCAAATGGTGTTACTTCTGAACCTGTACCTGAAGTTGTTGGGATACCGATGTACTTCGCTTTCTTACCAAGTGATGGGAAGCGGAAGGCACGTTTACGGATATCCATGAATTTTTGAACCAAGTCACGGAAGTCGATTTCTGGTTGCTCGTAGAAGAGCCACATTACTTTAGCAGCATCCATCGGTGAACCACCACCAAGAGCGATGATTGTGTCTGGTTCAAATGCTCTCATCACTTCAGTACCACGTTCTACAGTTGTGATATCTGGATCTGGTTCAACATCTGAGAAGACTTGGACAGTTACACGGTTGCTACGTGCGTTCAATTGATCGATAACTCGTTGAACAAAGCCAAGTTTTTCGATCGATTTGTCAGTAACGATCATAACGCGTTCAATATCTTCACATGTTTGAAGGTATTGGATAGAATTGCGTTCGAAGTAAATTTTTGAAGGAACTTTAAACCATTGCATATTATTTCTACGTTTCCCTACTTTCTTGATGTTTAGAAGGTTAATAGCACTCACGTTATCACCAACTGAGTTGCGTCCGTATGAACCACATCCAAGTGTCAATGATGGAATGAAGGCATTGTAAACGTCACCGATACCACCAAAAGTAGATGGAGAGTTCCAGATAATACGCATTGCTTTGATTTCTGTACCAAAGCGTTTAGCTAGCTCTTCGTCTTTTGTATGGATAGCTGCTGAGTGACCAAGTCCATTGAACTCAACCATTTGACGAGCTTTTTTAAGTCCATCTTCAGTATCTTCAGCTTTCAATACTGCAATGACTGGTGACAATTTTTCACGAGTCAAAGGCTCATTTTCTCCAACTTCTGCACATTCTGCAGCAAGGATATTAGTTTCTGCTGGCACTTTGAAACCTGCTTGTTCTGCAATCCATGTTGCTGGTTTACCAACGATGTCAGCATTCAATTTTGCTCCAGCACAGTTCTTGCTGTTTGCTTTAGCGCCAAAGCAGAATTGTTCCAAGAGGGCTTTTTCTTTTTTATTAACAAAGTAAGTGTGGTAAGATTTGAATTCTGCAACAAATTCGTCGTAAACTTCTTTATCGATGATAACTGCTTGCTCAGACGCACAAACCATACCATTGTCAAATGATTTAGACATAACGATGTCATGAGCTGCTTGACGAAGGTCAGCTGATTTTTCGATGTAGGCAGGAACGTTTCCGGCACCTACCCCAAGAGCTGGTTTACCACATGAGTAAGCTGCCTTAACCATGGCATTCCCACCAGTAGCAAGGATAGTTGCAATACCATCATGATTCATAAGAGCAGCTGTTGCTTCCATAGATGGTTCTGTAATCCATTGTACACAGTTTTCAGGAGCTCCAGCAGCAATCGCAGCATCACGAACAATTTGAGCAGCATGCGCAGAAGATTCTTGAGCAGACGGGTGGAAAGCAAAGACAATTGGATTACGCGTCTTCAATGAGATTAAAGCTTTAAAAATCGCTGTAGATGTTGGGTTTGTTGTAGGTGTAACTCCACAGATAACCCCAACAGGCTCTGCAATTTTAGTCAAGCCAGTAATTGGGTCATCTTCGATAACTCCAACAGTTTTCACACCACGCATGTTGTTTACAACGTGTTCACAAGCAAACAAGTTTTTTGTAGCCTTGTCTTCAAATACACCACGTTCTGTTTCTTCGATTGCATGTTGAGCCAAAATTCCGTGTGCATCAAGTGCTGCAACTGATGCTTTAGCCACAATGTAGTCCACTTGCTCTTGATTTAATTTACGCATTTCCTCAAGTGCAACTAAACCTTTTTGTACCAAACCATCTACGTGCTTCTCTGCAGCAAGTTGTCTTTGTTCAGGTGTTACAGTTTTTTTATCAGCCATATTTTCCTCCATAGCTTTAAAGGAATTTATCCCTTTGTTAATTTTTTCACAAGTTTATTATAACTCTTTTTTAGAATTTTGTAAATAGTTTCACATAGATTTTCATAAATTTTTTTAGGAACTAGTTTTATTACGGGGGATTGAGCTTCTCTAAAACTATTTGGGCAATCAAAAAAGCCCCTTTAGAAAGAAGCTATTTTGATTGTTGGAATAGGCCTTGCTTGAAGTCACCTTCATAGACCAATTGTTGTTCAGTTGTTAATTTTCCTTTTCCCTCTGCCTGCCCATTCACAAAGTCACCCTCATAAACCCAACCATCTTTGGATTGGTAAGTTCCCTTTCCATTGAAAGCGCCATTGCTAAAATCTCCAGTATAGGTATCTCCATTAGAAAAAGTAAGGGTCCCTTGTCCATTCATTTTGCCACGGACCAGACTGCCATCGTATACGATTGTATCTCCGTCAAGTTTGAGAACAGCCTTTTTAGGTAGACTGCTGTATATTACAAAGATGGCACACAAGCCTATAACCACCATTGTTGCAATCTCTAAACGAGGGCGTGTTAGGTAAACACGATATTTTTCATAGAGTTTTTTTATATTATCCATTTTTAGTCTCATTTTCTAAACGAACTAACCAAGCTTGGCAGCCAGTTAATACTCGATTGTAAGTTTCTTCAAAATCACCTGTGTACCAAGGATCTGGAACACTTTCCTCAGCAAAAGGATATATCTTGTGTCGATAAGCGCTAGGACACATCTTAAGTAAATCAGAAACATTAGACTCATCCATGCCAAGAATATAGTCAAAATGTTCAAAATCATCTTTTGAGATTTGTTGCGAGGACTTGATGCTATCATAGTCGACACCATGTGTCTTGAAAATGCCTTGAGTCCCCTTGTGAATAGGATTTCCATGTTCCCAAGATGACGTAGCCCTGCTTTCAATCTGGTAATGATCTGTTAAGGATTTCATGACAAATTCTGCCATAGGGCTACGACAAATATTGCCCAAACACACAAAGACAATTTTTTTCATTATTTTTCCTTTATATTTATATAAAAACGGGAATGATTCCACCCCGTTTTAGTCTTCAATTGCACTACCCTCTTCGATCACTGCTCCCTCAGGAGTAATAGCTTCTTTGATTGGTAACACAGTTTTAATAGCTCCAAGTTCAAAAGTCAAGTAAACTCCGTCTACATCAAGTACGATCGTTCTGTTTTCGGTATCAACTTCATCAACTGTACCGTATAAACCACCGATAGTAATGACTTCATAGCCTTTTTGAAGTTTATTGAGACTCTCCATGCGTTTTTCAGCTTGTTTCTTTTGAGAACGTTGCATAAAGAACATCAAGGCAAACATCAAAACAAGCATAATCAAGAATGTTAAATTCCCACCCATTATTTTTTCTCCTTTGTAATTCAGATAAAACTACTATATCAAATTTCACTATTTTTTACAAGATTGCACCTTAGTTTTAGGTCAATAAAAAACCAGAGCAAAGCTCTGATTTTTCTTATTTCAAGTTGTTTACAAGTTCTACTAAGTTTTCAACTGTAAATCCATACTCTGCCAACACTTTTGAAGCTGGGGCAGATGCTCCAAATGTATCAATACCGAGAACTGCTCCATCAAGACCAACGTATTTGTACCAGTTTTGAGTCGCTCCCATTTCAACCGCCACACGGCGACGAATCGCATTTGGTAGGATTTCTTCTTTGTATGCGGCATCTTGTGCATCAAAGACATCCGTAGATGGCATGCTGACTACGCGAACTTTTCCACCTTGACTTGCCAATTCCTTAGCAGCTGCAACAGCTAGGTTCACTTCTGAACCTGTTGCAATCAAAATCGTGTCAAAGTCTGCTGCATTTTCATAGACAACATAAGCACCTTTCGCAACCTTATCAAAGTCTGTTCCTTCCTCAACAGTCAAGTTTTGACGAGTCAAGACGAGGGCAGTTGGTGTCTTTTCACTCTTCACTGCTAGGTACCAAGCTGCTTGAGTTTCACGCGCATCTGCTGGACGGAAAACATTCAAGTTTGGAATAGCACGAAGACCTGCCAAATGTTCAATCGGTTCATGAGTTGGTCCATCCTCACCAACAGCGATTGAATCATGGGTAAAGACATAAGTTACAGGAAGACCTTGCAAGGCTGACAAACGTACAGCCGCTTTCAAGTAGTCTGAGAATACGAAGAATGTTCCACCATAAACACGAAGTCCGCCATGAAGAGCCATTCCGTTCAAAACAGTACCCATTGCAAATTCACGAACACCAAATTGGATATTACGGTTCAGGCGATTTGCATCGTCCTGAAGTCCGTCAGTTTTGATGTAAGTCATATTTGAATGAGCAAGATCGGCAGAACCACCTAAAAAGTTTGGCATTTTTTCTGCTATAACATTCAAAGCATCTTGGCTAGAATTACGAGTTGCTTGAGAGAAACCATTTTCTAGCACTGGGAAATCTTCTGGCTTCAAGTCAACTGGATCACGTCCATCAATGATTGCTTCCACTTCTGATGCCAGTTCTGGGTAAGTTTCTTTATAATCTGCAACTAGTTTTGTCCATGCTTCATATGCTGATGCACCTCGGTCCGCCACATTTTCTTTGAAGTCTGCATAAACTTCCGCTGGGATTTCAAAAGGCTCATAGTCCCAACCAAGCGCTTGACGGGTTGCTGCAGTTTCATCAGCACCAAGAGGAGCACCGTGCACTCCATTTGTCCCTTGCTTATTAGGAGAACCATAACCAATGATTGTTTTAACTTCAATCAAGGATGGTTTCCCTGAAGCCTTAGCTTCTTCGATAGCTGCTTGAATAGCTTCTAAGTCTGTCCCATCTTCTACTAAAACTGTATGCCAACCATAAGCATCGTAACGAGCGCGAACATTTTCTGTAAATGAATCTTTTGTTTCACCATCTAAGTTAATGTCATTTGAATCGTAGAGAACAATCAACTTGTCTAGTTTTTGCAAACCTGCGTATGAAGCTGCTTCACTGGATACACCTTCCATCAAATCCCCATCTCCACAGATGACATAAGTATAGTGATCAAAGATATTGTAGCCTTCACGATTATATTTAGCTGCAAGGAAACGTTCTGCTTGAGCAAAACCTGTCGCAGTCGCAATTCCTTGTCCAAGAGGACCTGTAGTCGCATCAACTCCTGCTGTATGACCGAACTCTGGATGCCCTGGGGTTTTTGAGCCCCATTGACGGAAGTTCTTCACTTCATCCATGCTTACATCTTCAAATCCAGATAGGTGAAGAAGAGCATAGAGGAGCATTGATCCATGACCTGCTGAAAGAATAAAACGGTCACGGTTAATCCAGTTTGGCTGTGCTGGATTGATACGAAGATTTTTTGTAAAAAGATTGTAAGCCATCGGAGCTGCACCCATAACCACCCCTGGGTGACCTGAATTAGCTTTGTTAATAGCGTCAATACCTAAGAAACGAATAGCATTAACAGATAGATTTGACATAGAATTTCCTTTCTATTTAAGGTGATAAGTTTATCACATACCCTATTCTACTATTATATGAAAAAACAGATAGAATAGCAATAATACAATTTACTATAAAATGGCTAGCCCGAAGAGCTTAACTCCTAGTAGCTTGATAGTAGGGCAATAACCTCTGATAAGCTTTTTCTAAATCTACTAGTAACACTTCAATGCTAGTTTCAGAACTAATAGGAACATTGGTCTTAACTAATACTTTACGAATCCTACGACTATCCAGCTGATTCTGTAAGAAGTTTCTATTTTCTTCTGTAGCTTCTATTCTATAGCTCTCACCATTTTCCTGAACCCAATAATATACCCTTTGGGTCACTGGAATAGTCAATACCTTTGCTTGTTTCATCAATGAATTCTCATCCCTCTTCCTTTCAATAAAGCTGACTTCAAGGGAAATCCCAAAATTATTCGTATTTCCGTATAAACGGAGGGCCAGCATTGGATCTGCAACTGATCCATCTGACTGTAAATAGGCCCAAAAATGAGGACGAAGACGTTGAGCTTGATTCATCCACTGACTAGTCGGATGCAAGTCCCAATCAGAATACATTTCTTGAAAAAGTTTGGCTATTTGAGTAAATGTTTTTCGTGCCACCTGGCCTTTTTTTCTTAGAGATAGCATTCTATCTTTGGCATCCCCAGCCTTCTCGGGACTCCGATACTGTTCTCCTTCGTGAATAAGATAATCCTTTATTTCTCTCATTTGCTTCCTTCTATATTAGAAAAATCAGGGAAACCCTGATTTTTATTTCTATTTTACTCTGTATCGACAACTACGTAACGGTTCGGTTCGTCACCTTCTGAATAACTAGTGAGTCCCTCCATACGTGAAATAATACGGTGGATAATTTTTCGTTCACTACTTGACATCGGATCTGTCATTTGACTACGCCCTTCTTCAAGAGCTCGTGTCGCTAGTTTTTGAGCATAACTCTGTAAAACTTCTGCACGATGCTCTACATAATCATTAACATTGATAGTGATGTAGAAAGTTTTTGAATAACGGTTATAAAGATAATTTTGTGCCAAAAGTTGAAGAGATTTCAAAACTTTACCATGGTATCCAATGATACGCCCTGGCTCATTTGTATCAATCTGCATATTGATTGAACGACGATTAGAAGTGCTTGAAATGGCCCCTTCTACATCCATATCATCAATGATTCCTTGAACATAACCAGTCACATCTTCAACGACTTGATCTATATCATAGGTTGCCTCTACCTGAATGCCAAGGTCCTCAAGATTAGAGCTCTCATCAGCTTCCGTAACTTGGTTAGCTTCTGATTGTTCTTCAACTTCTTCAGGTTGCAAGTCTTTCAAAATTTCGATATGTCCAGTTTCTTCCAAAATAGTGCTAGCTTCTTTATCGTTTTTCAAAATTTCAGCCTTAACTTCGTCAGATACCCCTTGACCCTCTTCTTCAATTTTCTTAATAGCTTCAACCACATGACCTAAGTCAACTGTTGCTTCACTCACTGTCTTAACGGGCTCATTTTGTTCATTGATTTCTTTTGGAACGCCTTTGATAGCTTGCTGATTAGCTTTTACGACTGTCGTCTCGCTGATTGGCTCAATATCAACCTGGGCTGGTTTTTTACCAAAAAGACCCAAAAATCCATTTTTCTCTCTAGAAATAACTTTGATATGAGCTTTCATTCTAGGAATTTCTAATTCTTTTAATCCATTCTGGATTGCTTCTTCAACAGTTGAACCTGTAAATAATACCATTACTAGATTCCTCCTTACTTTTTCTTTTTCTGTGCTTTTTTCAAAGCTTTTCTTTTCTTAACTTCTAAATCTTTCTTAGCTTGAACTCCAGCTTCGCGTTCAGCAATAATCTTGAAAGGATTGTTCAAAATATAGGTTTGCAATACTTGATAAGCATTTGAAACCGCCCAGTACAGAGCGACACCACTTGGAGCAGATATTGCAAAAAAGAAGATTATGACAGGCATCCCATACATCATACCCGTCATAGCACCATTTTTCTCAGGCAAGGCTTTATTTGAAAGCCAGCTACTGAGGAAGGTAAATAGGGCGGCCAAAATAGGTAATACGAAAGTTGTATCAGCTCCACCTAAATTGAACCACAAGAAATGCCCAGTCTTCAAAAAATCTACGTTTGATAAAGCTTGGAAAAGAGCCAACAGAATTGGCATCTGAATCAAGAGTGGCCAAAATGATGCAGATTGCTTTATGCCTAATTCTTTAAATAGTTTACGTGTTTCCTGATCCAGCTTGGTACGACTTTCCATATCGCGCCCCGGATACCGCTCGCGTAATTCTTTGATAAGAGGTTGCGCCTCTTGCATTTTTCTGGATGCCACCATTTGTGTTTGAAAGACTGGTAATAGTATTGTTCTGATCAAGACTGTGAACAGAATAATCCCTAGACCAATGCTTACATCAAATGACAAAAAACGAATGGTTTCAGCAAAAAAATAAACAAGTCTACTCCAAAAATCGGTCGAATCAGCAGACACTTCACTAGTTGTACAAGCAGTCATTACCAACAAGGACAAACCTAACAAACTAGTCAATTGTAATTTCTTCTTCACTCTCATTTCCTTCCTGGTATATATTTGCTAATCTCAGTACATGTAGTAGGTTTTTCTCTATCTCGGCGTAGTTCATTTCTTCTACACCTTTGCGGGCAATTACAACAAAATCGAGATTCTCGATTATCTGATCCTTATGCGCAATCAGAACATGGCGAATTCTTCTTTTAATTTGGTTTCTCGTCACAGCATTTCCTAATTTTTTACTGACGGATAAACCAACTCTAAAATGTTGCTCACTGTTTTCTAATCGGTAAACAACAAATTTACGATTAGCTACACTTTTCCCTTCTTGAAATATTGCATTAAAATCTTTCTCTTTTTTTACACGAAAGCTTTTTCTCAAAAATCCTACTCCATCTAATAAAACTACTACTATTATACCATAATTTTTCAAAAAGCCAATCATGGCAAGGTTTTAGACTGATTTGACTACAAAAAAGTAACCATTTTAAAAAATTAATTAGAATAAATGAGATTTTACTACTTTTTGAGACTATAAAACAAAAGCCACTCTTACGAGTGGCTTTTGTAGGAGATTATTATGAAAAAGTTTAGGATTTCTATTAAATAAAGTTAGGAGGTCTTTATTTAATGATTATAGTATACACACTTATCCTTAAATTGACCTTAAACCATTTTATTTTTTTATTAATTTTTAAAACTATGGATTGGAGCCGGAATTTGACCTCCACGAGCAATAAAGTCGACTGATGAAGCCCCGTTGACCTTCATTACTGGCGCCGTCCCCAATAGGCCTCCAAACTCAATCATATCGCCTTCTTTACCCTTTGGAATGATACGAACAGCCGTTGTTTTCATATTAATGACACCAATTGCTGCCTCATCCGCGATCATGGCCGCAATGGTTTCGGCAGGTGTATCTTCAGGGATAGCAATCATATCCAAACCAACTGAACAGATAGCTGTCATGGCTTCTAATTTCTCAAGATTTAGGGAACCATTCTGCACCGCAGCTATCATACCCTCATCCTCTGAAACTGGGATAAAAGCACCTGACAGACCACCGACTTGGTTGCAAGCCATTACTCCGCCTTTTTTTACTTGGTCGTTTAAAAGAGCTAAAGCGGCAGTGGTCCCATGAGTCCCAACTGTTTCAAGTCCCATTTCCTCGAGGACCCGAGCTACAGAATCCCCCACTGCAGGAGTAGGTGCTAAACTCAAATCAACAATCCCAAAATCAACTCCTAGTCTTTCACTAGCCATCTGGCCAACTAATTGACCAATCCGAGTAATCTTGAAGGCTGTCTTTTTAACAGTCTCTGCCACTACATCAAAGCTTTTCCCACGAACTTTTTCTAAGGCACGTTTGACTACACCAGGACCTGAAACACCAACATTAATAATAACATCAGCTTCGCCAACACCATGAAAGGCTCCTGCCATAAAAGGATTGTCTTCAACTGCATTGGCAAAAACGACTAGTTTAGCAGCTCCCATATCAGAAAGACTAGCAGTTTCCTTAATGATTCGTCCCATATCTGCAACTGCTGTCATATTGATTCCAGACTTAGTTGATCCAATATTTACTGAAGAACAAACTTTATCAGTTTCAGCTAAGGCACGTGGAATCGAGTTGATCAGTATTTCATCTCCTTTTTGGTAGCCTTTTTGAACCAAGGCAGAAAAACCACCAATAAAATCAACACCAATTTCTTTTGCTGCTCTATCCAAAGCTTTGGCTAACGGTACATAGTCTGTTGCATCTGTAGCAGCACCAATTAGGGAGATTGGTGTTACTGATACACGTTTATTGACAATGGGTATACCTAACTCAGCAGCGATTTCATCACCGACAATGACTAAATTTGCCGCCTTAGTAGTTATTTTTTTGTAAATTTTCTCAGCAGCACGATTAATATCTGGATCGATACAATCCAAAAGCGAAATCCCCATGGTGATGGTACGAATATCGAAATTTTGCTCTTCAATCATTGCAATAGTTTCTGTAACTTGTCTAATATCCATCATTACCTCCTAGATATTATACATAGCATCAAAAATCGCTGCACTTTGAATATTAATCTTAACATTCAAGGTCTGACCAAAGGCTTCAAATTCATTACGAAGATAGGTGAAATCCTGTTTATTAGCACTAGAAACAACAGCCATCATCGTAAAATACTCATCCAAAACAGTCTGTGAAATATCATCAATATTCAATCCTAACTCTGCAATCTTTGTTGCTACACCAGCAACAATCCCAGATTTATCTTTACCAATTACTGTAATAATAGCTTTCATACTTACCCTCTACTCATTAAATTTAGACAAACTGAAGTATTTTGGTTTTCTATTTCACTAGTATAGCATATTTCAGATAAAAATACGCAAAAACGCCTGCTTACGAAATTGTTCTTAAGCTAAAAACAATTTCGTAAACAAGCGTCTACCCTATCATCTTATGATGAGTGTTCCCGCTAGGATATAAATCCTAGCGGTAGACCAGAGCTAGACTAAGAGCCACAAGACTCCATCATCATAACACTCAACAAAATTGATGATTTTATACTAATTCGATAATCGCCATTGGCGCTGCATCACCACGACGTGGTTCAGTCTTAAGGATACGAGTGTATCCACCGTTACGTTCAGCATAACGAGGTGCGATTTCTGAGAACAATTTTTGAAGTGCTGTAGTAGAAGTATACTTATCAGTTGATTCATCATAGTTTTCAGATGCGATTTCATTACGTACAAAAGCAGCAGCTTGACGACGTGCATGCAAATCACCACGTTTACCTAGAGTAATCATTTTTTCAACAGTTTTACGGATTTCTTTAGCACGAGCTTCAGTTGTCACGATTGATTCGTTGATCAAAAGGTCAGTTGTCAAATCGCGAAGCATTGCTTTACGTTGTGAGCTAGTGCGTCCTAGTTTACGGTAAGCCATGTATTCCTCCTTTATTTATCTTTTAATCCAAGACCCAAATCAATGAGTTTGAGTTTCACTTCTTCCAAACTCTTGCGTCCAAGATTTCTTACTTTCATCATCTCTGCTTCAGATTTTTCTGTCAAATCATGCACAGTATTGATACCAGCACGTTTTAAACAGTTATATGAACGCACAGACAAATCAAGTTCCTCAATCGTACGTTCCAAAATACGGTCGTCCGATTCAGTATCTGCTTCTTTCATCACTTCTGCTGACTTGGCAATTTCTGTAAGATTTGTAAACAAATCAAGGTGTTCAGTCAAAATACGTGCTGAAAGCCCTAAAGCATCTTCTGGAATAATTGTTCCATTTGTTAAGATTTCAAGGGTTAATTTGTCGAAACCATCATTGCTTCCTACACGAGCAGGTTCAACTTGATAGTTGACTTTTGTAACTGGTGTATAAATAGAATCTACAGCAAGTGTTCCAACAGGTGCATTATCTCTCTTGTTTTCATCAGCAGGTACATATCCACGACCACTGTTAACAGTCATAGTCGCTTTAAATGATGAACCCTCACCGATTGTGAAAAGATAATGATCTGGATTTACGATTTCAATGTCACTATCAGTTAAAATGTCTCCAGCTGTTACTTCAGCAGGTCCTTCAACATCAAGTTCAATGATCTTTTCGTCTTTTACATAAGATTTAACCGCAATTCCTTTAATGTTCAGAATGATTTGCATCACGTCTTCACGAACACCTGGAATCGTATCAAATTCATGTAGTACACCATCGATATCGATAGAGGTAACAGCCGCTCCTGGAAGAGAAGCAAGAAGTACACGACGAAGAGAGTTACCAAGTGTTGTACCATAACCACGTTCAAGTGGTTCGATTACAAACTTGCCATAATCTTTATTTTCATCAATTTTTGTTATATTTGGTTTTTCAAACTCGATCATTTAGTTACTCCCTCTTAAACGAAAAGCAGTGTAAAGGTAATGATTATACACGGCGACGTTTTGGAGGACGAGCACCATTGTGTGGCACTGGAGTCACATCACGAATTGCTGTTACTTCAAGACCAGCGGCAGCAAGAGCACGAATAGCTGACTCACGACCAGAACCTGGACCTTTTACAGTAACTTCAACTGATTTAAGACCGTGTTCTTGTGCAGATTTAGCAGCAGCTTCTGAAGCCATTTGAGCAGCAAATGGTGTAGATTTACGAGAACCTTTAAAACCAAGAGCACCAGCTGATGACCAAGAAATTGCATTACCATGCACATCAGTAATCATAACAATAGTGTTATTAAATGTAGCGTGAATATGAGCAATACCAGATTCGATATTCTTCTTCACACGACGTTTACGTGTTGGTTTAGCCAAGACTTTTACCTCCTATATTATTTTTTCTTACCAGCAATCGCAACAGCTTTACCTTTACGAGTGCGAGCGTTGTTTTTAGTGTTTTGTCCACGGACAGGAAGTCCACGACGGTGACGGATTCCACGGTATGAACCGATTTCCATCAAACGTTTGATGTTCAAGTTCACTTCACGACGAAGGTCACCTTCAACTTTGATTGCATCCACTTCACGACGGATAGCATCTTCTTGATCAGATGTAAGATCACGAACACGAATATCTTCTGAAACTCCAGCAGCTGCCAAAATCTTTTGAGATGTTGCAAGTCCGATACCATAGACATAAGTCAATGAGATAACTACGCGTTTGTCATTTGGAATATCAACTCCAGCAATACGAGCCATGTTTTCTCCTTTCTATCTTATCCTTGACGTTGTTTGTGTTTTGGATTCGCTGGGCAAATTACCATAACACGACCATTACGACGAATTACTTTACAGTATTCGCAAATTGGTTTGACCGATGGTCTTACTTTCATTTCTTATCCCTCCAAGTTTTTCGATTATTTAAAGCGGTAAGTGATACGTCCACGTGTCAAGTCGTATGGACTCATTTCAACAGTAACACGATCTCCCGCTAAAATACGAATATAGTTTTTACGAATTTTACCAGAAACTGTTGCTAAAATCTGATGTCCATTTTCAAGTTCAACCGTAAACATTGCATTAGGCATAGTATCAACTACTTTACCTTCAACTTCAATCACATCGTCTTTTGCCACGCAAAAGTACCTCCATAAATTTCGATTTGATGCCTCTAGACACAGAGACAACAATTATAAGTCAGACTAACTCAGTATAACATTTGTAGAGACATTTTGCAAGCATGAAAAACGCTTTTATTTCAAATTTGTCAATACTTTTTCGATATCTGCAAAGACTTCATTAATATCCTTGTTTCCTTGGATATCGTGCACCAAACCTTTGTTGCGATAGTAAGCAATAATAGGTTCACCTTGAGCGATATTCACATCTAAACGACGCTTGACAGTCTCTGGTTTATCGTCTTCTCGTTGGTAATAATCTTCCTCTTTATAATTAACTGGTGGATTAAATACCTTATGGAAAGTTTCTCCAGTGACACGGTGGATAATACGACCGCTCAATCGTTCCAAGAGTGAATCCGGGTTCACTTCGATATTAATAACCCCTTCGAGTTCAATACCAAGATCTGCTAAAATTTGATCCAAAGCATGCGCTTGTTCAATAGTACGTGGGAAACCATCCAAAAGGAATCCTCTTTCCTTAATATCATCTTGAGCCAAACGTTCTTTGACGATGCCATTTGTAACTTCATCTGGAACTAGCTCTCCTTTATCGATATAAGATTTAGCAAGAACACCCATTTCGGTTTGGTTGGCCATAGCTGCACGGAACATATCCCCTGTAGAGATATGGGCAACGTTAAATTGTTCTACAATCTTTGCTGCTTGTGTGCCTTTACCTGCTCCAGGTAATCCCATAATCAAAAGATTCATGATTTAATCTCCTTATTTTATTTTTAAGTAGAAGTACAAATATTTTTCTACTCTTACTTAAAAACAAAATAGAAGAGAGGAGTAAAAAATCTGACAAGGTCTTTGATTTTTACACTCCACTCTCTAAGTAATAGTGAATGAATATTTCTATTACATTTATTCTGTTCTATCCATGAAGCCAACATATTTACGTTTCAATAGATATCCTTCTAACTGCTTAATTCCTTCAATACCTGTAGAGATAATGATTAGCAAACTTGTTCCCCCAAAAGCGACAACTTCTGAGAGACCAAATAAATCTTTAGCTACGATTGGTAAGATAGAAATCACACCAAGGAAAAGTGAACCTACTGTTGCAAGGCGACGAAGAAGTTTTGACATATACTCTTCTGTTCCTTTACCAGGACGGACACCGTGGATATAGGCCCCACTCTTTTGTAAGTTTTCTGCAGCTTTCTCTGGATTAATCTGTACGAATGTATAGAAGAAAGTGAAGAGAATAATTAGCAGAGCATACAAAGCAATTCCTGTAGGCGCTGATGTAGATAACATCTCTTGAGCAGTACGAACCCATTCCCAGTTTAGTCCAGTTGCACTTACAAACTGAAGTATTGCTGCTGGCGCTGCTGTAATGGAACTAGCAAAGATAACAGGAATAACTCCAGCTGGATTTATCTTCAATGGAAGATATGAACTAGATGGTGCACCCTGTGCTACCTTTGTATATTGGATTGGGATTTTGTATTCAGCTTGTTGCACGTACGTTGTGAAATAGATAATCAACAAAACTGCAACAATTAAAATACCAACAAAGATTAGTGACGAAGTGAAGCGATCACTCGGTACATTGACA
The DNA here is from genome assembly GCF_027497975.1 of Streptococcus sp. SM5. Lineage (NCBI taxonomy): Bacteria > Bacillati > Bacillota > Bacilli > Lactobacillales > Streptococcaceae > Streptococcus > Streptococcus sp. SM5. The sequence continues at coordinate 1,406 of NZ_JAJNSC010000034.1, read as the reverse complement.
AAGTAATCAACATAGATGCCTTTAATCATGTCAGGAATTGAAGCAACAATTCCGGCAAAGATGATCATTGACACACCGTTACCGTATCCTTTATCTGTAATCTGCTCTCCCAACCAAGTTACTATCATACTTCCCGCAGTTAAAATGATACCAATCATAATAAAAACTTGCGGAGTCAAGTCAGTAGTTAAAAGTTTAGCTCCTGAAAGAGCGTTAAATCCAGCAGTAATTCCGATAGATTGAACAAATGCAAGTACAAGCGCAATATATCGAGTTGCTTGATTTAACTTTCTTCGACCAACTTCCCCTTGTTTCCCCCACTCTACAAACTTTGGCAATAAATCCATTTGTAGAAGTTGAACAACGATTGAAGCGGTAATGTAAGGACTAACACCAAGCGCAAAAACTGAGAAGTTTTTCATGGCATTACCTGACACCAAGCTTAACATATTTAAGAAGGATAAACCGCTCAAAGCGTTTAAGCTATTGGCATTTACCCAAGGAACAGTGATACTAGTTCCGATACGAAATACAAGGACAATAAAAATTGTAAATAAAATTTTTGATCGCACTTGTTTAACTTTGAGTGCTTCTCTCAGTAATTTAAAAAACATAGGTCACCTCTCTTAGATGACTTCAACTGAACCACCTTTAGCAGTGATAGCTTCTTCAGCTGATTTAGAGAATTTAGCAGCTTTAACAGTCAACTTCTTAGTCAACTCACCGTTACCAAGAATCTTAATACCTGATTTTTCAGCTTTAACAATTCCTGATTCTACAAGTACCACTGGAGTTACTTCAGCACCGTCATCAAAGGCGTTCAATTGATCAAGGTTTACAATAGCATATTCTTTAGCGTTGATGTTTGTAAATCCACGTTTTGGAAGACGACGGAACAATGGAGTTTGTCCACCTTCAAAACCAAGGCGTACTCCGCCACCGCTACGAGCTTTTTGACCTTTTTGACCACGACCAGATGTTTTACCGTTACCTGATGAAGTACCACGACCTACACGGTTACGATTTTTACGAGAACCTTCTGCAGGTTTCAATTCATGAAGTTTCATTATATATTTTCTCCTCTTTTGTAAAATGCTAGCGCCGATAAGAGAGAAAAGGTTGTCTCAACTATCAACTCGCCTATACTGAGTCATTTAAGATGACTATATCTAGTTTTAGGGGATGGTCTTATGCACATCCCCTAAAATTTTATTAGTTTACTTCTTCAACTGTTACCAGGTGAGATACTGCAGTGATCATACCACGGATAGCAGCGTTATCTTCTTTAATAACAGAGCTGTTCAATTTGCCAAGTCCAAGTGCTACAACAGTTTTACGTTGTGATGGAATGCGTCCGATTGGAGACTTAGTCAAAGTAATTTTAATTTGAGCCATTTTATCCCCTT